>DDVC01000105.1:0-24518 GCA_002345145.1 Bacteroidetes bacterium UBA2322
TTACATCAAACTTGGGTCACACCCATAGAAACTTGCGCGCCATAAAACGAAATGGTGTATTATTGTGTGTTGTTTAGCAGTTACGCGAATAATATATTGCCCTGTGCCTATACAAGGTTATTGCCAATACAACAAAGTAGGTTAGTTGGGGCAGGGTAAAGATAGTCCATACTTTGGGGTTGATGCGCAAAAATTCCATAACCATATAGTAACACGAACTCAACCCAAAATAACCCATTGCTATTTGCCCGGAATATTTTTTAATGCTATTAGCCTGCAATAAGCAAATAAATAAAAGCGCATTAAATATACCGTCATAAATGGGTGTAGGGTGAACCGGCAGCAGAGAGGGCGCAGCGCCGTAAGCAAAGTGCATGCCCCATGGCAGCGTTGTAGGAATGCCATAACAACCATCGCCCGCAAAAAGGCAGCCTTGTTTGGCTACTACCGGCAGCAAGCATAGGTTTATGGCTACAAAATCGAGGTAACTCCAATAATTGACCGCACCCAATATCTTTTTAGCAACCGGAGGCAGAAAGAGTATGAGAAACAGTAAAGCGCCACACCAACTAAAATGCCCGTGATGCGGCAACTGCCAAAGCGCTTGTATGGGTAAATAATTGCCAAATGCAAGATAGTGTTCCAGGTAACCAATAATTCGGGAGCCCGATAAAGCCAAAAAACCGGCAATCCAAAATAGTACACAGGAATCCATTGCGTCCCACTTTTCTGTCCATTTTGCAGCATACAACCAAGCGCCCACAACCAGCACGAATACTACACTTGTATATTGAAACAGCGCATACCAACCTATTTCAATACCCCAAAACATCGGATTAGGCAACATGCTTATTGAACGTGCATTATTTTTATAGAAGAGCCACGCTGCGGCGAGTTGTTGATGTAGGGTACAATTATATACAACCCATTGCGCAAAACATTATACTCTATTGTTGTATAATGTTGGTAACCGGTAAAATAAACAGCGGGGGTTTTTGTTACCAAAACGCCGGTTACATCATATACTTCATAATATAAAGAAGCCTTATCGGGCAAAGTACCATGAATTACCCACATGTTGCTTATCCGGATTAGTTCAAAAGTAGCATTTTGGAGGGTATAATTTGAATTGGCGCGTTTACGCAAACAAGTATATGCTTGCCTATTGTCAAAATTGGCAATGGTATCATACATCAGCAACCCTGTTTGTATGTTTTTGCCAACAAAAATATCCAACCCTTTTTGCAGTTTGGTCAATTCTTCTCTAAATAAAGCCTCTTTGTTAAAATCGACCGTATCAAACAAAAGCAGCAATTCCTGCACTAACTCACAAATGGCATCTGTATTATATGTACTAACCTCAGCAGGAATGTTAAGAGCAAAAGCGCTTTCTATAAGTGTTCTGTTGGTTTCTATGGCATGCTGTAGGGCAACTTGTGCCGGATAAAAACGAGCATCGGCGCTATAAAATATAGTATTTAGCTCATTAGTATTTTGTACAAACCGCCGCATCAGCACATTAAAATTGTAACCCAAGTTGTTCTCCCAAAACAAAATCATTTCGCGGGTGGCAGCAGTACTAAAAGTGGTAGGGGGTATATAATGGCAAATGCTGCCGCCGCTGCCGGTATTGCCGCCGCCGCCGCTATTCTGTGTTCCTGCATCATTTCCTCCCTTAGGACGAAAGATTTCACACGGGGGATTTATTGGTGTGCTAACACCCTCATTTACGACTATAGGATATAAAGCCTTAAGCGCTGCTTCATCTTTTGCCGAAAGATTTCGGCGTTTGGTTGCATTTGGAATAGCCCCATTCATTACATCAATAGATGAAACGCTTGGATGATGATCTAACCCCAAAGCATGCCCCAACTCGTGTGTTAGTACGGTTTCAAAATCATAGTATGGATAGTCAAAATTGGTTTCGCCATAACCGTCTAAAACATCAAATAAGGCTTTCCTATTAAATACTATGTCAAAGCCTTGACTTGGAGGCACAAATGGACGGAGAGGGTTATTCTCACAATTGTAAGCTAACAAAGAAAGATGAACTTTTGCAATAGCAAGGATAGAACTATTTTGGGGTATTATTGCATCATTATCAGAAAAACCTATGTTATTAACCCCGTCTGCCATTACAAGAGGATCATCAGAATATCCGCCAATAGAAAATTGAGGATAGACACCCACAGCATTCCATGTATCAGCCGAACTCTGTAATGTGGTTTCTAATAAAAACGATTGAAATTGACACCCCACACAAGTTGGCATAGGATCGGGCTGATACTCTCCTAATGTGAAATGTTTCCTAAGTGGGATAGCATAAGTTTCGGTCAAAACAGAGGGAGTATTAATGTTTATCCACCGACAGAAAAAACTGTACTGGCTATAATCAGTTGTTGATTGAGAAAACAAATAACTGAAAATTAGAAGAAGAAGAAATATTATTGTAGAATTTTTCATTGTTTGCTTGCATTTTAATGTAATAGAAATGGTTGCTGTATGCCAAACTTTACTTTTCATTGTACATTTTTTTTACAAATTTTTTAAGCGATTTTATTTTTTCCGTGTTTTCTATTTGAATATCCTCTTCATACATATTTACAATATACAACATGTTGTTGCAAAAAATATCATTGTATGTATTGTTAACAAACTCCTTTTCAACAAACAAGCCTCTATACAGATTTTTAGACAAAATAAACAACTCTTCTTTTCCTTCTGCCAGACTCTTTTTATGTGTTCGGAAACTCCTTACCTCCGCGCCTCCGGGCGAACATCCACCTACTATTCCATCAATAGATGTTGTTAAAATATAGTCGCCTCTTTTGAGGTCAAAATTTGAAAACAGTACTTCTTTGCATTGTAATACTTCTTGGGTTTTGAAATAATAGCAATTATTAGTATCAACTACGTCTCTACTATCTACTAAATACCCCGTAATAATTGCATCTGTATATAGAAACAAAGAAAGCTCTCGGCTTGTTAATGAGCCAAATACGGGTTTTAAGGAATGTAACCCGTCTCTATTTACCACATAATAATTAAGTAGGGTTGTGTCAATCTTGTTGGTTATATAATTGAAGAAATGAATAATGCTGCTATTTGAATACAATCTCCTCCTTAACTTAGAAAACAACTCCGCCACCGCCAAACTATCTTGCGTAGTAATTACCGGAAATGTATCGTTCGGAAAATAATTATAGTACTCGCAGTCAAAATACGCCGGAGCAACCGGTTGTTCCTTAGAACACCATGCTACCATGAGTAAACATACCATCATGCTTATGCCAATAATGAACTTCATAACTATGCTGTTTTTTGGGGTAACTTATTTTTATATGCAAAGATACCCCCCCTTATGAGATTTCCAAATATCTCACAATTTTCTCTGTCATTTTTGCGTCATTTTATTTGCGGTGTTTGCTCGGATACTGCCTACCGTTAAAGCTCTCATGGCGTATTTGCAGGACTTCACGCAAAGAAAAACGGCAGAGAATGCACAGGCTTTGCCACTTTTGCGTTCTTTGCAGTTAAAAAAGGAATTTAGTTAAGACTATGGCACATGGTAAGTAGTTGCTTTACATTATTCCATGTATTAACCGAATTATACATAGCCATTTCTATGGCACCAGGCTCAAAAAAGCAGCCGATATTGGTGGGCAGGGGGGTGGGTGCATAAGTGCCTAACGAAGCATGCGGTCTGATCAGTATAGGAAAAGGGGTGGAGTAAAATGTTGGCACACTTCCATTTATCCATCTAAAATTATACCTGTAATCGCTCCAACTTACCGTTTGAGCAAGCAAAGGTAAAACAAATACAATTGTTACAATTATTGCAAATTGCTTTTTCATAAAAAAGATGTTTTCGTAAGAAAAAATAAACTTCAAGGTGTTACTTCTTATGCTTCATTTTGGCAATGAATTTTTTAAGCGACTTTATTTTATCCGTATTCTCTATTTGAATATCCTCTTCGTACATATTTATAATATACATTGTATTTCTGCAAAAAACATCATTATACTTTTGTCTAAACTCTTTCTGAACAAACACCCCCCTGTATATGCTTTTTGATAGTATAAATAATTCCTCTTTTCCTTTTTTAAGTTCCTTTTTATGCGTTCGGAAACTCCTTACCTCTGCGCCTCCGGGCGAACATCCACCTACTATTCCATCAATAGATGTTGTTAAAATATAGTCGCCTCTTTTGAGGTCAAAATTTGAAAACAGTACCTCCTTGCATTGTAATACTTCTTGGGTTTTGAAATAATAGCAATTATTAGTATCAACTACGTCTCTACTATCTACTAAACACCCCGTAATAATTGCGTCAGTATTCAGAAATAAGGAAAGCTCTCGGCTTGTTAATGAGCCAAATACAGGTTTTAAGGAATGTAACCCGCCTCTATTTACCACATAATAATTAAGTAGGGCTGTATCAATTTTGTTGTAAATATAATTTTGATAATCAATAACGTAACTATTTGAATAAAATCTAATCCTTAGTTTTCGCAACAACTCCGCCACCGCCAAACTATCTTGCGTAGTAATTACCGGAAATGTATCGTTCGGAAAATAATTATAATACTCGCAGTCAAAATACGCCGGAGCAACCGGTTTTTCCTTAGAACACCATGCTACCATGAGTAAACATACCATCATGCTTATGCCAATAATGAACTTCATAACTATGCTGTTTTTTGGGGTAACTTATTTTTATATGCAAAGATACCCCCCCCTATGAGATTGCCAAATATCTCACAATTTTCTCTGTCATTTTTGTGTCATTTTATTTGCGGTGTTTGCTCGGATACTGCCTACCGTTAAAGTTCTCATGGCGTATTTGCAGGACTTCACGCAAAGAAAAACGGCAGAGAATGCACAGGCTTTGCCACTTTTGCGTTCTTTGCAGTTAAAAAAACAAGCCATAATACACAGCCTCCGGTTTCGGTTTTTGGGTGCTGTTCCGTTTTCCTTGCTCCCTATTTCTCCCCTTACACAGATGCAATACATTTACGCTTTTAAAGGAATGGGCTAAAGCCACATTCCTATTCAAAACAATGGAATTTTGTTGAAAAATGGCTAAAGCCATTGTTGGGAAAACTCCCCCTCTTTGCAACAAATCGGCACGGGTAAGTTGTTTATTAGGGCGCTTTTTATTGCCGATTTGTTGGAGAGCGGGTGCGGGGCGAGTAATTTGTATAGGTAAGCAAGCATTACTCAGTTCTGCGTTTACCAACCCAAAAGGAATAAACCCCCTGCAAAGGCTGTGCAGATTACTACTGTCTGCCGTCTGCCACAGCCTTTGTTATCCTTGCAATCACTCCCTTAAATAGAACAAACAAGGAAAAGAACCATGTTTTGTTGTGTTGCTGCATATTTCATACAAACTATCCAACAGTTTTGCTAACACGCACAAGAATTTATTTTTGTTTTCGGCAGGTAGGATTGCATATTGGAAAAAAAGCGCTGTTTTAGCAAACTGTTTTGTAACTTTGCAACTAACTGTAACCAAACTATACCTGCCTTATGCAACTTACTTTCTACGGACATGCTTGTTTTAGTGTAGAAATGGGTGGTAAACACCTATTGTTTGACCCCTTCATAAGTGGCAACGAACTTGCCAAACATATAAACCTTAATGCCATACCGGCAGACTATATCCTTATTTCGCACGGACATGGCGACCATGTAGCCGATGCGCCGGCAATTGCCAAACGTACACAAGCTACCATAGTATCTAACTTTGAAATAGTGAGCTGGTTTGAACACAAACACCACCACCCCAAAGGGCACCCCATGAACCACGGCGGCGAGTGGCAGTTTGATTTTGGAAAGGTGAAATATGTAAACGCCGTTCACTCCAGCGTACTGCCCGATGGCTCGTATGGCGGCAATCCGGGCGGTTTTATAGTTAGCGGCGCAGAAGGCGCTTTTTATTTTGCCGGCGATACCGCCCTTACCTGGGATATGAAACTGATACCCATGTTTGCTAACCTTAATTTTGCGGTGCTGCCCATAGGCAATAACTTTACCATGGGCATAAACGATGCCATTATTGCCGCCGAGTTTATTGAGTGCGAAACCATTATTGGCGTTCACTACGATACCTTTGGTTACATTAAAATAGACCACCAACAAGCCACCCTAAAATTTGCCGAACGCGGACTAAAACTACTACTGCCCGATATAGGCGAAACCATAGAGGTATAACTTGCCCTATGGCATGAAGCCACCGGCAAACTTAGCTGCTACTTTTACCCAATTTTGCACTATTTTTGCACATAATTACCCAAACCCCGCATAAACCCTAAACCAAACAATGCACTATGAGCAAAATTATAGCAATAGCCAACCAAAAAGGAGGAGTAGGTAAAACCACTACTGCCGTAAGTTTGGCTGCAAGTTTGGCTGTGTTGGAGTATAAAGTGCTGCTGATAGATGCCGACCCGCAAGCTAACGCTACATCGGGGCTGGGTATAGACCATAACAAGGTGAAGCTAAACATTTACCACGGCTTGGTAGGTAAGGGCGATATTGCAGAGGGTATCATAAAGGTAGATGTGCCAAACCTTTACCTCCTGCCCTCCCACCGCGATTTGGTGGGTGCCGAAATTGAACTGGTAAACCAGTTTGAACGAGAAATTCTCATGAAAGAAGCCATTGAACCTTTTAAAAATACCTACGATGTTATTGTAATTGACTGCTCGCCCTCCTTGGGATTGGTTACCGTAAACGCCCTTACCGCCGCCGACTCGGTTATTATTCCGGTGCAGTGCGAGTATTTTGCCTTAGAGGGTTTGGGTAAATTGCTCAATACCATTAAAATTATTCGCAAACGCCTCAATACCAACTTAACCTTAGACGGCATTTTATTAACCATGTACGACTCGCGCCTGCGCATGTCTAACCAAATTATTGCCGAAGCCCAAAAACACTTTCCCGGATTGGTTTTTGACACCATTATACACCGCAGCGCCCGCCTTAGCGAAGCGCCCAGCGTAGGGCAATCGGTAATTATGTATGATATGGATAGCAGAGGAGCGGTAAATTACCTTAACTTTGCCAAAGAACTCATAGAAAAGAAACGCATTAAACCCAAAACAGAGTAAATGGTTAATGGTAGTGGGTATTCAGTAGCTCGTAGTCAGTAAATGGTATTCACAACTCATAACAGTACAGACGCACGGCCATGCGTTTCTACAATTTTCATTTTTCACTAACAACTAAACCCACCACCTTGGCAAAATCAAAAAACCGTAAAGAAGAAATGGGTGCCGGTATTCAGGCGCTGCTGGGCAGCATTTCTGATGAGTTAGACGACAAGCAACTGCTCAACTCTGTTGCCGATATTCCGGTTGAACAGATTGAGGAAAACCCTTTTCAACCCCGATTAGAGTTTGATGAGGAAAAACTGGCAGAATTAGCGGCATCTATAGCCGTACATGGCGTAGTGCAGCCCATTACCGTGCGCTACATGGGTAAAGACCGGTTTCAGCTCATATCGGGCGAGCGCCGCCTGCGTGCCTCCAAACTGGCAGGGCTTGAGCAAATTCCCGCCTACATTCGCACTGCCAACGACCAAACCCTGCTGGAAATGGCGCTCATTGAAAACATTCAACGCGAAGACCTTAACCCCCTCGAAATTGCCATTACCTACCAGCGCCTTATTGACGAGTGCAGCCTTATTCATGACGACCTTGCTAAAAGAGTAGGTAAAGACCGAAGCTCTGTAACCAACTACCTCCGCCTACTAAAACTGCCGCCCGAAATTCAGCAAGGACTTAAAACCAAACAAATAAGTATGGGGCACGCCAGAGCGCTTATTAACGCCGGCACCATTGACCGCCAACTTGCTATTTACCATGCCATTGTTGAAAAAGGGCTATCGGTAAGGCAGGTAGAAATGATGGTGAGCGGGCAGCCTACCAACAAACAGCCCGGTAAAGAAACCAAAATTGCCCCACATTTACCCCTCCATATCCGCAAAATTCAGGAAGAGTTAGAGTCGCACTTTGGCGCTAAAATTAACTTTAAGCGCAACAGCAAGGGTAAAGGACAAATTGTAATTCCGTTTAGTTCCGATAAAGACCTTAACCGCATTTTGGAACTGATAGGCAACAGAGACTAACGCTTAGGCGTTATCACTTTTTATCATCGGGTTTTTTTCTTTGTTTTTGCCCTAAATGGTTTATTCTTCTTTCTGTCGTTTGGTTTTATGGCTTGCAGCGCTAATTGCCTTGTGGAGTAGCGGCTTGGGTTATGCCCTATATGCCCAAGATACCACTCAGGTAATACAACCCCTGCCCTTGTCCGCCACACCCGATACGGTGGTAACGGCTGCTGATACGGTTAAACAAACATTTAGCCCCAACAAAGCGCTTTTGCTATCTTTTGTGCCCGGCGGCGGGCAATGGTATAACCAACAACGCTGGAAAACGCCCCTGTTTGCCGGTTCAGTTGCAGCGCTGGGAGCTGCCACGCTGGTTTCCCGATTGCAATACAACAAGTATTACAACCAATACAATAAAGTGCTAACCAACTACGCATCGGGCATAGATGACAACACCAATTTGCAAGCCATTCAGCAAAAAAAACAACAATCGCTCCGGCAGTTTAACCTTGCCCTTAATGCCATGTTTGTAATGTATGGCGTTAATTTGGTAGATGCCTACATGAACGCCCATATTAAAAACGACCGACTTGTGCCTTCGCCCATTAGAGCTGCTTACCGTGCTATGGTAGCGCCCGGCTGGGGGCAGGCAACCAACAAAAAGTACTGGAAAATACCCATTGTGTATGCCGGTTTTGCCGCTGCCGGCGCAGGCTTTTACCTAAACCGAAAAGAGTACCTCCGCTATAAAAATGAGTACTTAGTGCGCACCCGCCCCGGTTTTTATGCCCCCAATAACCCCGACCCCTCGCTGGCTTTTTTAACCGATAACAACATCCTTATCGGACGAAAAAATGTGTATAGACGTTATGTTGAAATTTCTATCATTGGCGGCACGCTTTGGTATGCTGTTACCGTATTAGATGCACTTATTGATGCCCACCTGTCGGATTTTGATGTGAGCGATGACCTCAGCTTTAGGGTTTCGCCATTTTTCACCCCTGCCGCTGCGCCTTTGGGTGTTTCGGGCAGCTCGGCGCTGGGCTTGTCTTTCAACCTCACATTTGCGCATAAAACTAATGCACTGCGCAAGTAAATATGGAGTCATTACACCTTTTAAACACAGGTTAAAGTTGCTCACATACCCCATGCACATTGGTTGCCCTACCTGCCCAAAATGAAATGATGACTACCGCACCACTGCCAACCTTTGTTTTATGGTATAAAGGTTAGTGGTAAGTTCAAGCGTGTAAGCGCCGGCAGGGTACGCCGCCATATCCAGTATAAGCGGTTGTGTTTGGGGCATTACACTGCGGCATAGCAGTTGCTGCCCTACATTATTATAAAGGTACAAAGTAGCCTGATTAGGCAGGCTTAGGTTAGGCGGCAGTTGTATAGTTAGCCGGTCATTAGCCGGATTAGGATACACTACCATGTTTTGTTCCGTAGCAATATGGGGTTGTGTGCCGGTAACAAATACCCCTGTTGATTGCGAGGCAGTACAACCATTGGCATCGGTAATGGTAACAATATATTCGCCCGATGCCAAATTACCCGCAGTAAAAGCATTTAAAGCCGCATCATGGCTCCACGAAACCACATAAGGCAGTATGCCGCCGGTTACCGCTATGGTAAGGCTGCCATCATTATTGCCCGGTGTAGGCGGGGTAATATTGGCAGGGGTAATAACAATAGGTTCGGGTTGGGTTAGGGTTATGTTGTAATTTGCCGAGCAGCCCACGCCGTCTGTCAGTTGCAGAGAATAATTACCGGCAGGCAGGTTACTGAAAAAAACAGTATAAACAGGCGAAAAATTGGGGGCAGAAAGGTTGCCGTTCCACACATAGCGGTAGGGTGGCGTGCCATTTACGGTAGCGGTAATAAAACCGTTGTTGCCACCAAAACAAGATACATTACCAAAATTGCTGTTACTCACAAAGCTAAAACAAGATTGGAGCGGATTGGTATAAACACCATTATAATTGGTACCCATGTAAGCGCTCCACGCCAATTGTGGCGGCGTAGGGCTGGGTAGGCTGTAGCGTTTAAGGATAAACCCGTCGTTTACATTTATGATGTTGGGGTTGGTATTATGGAGGTAAACCAAATCAAGGTTGCCATCATTATCGGCATCGCCCACCCAAGGCGTAGCGGCAAGCGAAGTGCCGGGTATAGCGCCGGTAAGGTTGGTTTTAGTATTGTTGGCAAAGTCGTATAAAAACAGTTGGTGGGCATACGGACCGGGCGGTATAAAAGGTTGGTTGCTCAGTGCCAGCGCCTCGTCAAACCCGTCGTTATTGTAATCAAAGGCAATGGGCGAAATAAGCGACCAGCCGGGCAGGGTATCTTGCAGTAAAACATTACCGTTGCTGCCGTCAATCATTAGGGCAACAAAGTTAAAAAAAGTAGGAGCCAAGCCGGTGGCATAAATAAAAAATGCATCGGGCACATGGTCGGGGGTAAACCTGCCTATGGCGGGCGTGCAAATGGTTTCGGTACCGGGCAGGTTTTTTTGCCACAGCAAGGTACTGTTTACCACATCGTATGCCGTTAGTTTATTGCCATAACACGGGGCAATAATATCCATATTGCCATCGCCGGTAAGGTCGGCTAAGGCAGGGGGGGCTATATAGCCTTTAGGTCCGCCGTCTATCAGTTTTACCGATGCGCTGATGTCGTTGTTCAAAATATCAACAACAGTAGTGCGCCAAAGCGAGCCGTGTGTGGTTTCGCCGCCGGTGCCGTAAATAACGTCTAAAATGCCGTCGTTCCAAAAATCATACACCAAAGGCGACATATATATTTCCTTGCCATCGGGGGCTTCGCCTATGCCCAAAATAGAGCCGTTTGCGCTGCTCAAAATGAGGAGGTTGCCCGGCGGTCGGTTTATGGTATCAATAGGCGTAGCTGCCGGATTGCCACCGTTTGAAACCAATATATCTTGCAAACCATCGCCATCAACATCGGGTATAAACTGGGGCGAGTAAAAGTTGTACCAGCCAAAATCTTCGGGGGCTATGGTATCGCCCTGCGGAAAAAACTCCCAAATAATTTGACCCGATGTGCCATTAATAGCCACAAACTCGGCGCTGCCGCCGCCTATAAATACATCGGGGGTGGCATCGGCGGTAATATCCATAAAAATGGCGCTCCCGTAAATGCGGTTTCGGGCTCCCACCTGCCACAGCAGGTTTCCGGTAGCCCCGTCAAAAGCATTAAAACTTTTAGTGCGGTAAAAACCTTCTTCGCCGCCGCCGGTAACAAAATCCAAAACGCCATCGCCGTTTAAATCAACGGCTCGGGGCGATGAAAAACAAGTTCCGGTATCTACCGAAGAACTCCAAACAAGTGTTTGCGCCATAGCATCGGGCATAAAAAGAGCTGCACAAACAAGCCAAAAAGCAATAAAAAATCGGTTCGTATCCATGTAAACAACAAGTTATTAGGTAGAAAATGGCAAAATCACGTCAAATTTACCGGTATTGTTCGGGTTTACCTAATACTACACCCTGCAAAAGCAAATTTTAGTTAAAAAGGACGTCATTCAGTTTTTTTTGTGTTAAAAAAGCTCTAAAAATTTCAGTTTTTTTTGCTTAATTTTGCATTGTTTTAGAACCACCATTTTTAACCAGTTTAACCATTTTTTTATGAACAATTTCTTTTTTTTGAAGCGTTACTTTGTCAGTATTGTTATATTGACACTTGTTGTTTTCTCTTTTTCCAATTGCGATGAAGACGATAAAGTGCTGCCATCTTTGGGTAGTTTAGATGTAGCCCCTGCCGAAATGGTAGTGAATACGGCTACTGGTTTTACCGTTCATATTCATGTGCCTGCCGGCACCCAAGTGGTAGAAAATACCCTGCTGCTCATGAAAACCGATGCCAACGGCAATACTACCGAAGCCGGACAACTGTTAGACAATGGCTCACTTGCCAATGGCGACGAAATTAAGGGCGATAATGTGTTTACCGGTAAATTTTCGTTTTCCGAAACAGCCCAAGGTGAGCTGAAACTAAAAGCTACCGGCAAAATTTTAAATGCCAAAGGCGAAGAAGAAAGCGCCGAATCGGCTGAGTTTAAGGTAAAAGTATATGCCGATATTAAGGGCAGCGATATGAAAGCCGTTTTTGACGTGCAAAACAATATGGTTAACCAACTTAACAACCTGCTGGGCGGCAGCCAAAACAACGCCGCTAATGCCGTAAACCAACTATTAGAATGGGTAAAAGCCCAGCCCGAAGTGGCATCGGCTACGTTAGACAACAGCACTGCCATTGAAATTGTGTTTAAATCGGGCTTGCGTGGCGGCGCAGTTATTTCGCTCGAAGATGACAATGGCAAAGTGGATACCCGCGGCGGTTTTGCCCTGCCTGCTCCTGCTGCCCAACAAACTGCCGATGACCGCGGCAACAAAGCCCGCATACCCCTGTCTAAACAAACCCGAGGCAACAATTACACCGAAGGTGGAAACGGTTGGAGGGCATCGGGTAAAACATCAGAAAATTTTGACCCCAATATCATAGGCAACCGAAATGTGTTTATTTATGCTCCCTACGAAGCATCGTGGAAAAACAACGAACGCCCACACATCATAAACATATTAGACAGCCTTGATTGTGGCGGTTTTCAGGTTACTTACTACACCAACCAAGATGCCGATGTTGCCCGCTTTGCCGAAATGATGAGTTATGGTATGGTGGTGCTTTCTACACACGGCTCAGGCGGAGGTAAAGCCGTGCTGACCGGCGAAATTGCCGATACCAACGATACTCGCTATGCCGGCTACAAAGCCCTTATGCAGGGCGACAACCCCAAAATGGGCATAAGTATGAACATTACCATAAGCAAACAAGGCGATGCCATTAAAAAAGCTAACGTATATAAACTGTATGCTTCTTACATTTCGGGCTTGGCAGGCGAGTTTCCGCAAAGCGTTATTTTGGCTAATTTCTGCGGCAGCGACCAAACTCCGCCCCTGCGCGAAGCCTTTATAGGCAAAGGCGCTAAAACTTATTTTGGTTATACCAACACCGTAAACGGCGGTTTTTGTGTAGCAGTTTCACGCGATGTGTTTACCACCCTTGCCAAAAATAACAAAACTACCGGCGAAGTGGGTAAAATTAACGCCTCCGACCCGCAAACGCCCTTTGCTACCCTTAAAATGCAAGGCTCAGGCACTATGCGCTTTGCTACCGAATTGGTAAACGGCAATTTTGAAAAAGGACTATTGGGCTGGACTAAATCGGGCGATGGCAGAGCCATTAGCCAGTTGGGTTCGTTAGATGCCTCAGAAGGCAGCTATATGGGCATTATTTCTACCGGTTTGGGTTATACTACTGAAACGGGCAGAATATCACAATCGTTTACCGTGCCCAATAACGCTACCGAACTCAGTTTCCGCTGGAACTTTATGTCGGAAGAATTTTTGGAGTACATCAACTCTTCCTATCAGGATTGGTTTGAGGTAATTATTGTAACCAAAGAATTTGGCGAACACGTAGTAACAAGCAAATCTATTGACGGCGTAGCTGCCGAATACGGAGCCGCTTATCCCGATATTCCGGGCAACCTCATAGGCGTTTCGCCCGATGTAGTGTTTGACCAAGGCGATGTGTATATGACCGGTTGGGAAACTACCACCTTTGACATTAGCAGCTATAAAGGTAAATGCGTAACCTTAGTTTTGCGCTGTAGCGACGTAGGCGACAGTATTTATGATACCGCCGTTTTGCTCGATGATATTCAGGTGAAATAAACGCCGCACCTTAATAAAACCCCCGAAAGCAACCAAAAACCGCTTTCGGGGGTTTTTACTGTTATACCTTTTTTTACCAATTACCAAACCATAAACCCCAAACCGACTTATGCACTTCAAATTATTTGCTGTTATAGGAGCTTTGTTTTTTTACAGCTTTTGCCCCGCCAATACCAATCACACCGTAGAAAAAAATCTGCCCCAACCCGAACCTGCCATGCAACCAACTACCCAACCGCAGGGGCAGGTAGTGCGTGCCATAAAATACCAAAATGGTATGCCCCAAACGCTAAACCTGCAACAACAATTTGCCGATACCATAGCCGGTATTGCCCTGCAACTGATTACCCATGCCGAGCCGCTGCGTATGCACCTTGATGAGGAGGCTATGACTGCCCTGCGCCAAAACCTTACCGGCATTGAGCTGTTTTTTGCGCCGCCAATAGGTACGCAACCCGATGAATCGGGCGTTAGCAAATTGCTTTTTTTACAAGCCGGTCAATTTGCCAATACCACCCAAACGCCCGATGCCCGCTTGTTTATAGCCCTTGCCGATGGGCAGTACATTCAATCGCCTTATGTGGCAGAAGATAAAGCGCATTTGTTTACCGCCATTGAAAACCTGCTCACCCAAGCCGCCCGATAAATAATTTTTACCCCGCCTTGTTGTAGCCTACCCGCCCGAAAAAGGGGGCAGCAAGGCAATGATGGCATGTTGGGGCAAGGCATCATCGGGCAGCGCCAATTGTTGGTTTACCGCTATTTGGTAGGATATTTGCCTAAGTTGGGGGTAAATATCCTCTAAGGTTTGTTTGAGCCGGGCAACATTAGTGGCATCGGTATCATCGGGCAGGGTAAGACAGTCGGTTTGCAGGGCATCGGCAGTTTGCCCAAAGGCAAGTATGGTATAGGTGGGCATGGTTACAGGAATTGTTGGGCGGTGGTAAAATCGGGGGGAGTGTTTAGGTTCATAAAAAACGGAGGCGCAAATACCGGATTTTGTGCTATGGGCAGTTGGCAACAGGTAAAACCGGCTATGAGTGTTTGAAGTTTAAGCACACCCTGCTCCATTTGATTTTGCCAACGGGGTAAAATGCCCACTGCGTATAGGGCAAACAAGGGTTCTGCTCCTTTACTGCCGGTGGCAAGCACTATTTCATGGGCAGGAGTGGCGTGGGCGGCAAGCAGTTGTATGCCCTGTGGGGTAATAAAAGGCATATCGCAACTTACTACTAAGCGCCACTGTGCGCTGCCATGCTGTAGGGCGGTGTAAATACCCGCCGCAGCGCCGGCAGGGGTATGGGTGGCATCGGGTATTACGGGGTAGCCAAATTGCTCATACTGCCTATTGGCGCTTATGATGGTTATACTTTCAAAACAAGTTTGCAGGGTTTGCAGCGCATAACTTACCATGGGTTTACCCCCCAAAAGCATCAATCCTTTATCATTGCCCATACGGCTGCTTTTGCCGCCGGCAAGTACATAGGCGCTAATGTGTGCAGCAGAAAACATAAATAGTTGCGGTGTTGCGGAGGGTGTTAAACATCGGGGTTTTTAATTTTCCAAACCTGCACCGGTTCGCCTTTTACATAATCGGCTTTGTTTTCTTCCAGTTCAATAAGGCAATCGGCATAGGCAAAACTATCCATAAGGTAAGATAGTTGATTAGGAAGCGGTAATACCTCGTTATTGGGCAGCAATTTACCTTTGAGCAGCACGGTTAGTCCTGTTTTTTTGGGGTAATTTTCTGCCAGCCTATACAGGTTGGCTTGGGTGGGCGGGAGTGGCTGCCCCATCATGTGTTGAATGGCGGGCAATACGTACCTATGAAAACAAGTGTAAACCGATGCCGGATTGCCGGGCAGCCCTATGATGAGTGTTTTACCTAAGGTAGCAGCCAGCATAGGCTTGCCGGGTTTTTGTTTTACTTTGTGAAACAACAGGTTAGCTCCGCAAGCCTTTAACGCCTGCGGCACAAAATCGTAATCGCCTACCGATACGCCGCCGGTTATAAGCAGCAAATCCGATTGTATTGCACAGGTACTAATAAGGCTAATGGTTTGGGCAAGGTCATCGGGCGCTCTTTGGGTGTGCAGGGGTAGGCGCATAGTGGCAAGAGCCGCCTGCAAAGCAAAAGAATTGCACTCATACACGTGCCCGGGCGGCAGGGGTGTGCCGGGCTGTGCAAGTTCGTTTCCGGTAACAAGGAGGGTAATGCGGGGCGGCGGTATAATGAGGGCTTTATCTATGCCCAGCATAGCCAAGTATCCTATAGCGCCTGCATTGAGCAATAGTCCTTTGGGCAATGCCAAAGCATATTGGGCAATTTGCGACCCCTGTGGGCGCACATTAGCTGCGGGTTTTAGTTGGGTATCGGTAATAAGGAGTTGGTTAATGGCAGGTATTAACTGTACTTTTTCCTGCATTACCACCGTATCGGCACCGGCGGGCAGGGGTGCGCCGGTAAAAATGCGCACAGCAGCGCCGGCAGGTAAAATAGGGCGCTGCGCGGTGCCGGCAGGTGCAGTGCCTACTATGGTAAGCGGCGTTTGGGGTGTATGCCAATCGGCAAACCGAAAAGCATACCCATCCATAGCCGACTGGTGAAACGGCGGAACATCGGTAGGAGCTATGATGCTTTCATACAGCACGCTGCCTACTGCATGGTGCAAGGCTACCTGCTCGGCAGGCAGTACATGGGCATTTTCTACAATAATGGCAGCGGCTTCGGAAACAGAAAGCATGTATTGAAAATGAAAAGGAGGAGTATATGGTAATGGTTGGGTGCAGTAAAAGCCTTGTAGCTGCTCTTTTAATACACCTTCAGCAGCGTTTTATCTCTGCCGTACACATCGGGATAAAAGTAAATTTCGTTGCCGTTATCGTCCACCCAAACGGTAAAGTAGAGTATGTATATGGGCAGTGGCAAGGGTAAAAATACGCGGCGGTTTTTACCTTTATTAATAATATCGGCAATGCGGGCAGGGCTATACTCGGGTTTGAGGAGGTATTCTGCCAGTTCTACCGGATTTTCCAATCTTACACAGCCGTGGCTGTATGCGCGCTGCGCATTGGCAAACAGGCTTTTAGAAGGCGTATCGTGCAAATACACATCGTATTGGTTGGGAAACAAAAATTTAACCAAGCCCAATGCGTTGTTGCTGCCCGGTTTTTGCCTAATGGTGTAGTAAAAATTGCGTGCCGAAACACTGCCCCAGTTAACTTTGTAGGGGCTCACTTTTTTATCGCCTGCATAAAGCTCCATGTTATGGGAGTCTAAGTAACCGGGATTTCGTTTTAATTTGGGCAGAATTTCTTTTGTAGCAATGCTGTAAGGTACGCCCCAGGTGGGGTTAAAATCGAGGTATTGCATTTGCTCGCTAAAAATGGGCGTAGGGGTAGAGGGCGCTCCGGTACAAACCCGCTTAGTTAGTTTGGCATAACCATTTTCATACACCCTTAACAAATAAGCCGGAACGTTTACCAGCAGGTATTGGTCGCCTAAATAATTGGGCAGCCAGCGCCACTGCTCTAAGTTAATAAGAATTTGGTTAATGCGGTCGGTTATGGTTTCGTTCATTATGGCAATGGTTTGCCTGCCTGCCACGCCATCGGGCTCTAAGCCATGATGTTTTTGAAACAGTTTAACCACTTGAGCAAGTTGGGCGTCATACACTTTTTCATTGTAAAAGCTATCGGGCGGGGCGGTTGGGTTTTTAGCCTTTAAACTATCGGGCAGGGGGCGCAGGTCGTTGTTTTGGGGGGGCGGCATAAAGTACTCCTCGGCAAGCCTGGCGCGCATTAAAGGAACTCGGTCGTCTTTCATACCCGGTTTTAAAGAGCCGGTTCCATCGGGAATAGGCTCCCATTGCCAGCCTTGCTGTTGTTTTTGCCTATAATCGGCAAGGGCATATTTGAGCAGGTTGTACTGTGGGTGCTGAGGTTTAAGCCGGTCAAAAAAAGTGCTGAGGGTATTTTTTTGTATGGCATCGTGGAGCAGTGCGGGCAGGCTAAAATTATCTCGGCTTACGTCCCACTTAAAACCTACGGTGGCGGGGTTAAGTTGTCCGGCATTGAGGTGGTGGGCGTACCGGAGGGTGGCGTCGGTAAGCAGCAGTTCCCACCGGTAAACATCAGATAAAGGCGAACCGCCCAAGGTATTTTTAAGAGCATTGAGCGAGGAGGCATGGTAGTTTTGGGGGGCTAACCCCTCTGCATTGGCAGCGTTTATGCTATTAACAAGCCAGTTGATATTGGTAAGGTTGGGGCTGCCTTTGGTAAGCCAAATCATGGTAAACCCGTTGCGGCGGTAAAAATCGGTTATCAAATCGGGCATATATACGGTTTCGCCCAATAAGGTTTTGGTTTTGTTAGTAGAGCTTGTAAGGCTGCTCACCAATTTAAACAAGGCAGAGTCGTTTACGGTCTGCACTATGGGTTTAATATCGGGCAGGGCGGGTTCATTTACAAAGGCTGTTTTAGCTGTTTCGGGCTTCCATAAACCGTTTTTGAGGTTGTTAAAAAATACATCGGGCTGTTTTTTTACTAAGGCGCTGTTGAGCATAAAAGGGAGTTGTATTAAATCGGCACCTGCTATATTCTGGCAAAGCTCAACGGCATAACTCAAAGCCGCATCGGTAAGGTAAATATCTAACGGACCGGCTTCGGCAAAATCAAACAGACCTACGGGCATATAAATGGTTTCGGCTTCGGTAAACAAGAGGTCAATGCGCTCTGTGTGCAAAGAAACCGGCAGGTAGGTTTGCTGGGGCAGCAAGGCTCGCAGGCGGCTATACAGGGCAAACGAATCGGCAGGGCTATACCATGCGGGGGTACAATTGCGCTTGGCATAAAAGGCAATAACCAACTCGGTTTGATTAATCGGGTCGGCGCTAAACGGACTATCGGGGCTATCGGCGTTTTCAAAAAGGTCGTATATGGGCTCGCAGGGGTTGGGCGCTTTTCCCTTTTGCGCCCATAGAGTGGCATTGGGCAACAGCAGTAAAATACACCATAAAACGCCTATACAAAATTGGTTGCAGGTTAAAACGGTGGGGTAAAACATGGTTAATCCTTGTTCAAAAGTGGTACGACAATATAAATGCCGACAAAATTAAGCAAATTTTGGGTGTTTATATTACGGTTGAATGATTTGTGCTTATCTTTGCCTAACTAATTGTTTGCTTTTTAGTAAAAAATGAGGGTGTAAGCTCGGTAAAATGGAGGCTTATTGTTATTTTGCGCCCTCTATTCAGTACTTGCTAAACTATTTTTATACGCCTATGAATACATTGGTTTCAAAATTTGCCTTACTGCTAACGGGCTGGCTGCTTGTAGCCGGCACAATGGGCTGCAACCTTACCAAAGACAAAACCACCGCTGCCGCTGCCGAAGAAAACTCTGCCAAGGCTGATAGGAATTTAACCCAAAACAAGGCTGTAGAGGGCGATAATTACGAAGACTTCCGAAACATGAGTTTGGAAGAGCGATGGCGAAGTTTTACCCCCGAAAGGCGAAACTATCTGCGTCAAAATCCCAATTTATACGCCTACTACAAACCTTTTATTGATGCCGAGCCCAACTTTGAGCCCGAAGGTACTATTCAATATAACACCCAACTACTGCCCACCATTAATTCAGACGTACCCGAAACACCCAAATCGCCCGAAGAATGGTGGAACTCTTTTTCGGAAGACCGCAAAGAATACATGCGCCAAAATCCGCAATACTACCCCGAATTTGTGCAGTTTTTTAACAAGTAACCTCCATGTATTTTACCATTAAACTACCTAACGCTGAAAATTAAAAATCTTTTGCTATGAATCAAAAAATACAACCTTGGAGATTTTGGGCGCCGGTGGCAATGCTGCTTGTTTCCACTTTTTTCAATTTGCAGATTGCTTTGGCACAAGGCGCTTCGTGCGCTTCCTACAACTCGTCTTACCCGCCGCCATATCCTGCCTCTTACCCTTGTATGAGTGCAGTTTTAGCCTTAGACCCCTACTGCTGTAACGTTCAGTTTGATGAGTATTGCGTAACCCTGCTGCGTACCAACTGCGACTCAAATAGCAACATTGACTACGATTGCCTCATAGAAACCTGCCGTCCGGCAGGCTGTGTACCTCCCAGTAATACAGAGTGGGCTATTGTGCCTATGTGTTTTGGGCAGATATGCCCATCTTATTCTACCACCTCTCCGCCACCCGGTCCTAATCCGCCCACACAGTTTGTAAACAATATACCGGCGCCGCTGGTAAATGGAATTTTGTTTCAGATATTTAAATTTGACGGCTTCTGCTGTGTTAATACCTTTGATAACGGCTGCCGCGGGCTGTTAGATAGTATTGCCTGCGTTATTTGCAACGATGGTTTACCCAATACCATAGATGCCGCCAACGAGCTGCTGGGTTGTACGCATACGCCCATTCCGGCAGTACTGCCCAGTTTGGTGGTTAAAATTAGGGTGTTTTTAGAAGGCGCTTACCAAACCGGCGGCACCATGAAAACCACCCTGCGCACTGCCGGCATTTTGCCCGCTACCCAACCCTTTAACGTGCCGCCTTATAACTATACCGGCACCGAAGGCGTAGCCAACCCCTCTGCCCTGCCCACCAATGCCGTAGATTGGGTATTGATAGAATTTAGAAACACCCTAAACAGCAACCTTGCCCACGCCCGAAAAGCGGGAATACTACTCAGCAATGGTACGGTGGTAAATGCCAATGGCAGCCAATTTAATGTGAGCGGACTGCTGCCCAATAACAACTACTATATTATTGTGCGCAGCCGAAACCACTTAGATATTATGAGTAATTTTCCGGTGTTTCTGTCCAGTACTACCGTTTATGATTTTAGCTCTTCTATAGGACAGGTGCGCGGCGCGGCTCAAACTAAACTCATGCAAACCATTGACCCCAATTCCAATGTAATTGGCGATGAGTTTAGTATATTTGCCATGCACGCCGGCGATTTAGATGGCAACGGGCAAATTAACGCTACCGATTTTAATACCGTTTACGCAGCTACCAACCCCACCGTTTTGGTTTATGCCCGTGCCGACCTTAACTTTGACACTTACGTTACTTACAACGACTATAACGCCTATATTTCAAACAACCCCGCCAGTAATATAGGTAAAGTGGGCATTACCCAAGTACAAAACTACCCTGCCCTAACGGCTGTAGTAACCAATTGTTTATAAGCATTTTTTATTTTTTGCCTGTATATAGCAAAACAGCAGTAAAGCCGGTGTTGGTTTTACTGCTGTTTTCTTTTTTAGCTTATGTCTTTCTACTAAAAACCATAAGCTGCCCCAAAAATGGAACTAATTGTTTCATTTTGCTGTTATTGTAGCCTAAAACGACCAACTAACCCGCCATGTCGCCCCAAGCAAATGCCCCCGTAGTAGTGGCAAATAACAAAAGAGCCAATTTTGAGTACTTTTTATTAGAAAAGTACGATGCCGGTATAGTGCTTACCGGTACGGAGGTAAAATCGTGCAAAACAGGTAAGGTGAGCATGAGCGATGCCTACTGCTATTTTTCAAAGGGTGAACTATGGCTCAAACACATGCACATAGCCGAATACAAACAGGGTGGCGTATATAACCACCAACCTAAACGCGACCGCAAACTCCTGCTTAAACGCAGAGAACTGCGCAAGTTAGAAGCTAAAATTAAAGAACGCGGTCTTACCTTAGTGCCCACCTTGGTGTTTATTACCGAAAACGGATTGGTAAAGGTAGAAGTGGCGCTGGCTAAGGGTAAAAAAGCCTTCAATAAAAAAGACAGCATTAAGGAAAAAGATATGCGGCGCGATTTAGACCGAAGCATGAGCGGCGCTGAATAAGGTGCAGCCCTGTTTTGATGTAGCCATCGGGATATTCTTACCTGTTTTCAGCAAAAAAAGCACACAGCTCACGCAGATTAAACAGATGTTAGTAGTGGTTAGGGGTTAGTGTTTAATTGGTAGTGGGTACTAACACATTCAAAGCTATTCACCTTTCTTTGTGTACCGGTTTACCTCAAACTTGGGGTTATTACACCCCAACAACACCAAAAACAAACCCTCCCATACAGCCTCCGGTTTCGGTTTTGTGTGCTGCTCCGTAGTGTAGTAGGGTGTAGAAACTTGCGCGCCATAAAACGAAATGGTGTATTATTGTGTGGTGGTTAGCGGTTAGACGAATAATGTAGTGCGATATATCTATACAAGGTTATTGCCAATACCCCAAAACATCGGATTAGGCAACATGCTTATTGAACGTGCATTATTTTTATAGAAGAGCCAGGCTGCGGCGAGTTGTTGATGTAGGGTACAATTATATACAACCCATTGCGCAAAACATTATACTCTATTGTTGTATAATGTTGGTAACCGGTAAAATAAACAGCGGGGGTTTTTGTTACCAAAACGCCGGTTACATCATATACTTCATAATATAAAGAAGCCTTATCGGGCAAAGTACCATGAATTACCCACAGGGTGTTTATCCGGATTAGTTCAAAAGTAGCATTTTGGAGGGTATAATTTGAATTGGCGCGTTTACGCAAACAAGTATATGCTTGCCTATTGTCAAAATTGGCAATGGTATCATACATCAGCAATCCTGTTTGTATGTTTTTGCCAACAAAAATATCCAACCCTTTTTGCAGTTTGGTCAATTCTTCTCTAAATAAAGCCTCTTTGTTAAAATCAACCGTATCAAACAAAAGCAGCAATTCCTGCACTAACTCACAAATGGCATCTGTATTATATGTACTAACCTCAGCAGGAATGTTAAGAGCAAAAGTGCTTTCTATAAGTGTTCTGTTGGTTTCTATGGCATGCTGTAGGGCAACTTGTGCCGGATAAAAACGAGCATCGGCGCTATAAAATATAGTATTTAGCTCATTAGTATTTTGTACAAACCGCCGCATCAGCACATTAAAATTGTAACCCAAGTTGTTCTCCCAAAACAAAATCATTTCGCGGGTGGCAGCAGTACTAAAAGTGGTAGGGGGTATATAATGGCAAATGCTGCCGCCGGAATGTTGTTGCCCCTTTTTACGCCCTACATCTTTACCCGTTGTTTTGCTAAATTGATCGCAAGGGATTTGACTACCCCCTGGCGGCAGTTGGTTTGAATTGGGATATAATTCTTTTAATGAGTTTATATCAAGTTCACTCAAATCTCTTCTTATATAGATGCACTTACAAGCGATCCACTCATTACATCTGTGTTTTGATTTGCCGAGGGGGGATGACAAAGTCCAAGTGCATGACCAAGTTCATGTAAAACAAAACTTTCAAAATCATAAGCATCATAGTCTAAATGAGTTTCATTATATCCCTCAATCATATCAAAATTTTTGTAAGGATTTATCACAATGTCAAATCCGTAAAGAGTTAGGTATGGTTGAAGAAATGAAGAGTTTTCATCACAAACATGGGCATTCTGAGTAAGATAAGGGCGACAAAATCCAAGTATATTTGAAAGCGGGTCAAAAGGAATTTCGCCAGCAAAGTCAAACCCGATTTTGTTTAACCCGTCATAAGCGTCAATAATATTGCCAGATGCACTACCCTGAATATAGATAGAGGGATAGTGGAAATTCCACTTACTGGCTGCCTGCACAATTATATCCGGAAACAAATATGTATCTTGAAAACAACCTGGTCCTAACTCCATATCCGGGCAGGGAGAAGGGGTGGTTGGTAAATAATCATCAAGATTTGACTGAACAGTAAGAGGTATGCTAAAACCGGCGGTATAAAATTTTTGCTCATTTATATTTACCCACCTAAAGTACCAACAGTAGTCTTGCCCTATTATACTATTAGCATAACCAAATAACAGAACCAATATTAAAATTATTTTTTTCATTTTGTTGAATTTAAAAAACGAACGGGATTTACTAACTTTATAATGCACCCAAATATCACAAGTATTTGTTTAGCAGAGCAGTGCAAAAAGACAAACAAATAAAAACATTTTTACTTGTTTGCCATAAATTCTTGACAAAATTGTTTTGAATCTTTAATACTCCAATCATCATAAGTTTGTACGCCAAACATATTTGGACAGTAATCATCAGCGTATTTTGATTTTAAAAATTTATTCAAAAAAAACTGAGCGTAGCCTGCATGTTTAAGTCCATAGAGTCTATATTCACCTATGTTCAAAGGAATTGAATGTGAATCTTGGCTAAATACCTTTGGGTTTTCCCTTATGCAGCCTCCCTGATACCCACTGGTTGTGCCAGTTAGTATGTAGTCGCCTTTTTTAATGGGAAATTTGGCAACTACTACTTCTCTCACCTGTAAAACATATAAAGTCTTATAAAATAAACAACGAGTTGTGTCTGATAAGAGTTTTTTATCCACTACTTTAGCTTCCACAACAGCATCAGCCATAATAAGATTAGCTAAATGATACCAATTTAACTTTTTGTATATAATTTTTTCTTGCCTTTTAGTGTTCGTTAGAAATTTGTTGAATAAAAAAGTATCCATTGTACCTTTTATGTATCCCAAGAAATGGATAGTGAAATGGTCAACACCTTCTACCCCTAAACTCTTAATCTTTTCGGCAGAATACATTCCTTTACTAACCAACAACTCCGCCACCGCCAAACTATCTTGGGTAGTAATTACCGGAAATGTATCG
>DDVC01000105.1:24856-35896 GCA_002345145.1 Bacteroidetes bacterium UBA2322
AAAGATACCCCCCCCTATGAGATTTCCAAATATCTCACAATTTTCTCTGTCATTTTTCTGTCATTTTATTTGCGATGTCTGCTCGGGTACTGCCTACCGTTAAAGCTCTCATGGCGTATTTGCAGAATTTCACGCAAAGAAAAACAGCAGAGAATGCACAGGCTTTGCCACTTTTGCGTTCTTTGTGGTTAAAAAAAGGAATTTAGTTACGACTAAGGCACATGGTAAGCAGCTGCTTTACATTATTCCATGTATTAACCGAATTATACATAGCCATTTCTATAGCGCCAAACTCAAAAAAGCAGCCGGTATTGGTGGGCAGGGGGGTGGGTGCATAAGTGCCTAACGAAGCATGCGGTCTGACCAATATAGGAAAAGTGGTGGAGTAAAATGTTGCCTCACTTCCATTTATCCATCTAAAATTATACCTGTAATCGCTCCAACTTACCGTTTGAGCAAGCAAAGGTAAAACAAATACAATTGTTACAATTATTGCAAATTGCTTTTTCATAAAAAAGGTTTTTTCGTAAGAAAAATAAACTTCAAGGTGTTACTTCTTATGCTTCATTTTGGCAATAAACTTTTCAATATCCTTTATTTTTTCTACATCTTCTATCTGAAAATCCTCCTCATACATATTGACTCTATAAAGTGCATTTGCACAAAATTCATCTTGGTACATGCCATTTTGAAAAGACTCATTGAGAAATACTCCTCTATATATATTTCTTGACAAAACAATAAATTCTTCCTTTCCCTTTTTCAAATATCTTTTATGCGTACTCCAGCTCACTATGCTGCTACCACCGGGTATACAACCTCCTACAATTCCATCAATAGAGGCAGTCATAATAAAATCGTTTTTCTTCAGTTCAAAGTTTGAATACAAAACTTCGTCGCACTGTATTATTTCGTAAGTTTTAAAATAATAGCACAGATTTGTATCTGTATTGCTTCTACTGTCCACCAATCGTCCTTTTATGATAGCATCTGCAAATATAAATAACAATATGTTATTGGAAGTTAAACTATTAAATATGGGTTTCAAGGAATGCCTTTCTTGCCTCAAAACATATTTATTAAAAATTGCCGTGTCTATTTTATTGTGAATATATGGCAGCAGGTAAAGCAAGTTCCCTTTCAGATTTTCTTGGTCTTTGTCAATGCTTATATATAATTTTTGTGCAAGTGTACGCGCCGCCAAACTATCTTGGGTAGTAATTACCGGAAATGTATCGTTCGGAAAATAATTATAATACTCGCAGTCAAAATACGCCGGAGCAACCGGTTGTTCCTTAGAACACCATGCTACCATGAGTAAGCATACCATCATGCTTATGCCAATAATGAACTTCATAACTATGCTGTTTTTTGGGGGTAACTTATTTTTATATGCAAAGATACCCCCCCCTATGAGATTTCCAAATATCTCACAATTTTCTCTGTCATTTTTGTGTCATTTTATTTGATACATGTATTTAATTAATAAAATAAATTAAATAATGTGTGCCATTTCAACTTTTCTTTGACGAGAAAATTTGCGGTAGTATTTTCTAAGCACGGCGTAACGCAAAGGGTGCAGCCCTGTTTTGATGTAGCCATCGGGATATTCTTACCTGTTTTCAGCAAAAAGGCACACAGCTCACGCGGATTAAACAGATGTTAGTAGTGGTTAGGGGTTAGTGTTTAATTGGTAGTGGGTACTAACACATTCAAAGCTATTCACTCTTCACTCCCCCCTAATTACGCCTTTATTTTTCAAAAATCTGTGCAAATCAGCTCCATCCGTGTTATCCGTGTGCTAATTGCTGCCGTTTTTGCGAACCTATCGGGTAGCACGGGCTTTTGCTTATTATTTTACATCAAACTCGGGTTACAACCGCTGAATAGCTAAATTTGTGCTCAAAGTTTAGAATGTTAAAAAATGTGATTACCTTTACCGTTCAATCCTGTTAAAAAGGCGTAATATAGCGCAATAAGGTAAAGTAAAGCACATTTGTTATGTTGTTTCTCTTGTTAAAACAAACAAGTTTTTTGGCATGTTTATTGGCTGCAATAACGCTGCACGTATATGCCAGACCCGAAACGCTTACCCTCCTTTTTGCCGGCGATGTAATGGGCAACAAACCCCAAATAAATGCCGCTTACAACCCCGATACCGATACTTATGACTATAAACCCTGCTTTATGTATGCTAAACCCATCATAGAACAGGCAGATATAGCTATTGCCAACTTAGAACTAACCCTGCCCGGAGCGCCTCCTTACACCGGATTCCCAATGTTTAGAAGCCCCGATGCGGTGGCAGAAGCCCTAAAATATGCAGGTTTTGATGTGTTGGTTACCGCCAATAACCATTCAAACGACTCGGGTTTGCAGGGAGTGGTAAACACCATAGAAACGCTAAAAACACTGGGATTTTCACAAACCGGCACTTTTAAAGACAGCTCCGACCGCGCCCAACGCTGCCCCCTCATCATGGAAAAAAACGGCATCACCTTTGCCCTACTCAACTACACTTTTCATACCAACGGACTGGCTACCCCGGCACCAACTAAGGTGAACCGAATTGACCGCCAACTTATTAAAGCCGATATAGCTGCCGCCCAAAACCAAGGTGCTGAGTTTATTATAGGCTTTTTTCACTGGGGCGAAGAGTATAAAAACTACGAAAATGCTTACCAGCGCGAGTGGGCACAAACTGCTGCCGATATGGGCATGGATTTAATTATAGGAGCTCACCCGCATGTGGTACAACCCATAAAAATGCTCGCCGCCAAACTTGCCAACGGAACACAAAAACAAGTGCCCGTTGTTTACTCACTGGGCAATTTTATTTCAAATGCCATCAGTACCAATACCAGCATGGGGTTAATAGTAGAAACTACCCTGCAACGCAACCCCCTAACTTGCCAAATTGCTGTTTCGCAAATAAATTACCTGCCCTCATGGCGCTATTTAGAAACGAAAACGGTAAACAAACGCCTAAAAAATACCTATTACGCCCTGCCCGCCTCCGCTTTTTATACCGATGCCTACAACGTGCTGCAAATGCCGCCGGCTGCCCTAAACCAACTGCACGATGCCATGCAACTTGCCCGGCGCGTACTGGCAGAGGGCACAGGCACGGAGCGCCACTTAACACTGCAACATATTTTTGGCGAGGAAACCGAAGCCATGGTTTGCAAAGCAATAGAAAAGCGGCAAACCAACACCATTGCCCTGCAAAAAACGACAAAGCCGGCTGCTACCGCCACTACCCTTCAGCAAAAAACAACCGGCAATGCCATTGCTCCACCTGCACAAACAACACTGCAAGCTACCGATGCAACCACATCGGGTATCACATACAAAATACAATTTTTAGCCACCCGAAGCGATAAAACTATTGCACACCCGTTTACCGATGTAACCATTGAGCAAAACAGCCAAGGCTGGTACCGATACCTTAGCGGGCGCTTTACCTCCATGCCCGATGCGCAAAAACACCTGCAAAAGGTTAAGCTGAAAGGTTACGACCAAGCCTTTATTGCTATTTATGAAAACGGTAAACGAAAAAACTAACCAAACACCGGCAAAGGGATTTAACCTCATTTTTCATAAACCGGAAAAGCGTAGAAATAACAGTTGGAGTAGTTCAGTTTTGTGCAATGGGTAAATTGCAGCAATGAGCGGCAAGGCAGAAGAGGTAAAATAACGGGTATGTATGCTGCAAACACCCAAGTATTTGCAAATTGCAGTACCTTTATGCTTAGTTTTAACCAATTAACTATCACCCCCCCTTTGTTATGGCAAACCAGAGCATACCACAAGTTGATTTGTCGCAGTTTGTAGAGGGCAATGCCGCCCAAAGAGCCGCCTTTGTAGAAAAATTAGGAAAGGCTTATGAAGAGGTAGGTTTTGTATCAGTAATTAACCACGGCATAACCGATGCCGAAATAGACCGGTTATACGAACAAGTGCAAGCCTTTTTTGCACTGCCTCCCGATGCTAAAAAACGCTACGAAATACCCGGATTAGCCGGACAACGCGGTTATACCGGTTTTGGAAAAGAACATGCCAAAGGCAGCGACGCTCCCGATTTAAAAGAATTTTACCAATGGGGGCAAACCGTAGAAGATAACGACCCCATTAAAAATGAATACCCGCCCAATGTGGAAGTGGCAGAAATTCCACAGTTTAACCATACCATACAACAGGCTTACCGCTCCTTTGAGCGCGCCGGACGTTATCTGCTCCAAGCCATAGCCATTTACCTGCAACTGCCCGAAAACTACTTTGACGATAAAATTCATAATGGCAACAGCATTTTGCGCGCTATTTTTTACCCGCCCATTGTGCATGAGCCCAAAAATGCCATTAGAGCCGAGCAGCACGAAGACATCAACCTCATTACCCTACTGGTAGGCGCTTCTGCCGAGGGGCTGGAACTGCTCAACAAACAACAAGAATGGCGCTCCGTAAATGCCGGACCGGGCGAAATTGTGGTGAACGTGGGCGATATGCTTCAGCGCCTAACCAATAACCGCCTTTGCTCTACCACCCACCGCGTGGTAAACCCACCCCGCGAAAAATGGCATACCCCTCGTTTTTCTATCCCCTTCTTTTTACACCCCCGCTCCGAAATGGACCTCACCTGCCTGCCCTCCTGCATTACACCCGATAACCCGCTGCACTATGAGCCTATTACTGCCGGTGAGTACTTAGATGAACGCCTGCGAGAAATAGGCCTTAAAAAGTAACCTTATTCCTATATTTGGCATAGCGGTTTTGCCCTGCTTAAACGGTTTTGGTTGTCATTCCATCAGCTCCGTTGTTGTATAGCGCTGCCCTAAACAGGCAGTAAAACATCAAGACTATTATGGGCGGCATAATTTACTTGTTTGCCTACTTCGTAAAACGCAACATTCATGGTATCGGGCGTGCGCAGCAATTCAAGCACATCAGCCGGTTTAGCCACATCGCTCAGCCAAAGGCGGTACTGCTGTGGCATGAGTACCAATGGCATACGGTTATGTATGTGGGCTATGGAAGGCTGTGCCGGCACGGTAATAATGGTAAAACTGCTTATGGTTTCATGCACATTAGCCTCATTTTGCCATACTGCCCACAAGCCGGCAAAAGCCATCAACCCATCGGGGCAGGTAGTAATACAGTAGGGCGTTTTGGTTTTACCATGGGTAAGCCATTCAAAATATCCATTGGCAGGCACTAAACATCGGGCATGATGCAGCGCATGTTTAAATGCCGGCTTTTCAGCAAGCGTTTCGGCACGGGCATTAATCATTTTTGCCCCTATACGTTTATCTTTTGCCCATTTGGGAATAAGCCCCCACCGGTAAAACTGCAACACGTGTGGCTCCGTGTTGGTAATAACCGGCATTAACATGGTAGGGCAAACATTATATACCGGTGTATATGGCTGGGCTATGGTGGTAAGCTCAAATACGGATTTGAGTTCTTCTTCTTTGGCTGTAAGGGTGTAACGTCCGCACATAACAAGAAAATGAGGGGTTTGAGGTATTTTTTTTTCACTATTGCTTTTAAAATGACCAAACTACGCTATTTTTGTTAAATTTGTATCCTTGTACCTCAAAAAGTGGTAAATAAATAGCCCACAATTACCCTGCAACCGTTTTAGCATAAAGGCAAAAGTAAAAAAATTGTTCGTCTGCTTGCCATAGTTGAGTATAAATTGAACCATACACTTAGTTACATTCCTACATTTTTCACCAAAACCGACAGCAACTAAATGGGAACCGAAAAAGTAGCCCTCATAAAAAAGAAAGAGCTTCAAGCATTTATGGTGCATATACTGCGCGATGTAAAAGCGCTTGAATACATGCTGGAAAAAGGCATGTTTGAGTCAGAAAATATCCGCATAGGCGCTGAGCAAGAGTTGTGTTTAATAGATAAAAACTGGAAACCGGCTATGCTCAACATGCAGGTGCTTGAACGTGCCAATAATGAACTTTTTACCACCGAACTGGCACAGTTCAACTTAGAAATGAACGTAAACCCGATGCTCTTTACCGACCGATGCCTGTATAACTTAGAAATGCAAATTAGCGAGTTATTAAGCATTTTACAAAAAACCGCTGCCGAGTTAAATGCCCAAGTTATATTAACCGGCATACTGCCCACCGTGCGCAAACATGATTTAAACGATATGTACCTTACCCCTAAGGTGCGCTATAAAGCGCTAATGGATGCCATAAAAGAAATGCGGGGCAATAATGTAGAGCTTAAAATACAAGGTGTTGATGAGTTGATAACCAAACATGGCAGTATGCTGATAGAGGGCTGCAACACCGGTTTTCAGGTACACCTACAAATAAAACCCGATGAGTTTGTGCAAAAATACAATATAGCCCAAGCCATAACCGCTCCCGTTTTAGCAGTAGCTACCAACTCGCCATTATTGTTTGGGCACAGACTTTGGCACGAAACCCGTATAGCCCTGTTTCAGCAATCTATAGATGTTAGAACCGCAGGCGATAACCTCCGCAACCGCAGCGCAAGGGTTATGTTTGGCAATGACTGGGTGCGCGGCTCTATATTAGATATTTACCGCGAAGATATTATGCGCTTTAAGGTACTGCTCACCAGCGATGAACCCGTAAAAGACCCCTTTGAACAATTAGAAAAAGGAGAAATACCCAACCTTAAAGCCCTGCAAGTGCATAACTCTACCGTTTACCGCTGGAACAGACCCTGTTATGGCATTACCAATGGCAAACCCCATTTGCGCATAGAAAACCGCATTTTTCCCTCCGGACCAACGGTAAAAGATGAAGTAGCCAACTCCGCTCTTTGGCTGGGGCTTATGAATGCCCTGCATGAGCAATATCCCGATATAACTGCGGCAATGGACTTTGAAGATGCCAAAAGCAACTTTATAATGGCAGCCCGAAATGGGATAAACACCACCCTAAATTGGGTAAAAGGCAAAAAAATTCAAGCTACCGAACTCATAAAAAAAGAACTCCTGCCCATAGCCATAACCGGTTTGCGAAATGCCGGCATAGATGATGATGATATTGGCTTTTACATGGGCATTATTGAAGAACGCATCAGCATCGGGCAAACCGGCTCGCAGTGGATACTACAATCTTACAACCACCTGCTCAAAGAAACCTCGCGCGAAGAAGCCCGCTCTGCCATTACCGCCTCCATAGTAGCCAACCAAAAAGAAGGGCTGCCTGTGCATGAATGGAAGTTAGCAAGCCTTGACGAAATTACCGGCTGGAATCCTGCCAACCTGCTCGTAGAAGATTTTATGCAAACCGACTTGTTTACCGTTTACGAAGACGATGCCGTAGAATTAGTTGCCGAAATTATGGACTGGGAGCGCCTAAAATACGTGCCGGTAGAAAGCGCCACCGGCAAACTTATAGGATTGGTTACCGCCCGATTTGTACTCCGCCACCTGCTACAAAATTACTACGTAAATGATGCCGAAGCCAAAAAAGGGTTTATCGTGAAAGATATTATGATTTCCCAACCCATTACCATAGACCCCGATGCCAGCCTGAAACAAGCCATAGAAGTAATGCAAACTAACCGCATTGGTTGCCTACCCGTAGTGCGCGAGGGGGAGCTGTTGGGCGTAATTACTGAACAAGACTACCTAAAAGTAGCAGGCAGAATTATTTACAACATCAGAGATAACACCTAACGCTAAAACTCACCGGGCTTACCTGTATTTTAGTCAAATGTGATGAGTGCCTTCTGTGCTGCTCATCAAGTTTTACCCCAAAAAAACATCGCTCAATAAATACAAACCCAAAATTTCCAACTAAACCCTTATCTTTGCATAGCTAAAAAATAACACAATGGGCGAAGAAAAATCAAATATAGGCGCTACAGCTACCATCATAGTAGCCATAGTGGGGCTGCTTACAGCCATAGTAAACATTGTACCCAAACTTTTGGAAAGCGTACCAAAAGAAAAAACGGTTAATACCACCCAGCTCAATCAAGATGCCGGCGGGCAGGTAAACCCACCACCTGCCATACCACCACAAGGCAACAATGGCACAGCACAACAACAAGGCGGCGGATTTATGCCTACTAATGCCACCGATGCCGAAAAAGAAGCCCTTAAAAAAAAGCAGGCAGACCTTGAGCGACAGATGCAGGAAATGAAAGCAGAACTGGAAGCTCAAAAAAAACGCGGTAATGCCCAACCCAAAACTAAGAGCAGCTCATCAGCCGGCAACGATGATGTGTATTACTCACCCCCTAAGTTAAGCGGCGCTTGGAAAGTATCAAATTATCCGGGCATGGTTTATTATTTTGACCAAGATGGCTCCGATATTTCGTTTACCATGACCTTTAACGGAGTAAGTACCGGAGGAGGCGATGGCATAATGAACGGCAATTACATACAATTTGAAGCTGCCGATATGCAAAGCACCTATACCGGCTCATTCCAAATAAGCCCCGATGGCAGAAGCATGAGTGGTGTTGCCTATAATGCCTACGGCACTTACATTCCTATTGCCCTATACCGATAATCATTGGGGTTTGCCAACCAATACTTGTAGTTTAATTATCACTTGCCCCCCGCAACCAAACATTGTGGTTAGGCATTTGTTTATTTACCACAAAAATAGAGCAACCCACTGTATTGCTGTTTATAACACTATATGTGCCTTGTTATTTAGTTTCAGTATAAATAACCTGTTGCAACGCATTCTTACCTCCCCAAAAACAGCCAAACCGATAGTTATGCACTATCTTTGCACCTACAAAAAAGAAATTACGCCCTGTGAATCATTTTAGTGTTATTACCATAACGCATAAAACGGCTAATATAAACCATATTGGTCAGTATATTCCTTCTTATAACGACAGCCATTCTTTAGCCACCACCCTGCACCATGTAAAAGCCGAAATGGATATTGCAGAACTAATGTACTTAGCCACCTGCAACAGGGTAACTTTTTTTATGGTTCAGAATAGCACAACACAGATAGACCGCCCCTATTTGCTGCGCTTTTTTGCCCATCTACACCCCAATATACCCGCGCATTGCCTTCATGATATGGCTAACTTAGTAACGGTATATAATGGCTCCGATGCCGTAAAGCATATTTTTGAGGTGGCAGCTTCTATTGATTCTTTGGTAGTTGGCGAGCGCGAAATTCTCCGCCAATTAAAAGAAGCCTACACTTTTTGCAGCGAACGCCACCTTACCGGCGATAGCATAAGGTTGGCTATGAAAACTGCTATTCCGCTTGCCAAAGACATTTACACCCAAACCAAAATAGGCGAAAACAGCGTATCGGTAGTATCACTGGCAATGCAAAAAATGCTTGCCCTTGCACCACCTAAAGATGCCCGAATTGTAATAGTGGGAGCAGGACAAACTAATACATTAGTATCTAAATTTCTGTTAAAATATGGCTTTACCAACTATACCATTTTTAACCGAACCCTCAAAAACGCCCAACACTTAGCTAACAAACTCAATGGCGCTGCCCATACACTTGAAGATTTAGCACATTATACCGGCAATTTTGATATACTCATTTCCTGCACCGGAGCAAAAGAACCGGTTATTACCCATGCCATTTACCAACAACTGCTGGCTGCCGATACCAACCCCAAAATTGTGATTGACCTTGCCGTGCCTAATGATGTGGCTGCAACGGTAAAAAATAGTTTCCCTATACACTATATTGAGGTAGAAGAGCTGCGAGAATTAGCTCAGGAAAACCTCCGCCTCCGAAAAGAAGAAATTGTAAAAGCCCGCCACCTTATAGCCAACAAATTAGAAGAGTTTAAACTCCTCATCAGGCAGCGCCGAATAGAGCGTGCTATGGCTGCCCTGCCAGAGCAAATTAAAGACCTCAAAGATAAAGCCTTCAATACTGTATTTCAAAAGGAAATTGCCCAATTAGACGAAAATTCAAGAGCAATACTCCAAAAAGTAGTAGGCTACTTAGAACAGAAATACATAGGCATACCCATTAAAATTGCCAAAAATGCCATAGCTGAAGAACTGGCAACCAAAGAGGCATTGTAAGGCTGCGCCTGTACTTATTTTTTTATCCTCTGCTACCCATACGGTAAATGGTAATGGTATTAGCGCCAATAACAAACCGGCAATCACCGCTTGTTTTGCGCTCAATAACCTGTTGGGCTATAAAAGCTAAAATCACCTTCCGGCTCGAGAGAGTTAATTGGGTATATTCCTCCCATTGCTCCTCTGTTGGCACATCAATAATGGCTATGGCATTGCCGGCGCCAAACTCCCACCACAAACTAAAACCGATGGCACCGTTTTCATACCATATAGTGCCGCCCCGCCCTTCATCGCTAAAACGCAGTTGAGGTATATTTAGGGCAGCAGGCGTATTGCTGTAAAAATCTGTTTTACGCCTGATGATTTCATTTATTTGCTCCACAAATTCCATATCAACCCCCAGCCAGTAAGCAACCTCCTGTGTGGTGTGCCCTGCCTGTAAGTGCCGGTAAGCAAGCATGCGCAATAGTTCTTGTTGGGTAAAATTTATGAGCGCCACTTTGTGCTCATCCAAATAGGCAGTCATTATTTTTTCGGCATCTTTTTCAATTTTCAGGCGTGCTTTTTTTGCGCCATCTAATTCTTTTTGTACTGCTGCCTGTTTTTTTTCAAGTTGAGCTTGCAATATGTTTAAGTTTTGCAGGCTTTGCTGTATGGCATCTTCCATTGTTTGGGCAAACTGCTCCTGTAATTGGGTTATTCTTTTTTCGGTTTCTTGTTTTACGGCAAGCTCAAAGGCTGCGGTATAGGTAGGGTCTTGTTTATAGGGCATGTGTATAACCGGTTTACATAAAAAAGCGGCGCTCAACTTGGTTTGAGCGCCGCTTTTGTTAAGATACTACACCAAAATTTAGTAGGTTTTTACTTTTTTGGTTTTTGGTGCTTTAATTTTTTTACCATCGGGGCTACCCATGCGAATCATAGCGCATCGGAAACCAACGGTAGCAGAGGCTTGGTCTTCGTCCATATAACGGGGGGGGGGCGGGGGGGGGCCGGAGGGGGGGGGG
>DDVC01000218.1:0-549 GCA_002345145.1 Bacteroidetes bacterium UBA2322
GCCGCCGCTGATGTTGATGCCCCGCCTATCTATGGGAGGCAGTAGTATGGGCGCGCCGGGCGCTTAGGTGAGTATGGTATTGTTTATGATGTGTATATTTCGGGAGTTTAGCGCGTTAATGCCCTGTATTGCCATTCCGGCAAGGGTAATATTGTTGGCATCTACGCTGCTGAGCGGCATAGCTGCGCCGGTGCAACTGTTTAGTTCAATGCCGGTACCCCAAAAAGTAGTTGGGTTAGTACTTGACCCAATCATGGCAATGTTATTTTTGTCAATTCGGTGGTAGGTATTACTGTTTACGCTCATAATGATGCCAAAACGGGTACAGTTTTCAAGGGTGTTGTAGGTTACAATAACAGCAGTATTGCTGCACCCTCTGGCACTGATGCCGGTTTGAATGTGGTTAAAATAGCAATTTTGAGCCTGAAAACGCAGGTTTTGGGCATAAATACCCATTTGGGAGTGGGTAATGTTTACCGCCCCGTTTTGGGGTGTGCCGTCTTCGCCCAATACATAAAATGCGCCCACTACAGGGGAGCCAAGGCTGCC
>DDVC01000218.1:856-1290 GCA_002345145.1 Bacteroidetes bacterium UBA2322
ACCTCTGTGCATCGGATAAAAAAAGCGCCTTTGGTTAGGTTAGCAAACAAGTTGGGCAGGTTGCCCGGTTCATCGTTGCCTACGGTTACACTGTTTCGCAAATCATAAACAGCCAAGCCCGACCATGGGCGGTTGCCTATGGCATTAGGAAAAGTACTTGCGCCCGGGTAAGGCGACAACAAATTTTGGGTGGTGGGACAGGTAAAAGTGCAGCCGGTAAAATTTTGCGTAGCGCCAAAAGGCATCCAAATAACAACATTATTGAGAACCGCAGGCGATGGCGGCACAAATACGCCAATGAAACATTTATTAAAAGTGGTTTCCGAAACATGTATTTTGCTCTCGTTTTCGGCTCTTATGGCATAGTGGGCATCTTCTATGAGGCTGTTATTGGTAACAGTAAGTTTTCCAAATACCCGAATTTGGCTCCACAA
>DDVC01000218.1:1577-1998 GCA_002345145.1 Bacteroidetes bacterium UBA2322
TAATTTGCGCGCCTATGTGCATAAAAACGGTTTGAGAAGTAAAAATGGTATTGAGGTCAATGGTAAAATCGCCCATTACGTACAATACAGGGTTGGTTAAAAGACCCAGCGCATCGGCATCGGAAGCGGTAGGAATGCCCACCGCCGAGCCAATAAGGGTAGCCTCTTCAATGCAGGGGATAATGCAATCTTCGGGTACGGTTACTTTAATAACCACCGATGCGTTTAGGCAGCTACTGCTGCTTTGGTGCAACGACACCGGATAATTGGGATTAGCGGCTAAAGAGCGCGACAACCTGTACCAGGTGGACTGAATAGGAAAAGCGGTTATTTGGGGCGTAGTTTCAGACATAGTCAGCCATGTTGTTCCTTGGTCAATAGAGTATTCCCATGTAAATTGCAGGTCGGTCATTTGGTTGCA
>DDVC01000218.1:2342-3782 GCA_002345145.1 Bacteroidetes bacterium UBA2322
ACAAACACTTTTTCCCAGCCGGTATCGCCTATATTGGTTTCGTGTAAGATATTTTCAAAATTGGCGGGCGCCGGTTGCAGGTAGTGGCTCGTATTCCAAGTTATTTGGTCGTAGTTGGTAAGGTTTACATAAAGGTTATCTAACGAGTTGGCATATAAACCCGATGGATTTCCGGTGTAGGTACCGGTGCAACTGCCCGGCGGCATCATGTTGGCAGAACCTTCTTCGTTACCTTCACCCACCAATCCACCAATATCTTCATTGCATTTTAAGCGTATCCTTCGAATATAGCTGAAAATATAGGGCGTGTTTGGGGTTAGGGTTACCTCTGCCATAATACCTTCTCCTCTTTGGCAGCATACTGCCGGTTCATCTACTGCGGCATCTGTTGCCCACATGCGTATTTGGGTATCATTGGTAGGTGTAGCATTATAGCCAAAATCGGGAGTACCATAAATGCTTCGCCAACCGGGGAAATTATTACAAGTTGCAGTTATGGCTTCCCATGTTATCTGTTGCCAAGCCATACAATCATAATGATGAATACCTACTGCTACACATCCCGATGTAATCAACTCCGGGTTACACAGCAGCATACAGTTGGGCTGGGGCGTACAGTAGTCATCGGGCCAGGTTCCTTGGGCATAAAGGGCGTTTACCCCCCCCCATTAAAAATTAAACTAATACATAGCACAAAGGCTATGGCGGCGGAATAAGTAACTCTTTTCATAGTTGTTTTGATTTGTTTGTTTAAAAATATCTGAATGTAATATCTGCGTTTGATGTTGGTGATTAGCATTATAGATGTGGTAAATCAGCATTTAGACGCGATAAATCGCCATATCTACCTACACAATTTACCTGCAAAACCAGCCCGCTATGCCTATGCTGTTTTACTTATTTCGTAATCTTTTGCAATGATAACCCCTTTCTGCCAAAAAAACAAATAAATTTGTTTTTCAACTAAATATATTTTTTTCGTTAAATTGAAATATAGAAATTTTTCAGCATTTTTCCGGAAATTTTTTGCTGTCAAAATGGTGGTTGTTATTGCCTCAGCCCTTTANNCGGGCCAGGTTCCTTGGGCAAAAGGGCGTTTTCCCCCCCCCCCCCATTAAAAATAAAACTAATACATAGCACAAAGGCTACCAGATGAGAAAGTGAAAGTTTTTTCATAATTATTTATTTTAAAATAAAAAAATAGGTTGATTGGTTGACGATAAGAATTTGTTACATTTTTGGGGTTGGAATGATAATACCCTTTGTTTATGATTGTGTTTTCAATACGGGGCAATGTTAAGCATCTTTTTTCAATTTTGCAACCCATCGGGAAAAAAAATTTAGTTATGAGTTATGAGTTGTGAGTTATGAGTTATGAGTTGTGAATACTATCTACTGAATACTGACTACCATTCTGATTTTGTTTCACGCAAAGACGCA
>DDVC01000218.1:3790-15875 GCA_002345145.1 Bacteroidetes bacterium UBA2322
GGGCAGCATTTTTTCAGCAATTTTGGCGGCTTTACCATTCTACGCCCAAACATCGGGAATCGGGAAAACAGGCGCCTTTTGCGTTTTTGAATTGCTACTATATTTATCCCGATACTAAACATTCACCGCTCTTCACTACCTACTACCAGCCCGATTTTGTTTCTCACAAAGACAAATATATACAAATTAGTTCTTATTTTTTAGTAGCCGCTACTGAGTACCATCGCCACCGCTGCGCTGTACCCTACCTGCTGCCCTGCGGGGGTAAACAAACTTACTGACCAGCCCCTTATTTTGCGGGCAGCAATTTTTGTGGTTGCCTTTCAGTTTTATCATAAGGTTTACCGGCGCTAAGGAGTAACTACTTACCCTGTGTTTTGGTCTTAAGTAAATTCCTTGTTTAACCGCAAAGGTGAGCGCAAAGCTCGCAAAGACTTTGTGTTCTTGGCGTAAAATCTTACCCATTAGCCTGCAAATACGCTATGAACTTGCCTGATGGGGCAGTACCTAAGTGTAGCTACTGTTTTTAAAAAATCGTTGCAAATCAGCCACATCTGTGTTATCCGTGTGCTAATTGCTGCTGGAAATCTTACCAATTAGCCTGCAAATACATCATGAACTTGCGGGGTGGGCAGTACCTAAGTGGCTACACTAAGCAAACAAAACCCTTGGTATTTTTGCGAGAGTTAGCCATGTTTTAGGCGCAAAATCCACAAAGGAAAAGCGCAAAGGCTGCAAAATTTTTGTGAACTTTGCAAAACGCTTGCGCTTTTTGAGGTTAAAGATAAGAAGTGGCAGGGCAAGCAGTTAGGTTGCCTTTACATATCAAAATACCTACTTAATACTATAGCCGGTAATTACAAATTCGGTTCGGCGGTTTTGCTGGTGTTTTTCTTCTGAGCAGGGCACGCCATCAATGCACTCATTTACCGGCTGGGTTTCGCCAAGCCCAATGGCGGTAAGGCGCGAGCGGGCAATATCTTTGCTTACAATATAATCAACGGCAGCTTGCGCCCTTTTAGTAGAAAGGTTTTGGTTATACTCTTTTGTGCCCCTTGAATCGGTATGTGCTTTTAGCTGAATAACCACGCCGGGGTTTTCTTTCATAAAAGCCACTATTTTATCTAACTCCACTTTTGCATCTTCTCTAATAAAGAACTGGTCTAAATCGTAGTAAATAAAGTTCAGTTTAGGCAAAGGCAAATCGGGGTGCGAGCTGGTTCCGCCGGCTACAATGGTAATGGGTTCTGTAAGGATACCGGTTCCCGGGTCAACAGGAATGTTAGCCATGTAAATATCAACGCTCATTTGTTTTTGAGTAGAGGCGCTGCAATCGCGGTCGCGGGTAGAGAGGTGTTTAACTTCGGTAAAAAAGTAGTCTTTGCTGGAGTAGAGGGTAAAATCGGCTTTTGCCGGGAGGTCAAAGGAGAAAACACCGGCGGCGTTTGCGGTAGTTTCTTTGCTGAGGTTCATGTTAATGAGTCTTACCACAGCGCCGGGCACCGGCTGACCGGTATTTTTATTGATTACGTTGCCGGTAAGTTTACAGTTGGCGCTACTGGCTTTTGTTACGGCGTAAATATCGTCATCACCCTGTCCGCCCGGTCTGTTAGAAGAAAAGTAGCCAATTTCGCGGTTTGGGTCAAATATAAAGCCAAAGTCATCGGAGTTAGTGTTAATGGGGTAGCGCAGGTTTTCGGGTGTATCCCATTTACCGCTGCTAAGCTGTCGGGTAGCAAAAACATCTAAGCCGCCTAAACCGGGTAGCCCATCGGAAGAAAAGTAGAGTGTGCCGTTAGAGCTGATAGAAGGGAACATTTCGTTTCCTTCGGTATTAACGCTGGGTCCAAGGTTTTGGGGTCGGTCCCATTTATCGCCATTTCGGGTACACATATAAATGTCGGTACCGCCGTAGCCGCCGGGCATATCGGAGATAAAAAAGAGTGTTTTACCATCGGCGCTGAGGGAGGGGTGCCCCAGTGAGTAATCATTGCTGCTAAACGGAATCAATACGGGTTTATTCCACTCATCGTTTGCGGCGGCGGTTGTAACAAAAATCTGTAGGTTGAGCAGGCGCAGTTTAGCTTTATCTTGGTAGATGGCTTTATTATTATTAAAGTTGTTTCGGGTAAAGTACATGGTTTTAGCGTTGGCGCTAAAGGTGGCGTTACTTTCATGGTAAATGGTATTAACATCACCTTTAAGGCTTTGTGGCAACCCAAACAAGGCGGGGTTATCGCCTTTTTGCTCTGCAAAAACCAAATCTAAGAAGGGGGCATTTCGGCGTTTATAGATGCGCTTGTTTTTTACGTATTCTTCGGAGGCAAACACGATGCCGTTTTTAAAAAATGCCGGTGCAAAATCGGATTTTTTGGAGTTAATGTTGAGCAAAGAAATTTGGTAAACGCCCGGGTCTTCCAGAAAGAAGCGCGATTTTTCGCAGGCTTCAATTTGTTTTTGGGCTCTGGAGTCGTGTGGGGCAATGCGGGCATAATCGGTAAAAACAGCTTTAGCCTCGTCGTATTTTCCGTTTGCTTTGAGCATAATGCCATAGTAGTAGCGGTAAATAGGCTCTACCCCTTGCTGTCCTACCACTTGGGCATACCAATAAGCTGCCAAATCGGGCTGTTTGAGCATGCGGTAGGCATCGGCAATGCGTTTTTTGGCTTCTAAATCATTGCTTTTTTCCAGTATGTCCTTATACAGTTCTACTGCGCTGAGGTAGTCTCCTAAATCAAAATAGTTGTTGGCTTTCTTTAAATTGGCAGACTGAGCCATTACGGGCTGGCAGATAATGCTGCACAAAACCGTTATAAGCACAAACAACAGTGAGTCAATGTTCTTCATAGTTAGATATTCATTTTAATATAGGGTTGGCAACTTGTGGATTACCGGAAAAGACGTGCAAATTAAAGCAAAAGTTGTAAAATAAATTGCCAAAATCCTGCCAAATTTAATAAACGGCATCCTTTCAATGGGGAAAGCATTTTATTAACCGTTAAAAGTCAAAATAATCATGCTTTTAGTCCGCAAAAAGTTATACCGGCAGTTTTGCTCCCTGCAAACAACAATACGTTTGCGCTATCGGGCTCCGTTAAACCATTGGTTGTTGTCCGCAAAGTTAGGTATTTTTGTTCGTTTTGTATAAATTTTTCTTATTTGGGTAAGTAAAGGCAAGTTGCCGGCAGTAAACGGTTAGTATATGCGTATTGGGGTTGTTAGTTTTTGGGGAATGGCTAAATAGTTGTGTCCTTACTCCGCAAGAGAGTAATGTTCTGTTTCTTAATAACTGCGTTTTACCTCTGCTTGCCCTACATGGTAGCATTAAGGCATACTTACAAACTTTATTGAGCTTATTGGCAGCAAGTAAAGTAGCATTTTTAGACACAAAAAACTAACTTTGCACAAAACACAGCGACTACGCTTTATTAAACATAAAATTTTACAGCTATGTTGGGTATTAAACACGTTAAGTTTGACTCTATGACTTATGTTATACACTACAAAAATGGCAAAGTGGTAAAAGAGGGACGCGGATTATCCTTTTTTTATTTTGCTCCTACCAGTTCTATTGCTGCTATACCCATAGGCAGCAATGACCTGCCGTTTATTTTTAATGAGTCCACTTCTGATTACCAAACCCTTGCCATACAAGGGCAAATAACCTATAAAGTAACCTCGCCTGCGGCGCTTGCCGATGTACTGGATTTTACCCTTGATGATAAAGGGCTTTACAAAAAAAACGATATTGAAAAACTGCACCAGCGCATTGTAAACGAAGCCCAAACCGCCACTTCTACCTTTACATCGGGTTTAGGCTTAAAAGAAGCCATGCGCTCCTCTAAAAATATAGAAAAGCGCATTTTAGAAGGATTACAGGCATCTGCTGCCATCAGTATTTTGGGCATTGAAATTATTAGCGCCAGCATCTTAAACATTAGCCCTACGCCCGAAATGAAGCGCGCTTTGGAAACCGAAACCCGCGAAAAACTTCAGCAAGAAGCCGACCAAGCTATTTACCAACGCCGAAATTTTGCCGTAGAACAAGAGCGAAAAATTAAAGAGAGTGAACTGAATACCGAAATTGCCGTAGAAGAAAAGAAAAAACAAATTGCCGAAAAACAAATGGAAGGCAAAGTACAACAAGCCGAAAATGAGCGAAAACTGCGCGAAATGACCTTAGCTGCTGATATATCGATAGAAAACCAACGCAAACAACTGCTGGTACTTAAAACCGAAAACGACCGGTCTGATGCAGCTACGCAGGGGTTTGTAATTGAAACGCTGCTAAAACCCTATAAAGAAGTGGACTGGCGCACGCTGGTAGCGCTTAATAATAATCCCGACCCGCGCTTTAACATTGCCCTTGCTTTTAGGCAACTTGCCGAAAATGCCGATAAGATAGGCAACCTTAATATAAGCCCCGATTTGCTTGATACACTGCTTTCAACCAAAAAATAGTTGGCTGCTTTTATTGTAAACACATGAGTAAGGTTGAATATGCCATAGTGGTAAAAAATAAAACCCGCCTTGAATTGCTCATTGAGCGTTTTAATACTAAGGCGCAGGCACGGTTTTATATTGAGCGCTCAGGTGGCAATTATGATGACTATGAAACCGAACATGAGGTTTTTCATGCTTCGCTAAACAGGCTGCTGGCTGTGCTGGGCAAAACACTCAAATATAAAGTAGTAGAGCGCATTTACGTGCCCTCATTTTTATTTGCCCCCAATCAGGTAATTGTGGTTATAGGACAAGACGGGCTGGTAGCCAACACCGCCAAATATGCCAATGGCGTACCGATAGTGGCGGTAAACCCCGATAAAAAAAGATACGACGGCATTTTGCTTCCCTTTGATGTGCACAATTTTGTGGACGCTGTAGAAAAAGTACTTACCCAAACGCACCGGTTAAAACAGGTAACATTTGCCGAAGCCCGGCTGCAAGACGGACAGCGCCTTTTGGCATTTAACGATTTGTTTATTGGCGCAGCCACTCATGTATCGGCAAGATACCGCATTACCTACAACCGCCAAACCGAAGAACACTCATCGAGCGGTTTAATTGTTTCTACTAAAGCGGGTTTTACAGGCTGGCTTAGCTCTGTTTTTAATATGGCTAAGGGTATTGGGCAGTTTTTGGGGCATGAGCCGTACCAATCCAACACCAGACACGAAGCTATACCACTACAAACACCTACTTTAACTGATGAGCAACTTTTGTTTGCCGTGCGCGAGCCTTTTAAAAGCATTAAAACCCAAACCGGCATAGTGGCAGGCATTATTAGCCATGAATTAGATTTAACCATTGAATCGCTCATGCCTGCTAATGGGGTTATTTTTAGCGACGGGATAGAAGCCGATTTTCTTAAATTTAACAGCGGCGCTATTGCAAAAATAGGCATAGCTCCCGAAAAAGCCGCGTTAGTGTTGCCATAAAGCACAGCAACTTGTAACATCGGGTTTATTTGCCCGGTGCAGTTATTAACCGGTTTGTTTTTTGGTTTTACCGGAGTACACCAGCCCAAAATGGGGTGAGTAGCCCAATACAGGATGAAAACTGTTAGCCAAATCTAACCGAAGATTGCCTAAATTTAGCCCGATACCAAAACAAGAAGTAAATGGCTCAGAGGTTACACCTGCGCGCAGCGATAGTTTTTCTATCACATTGTACTCAATGCCGGCTTTAAACATGATGGGCGTATTTAGGTTTTTTTCGGCTTCGGCGGTAATGGTTACTTTGTTTGAGGGCAGGTAGGCAATGCCGGTATTGATAACAGAGGGCAGCCGGTCTTCTTCAAAATCGGTAAATTGCCAGCGGAGCGGATTAAATACATGTGCGCCGGCTACCAATTGGGGTATAATTTTATACTGCACCCCTACGCCAAAGGTAAAAGCATTTACCGTACCATAATCGGCTATGGTTATAGCGGCATAATCAAGCTCTATGCCTATGGAAAGGGCATTAAACAAGCGGCGCCCGTAGGCAAGGTTAATGAGCCGCTCATTATATAAGGAATTGCCAAAATAAACAGCGCCTAACCCAAACGTGCCGCCATTTTCCTTTAACGGCATGGCAGCGCCGGCAGCAAACAGGCTCAAATCTTTGAGCAAAAACCTGTTTTCGGCATATAAACAAGCGGTAAAGGTGTTTATGGTGGCTAAACCCGCTTGGTTGGTAAACACAGAAAAAGCATCAGAAAATGTTACACCGGTGTTTCCCATGGCGGCTTGCCTGCCGCCTAAGGTGCGTTTATCGTTTCCGGCAAAAAGGGCGGCGCTACTGCTTAGGTTTACAAAAAGCAAGATGCCCATTACTAATTTCCACATACCGGCTACTGAACTTTTGGGCTTATAATAATATAAAAAAACCGCTTCGCTTTACTGCAAAGTTATGGGAATGGGGAGAAAACATCGGGTAAAAAAATAAGGTTCAATTACCCGATGCCATATCCTATTGTACAGTACCTAAAATTAGGCATTTTCTTTTAAAAAAACAATTGTGTGTTGTTGCCCAAACCGTTTCTTAAACAGGAGCATTAGGAGCATGAGGCGGTCCTACGGGCGGCTGTGGCGGAAGGTATTTTTCGCGCAGGTAATCGTCGTATTCATCGGAGTAAGTGCCCACTCTTGAAATCATGGCTAAGGCTTCTTCTTTATCCATGCCCGCTGCTTCCCGAATCACTTTTATCCACAAAAAATCATTGTAGCAGGTAAAGGCAACTCCGTAGAGCGAGTGGTTAATTTTGAGCAGCTCTTCAAACAGTTCCAAGCGCTTATCGGGTATTACTTCGGTAAGTTTCATTACCGGCGATAATGCCTGAAAATAAGCTCGTCCTTCGCGCTCTATATGCCATAAATCGAGCCATACTTTGGCAGAGCCTTTTACTAAGGACCATTGCCCTGCTTCCTCGCCGCGCGCGGTAACGGGGTCAACACCCAACTGGGTTATGCAATCCTCTATCATCTGGTAGTAAGTAGTTAAGTCCGACATTGTGTTTACTTTTTAAGTGGGTTACAAAGATGCCACAAAATAGGCTAAATTTTAAAACCAATAGCACGTGTGCCCAAAATTTATTCCGATACGCTATTTTACCCAAGCTCTTTATCATTTTTTTGCAACAAGATAGCCAATCTGTTTGTTTTTTGGGTTACTCGTTTTATCTTTATGCAGCAATTTAAATGCAAACATTTTTTAAAAAACCACATTTATTCATCATCACTCATAAAATCACATTCATCACTCATGAAGGGAAGATTTACCTGCCTTAGTTTGCTTGTAGCCCTATGTTTATTGGGCGCTGCCTTTGCCTCTGTGCAGGCACAGAGTAATATATTTACAGACCGCGTTTACGTTACACTGCAAACCAAATGTGCTGCTACCTGCCACAATGCAAGTAATTTAACCGGCAACTTAGACCTTAGCGGCACACCTACCGAAGTACACGCCAAAATAGTAGGCGTTACCCCGTCTAACCCTGTTGCACAAGGTAAAGGGCAGAAACTCATTTACCCGGGTCACCCCTACAAGAGCTTCCTGCTGCTAAAAGCAAACAACGGATTGATTCATGCCCAAGACGGGGGCGTATTAAGCCCTGAAGAAGGTACTACTATGCCGCCTTATGGTTCATCTCAACCTTTAACCAACGTAGAACTGGAAATGATGCGCCAGTGGATTTATGCCGGCGCTACCGCTAATGGTGACGGGCCTACAGGTTATACGGTAAACCAACAAGCCGTTTTAGACTATTATGCCGATGGCGGTTTGCCCGTGCTTGCCCGCCCGGCTCCACCCGCTACAGGTTTTCAAATTCACTTAGGTCCGCTGTTCCTTCAGCCTAACCAAGAAGTGGAGTACGATGTAAAGTACGATATTAACATGCCGGCTAATTACGAAGTAAACCGACTTAACCTCAAAATGAACGATGAGTCGCACCACTTCATTTTATATAAGTTTGATAATGCCACTATAGCTGAAGAAACGCCGCATGGACTATTGCCGGTAAACATTGTTAGTACTGCGGTTGAACCCAGCAATACTTCTTTTGTAGCCGGTTGGCAAGATGATGTGGACATCAGACTACCGGCAGGTACTGCTTTCCGCTGGGATGCCAGCACTGTTTTGAGCCTTAACTACCACGTGCGCAATTATAGCCAAGGATTGGTTATGCCTGCCGAGTTATACCTAAATGTGCATACCCAACCCTACGGAACGGCTATTAAAGAAATGAAATCAGATTTGGTTCTCTATAATTCCAGCAATCTCTGGCCACCCGCAGTAAGCGGTTTCTTTACCCTGCCTCCCGGTCAGTGGACGCTTACCGAAAATGTGGATAATGGACCGCAAATGAATTTGTGGATGCTTACTTCCCACACCCATAAATACGGCACCGATTATGACCTTTGGGTTCAAACCCCATCGGGCGATAAGGGTGAGCAGATTTTTGAGGGTTTTATGGATTACACCTACTGTAATTGCAACGTGGGTTATTATGATTGGGAGCATCCGCCGGTTAAATACTATGAGCCTTATTACACCGTGCCTGCTAATACCGGATTAATACATGAAGCTAAATTTAACAACACTTCCAATAGTTGGGTTACCTTTGGCTTAACTACCAATGACGAAATGATGCTTTACATGGTACAATATACCGAAGGTGAGCCTATTCCCTTTGTAGGCATTACCAATATAGCTACCAGCTACTGTGTAGATGATATACCCAACTTAGCCCTTTACCCTGCCACCGGCGGCGTACTTGCCGGTCCGGGCGTGCAAGATGGCCAGTTTATCCCTGCCCTTGCCGGTATTGGCGAACATGAAATTACCTACACTGCCGAAGGATTAACGGCTACTTACTCCGTTTTTGTGAATCCGGCACCCGCTGCTCCGGTAGTTAATTATTCTGATGGTTTCTTAGGTATTTCCGGCACATACGATTCTTATCAGTGGTATTTTAACGGCAATGCCATTACCGGCGCTACCGGTTTATTTTACAGCCCGCAAGCGCCCGGCAATTACACCATTCAGGTAAGTCTAAACGGCTGTACGGTTAGCTCTGAGCCTTACAACTTCTCTATTACCGGTTTAGATGCCAACCCCACATCGGGCAGCGAGGTTTATGTTTTCCCCAATCCCTACCAAAATCAGGTAAATATTACTTACATCTTGCAGCAAACTTCTATGGTTAAAGTGGAGGTGTTTAATACCTTGGGGCAATTGGTAACTACCCTTACTAACCAACAGCAAGTACCGGCTCAATATACCTATCAGTTCAGTGCAAAAGAACAAGGATTTCCTGCCGGTGTTTACTTTGTAAAAATTGATATTGACGGTAAAACTACCGTTAAAAAAGTGGTGGAGCAATAATCCCACCTACGCCTATTCTTTATCCCGATTTATTAACCTAACCTCTAACAAACAGCCTTCTATTAACTAACGTTAAGAAACATATCATTTCATTTTCCTTAAAACCTTGTAGCGGTATGAATTTACAAAACCTCATATCTCTGCAAGGTTTTTTTCTAAACAATAATCCCCCACCATTTACCAATGAAAAAGCTATTTGCCCCACTACTTACTGTTTTACTACTCGCCCACGGAGCTGCGTTTGCCCAAAGTGGCACCTTTAACAGAGTTTACAACGTTTTTCAAACCCAGTGCGCATCTTGCCATAGCGGCAGTACCCCATCGGGCGGGTTAAACCTAAGCGGTACTACATCGCAGGTTCATGCTGCCCTTGTTAACATTACCCCACAAAACAGTACCGCTGCTGCAAAAGGTCAAAAATTAGTATTTCCCGGACAACCCTACCAGAGTTTTTTGCTCCGAAAAATAGGCAACGGCATGGTGCATGAGTATGATGGCGGCTTGTTAGATATTGCTGAGGGTGTTGCTATGCCCCTGTATAATAACCCACTTTCAAACAGAGATATTGAAATTGTGCGGCAATGGATTTTGGCAGGTGCACCCGCCGCCGGTACTATAGCAGCCGAGCCCCTTGTTGACCAATACTATCTTGATGGAGGAATGCCACAATTAGAACGCCCTGCCCCCCCGCCGGCAGATAAAGGTTTCCAAATACACATGGGACCTGTTTTTGTTGCTGCTGCTACAGAAAAAGAATACCTGCTCAAATACAATTTGCAGTTAGATGAAGCAACAGAGGTAAAACGTATGCAGGCTTTTATGAACCAAAGCTCGCACCATTTTATTATGTATAAATTTAATAATGCCTCTACTGCCAATAGTACTGCTAATGGGTTAAGAGAAGTATCGCTGCTGGGCAATAACCCGCTATTGGGCAGTGGAACGGGCTTGGTTACTGTTTGGCAATATCCTTCCGATTTTAGATTGCCCGCCGGCACTGCTTACTTTTGGAACCAAAACACTATTTTAGACCTCAACTACCATATACCCAATTACAGCACCGGACTTATCTTACCTTCCGATGTGTATATTAATGTTTACACCCAGCCCGCCGGCACCGCTTTAAAGGAAATGAAATCAAATCTACTCCTATTTAACAGCCCTGCCTTTTTTACTATTCCAGCCGGCACACATACCCTGCAAGAATCTATCAATAACTCGCAGCAGTGGAATATCTGGATGCTCAACTCGCATACACACCAATACGGTATTGACTTTGATATTTTCCGATTATCAGGTGGAGGACCCGGCGAGCAACTATATGAGGGCTGGTTTGATTATGAAAATTGTCAGTGCAATATGGGTTACTACGATTGGTCGCACCCACCTGTGCGTTACTTTGAACCCATGCTCACCCTACCTTCGGGTGCCGGGTTATACCACCGCGCCACCTATAACAACACCAGTGGGTTTACTGTAAGCGCCGGACTTACCACTAATAATGAAATGATGATTTCTATTATCCAATATACAACCGGAAACCCCATTCCTTTTGTAAGTGTAAAAGCGCCCAAAACTACTTACTGCATAGATGCACCCCCTATTGCCCTTACAGTAATGCCCGAAGATGGTATTTTAGACGGTGCCGGCATAGTGGGTAATACATTTGTGCCTGCTAATGCCGGTTTAGGTACACATACCATAACCTATACGCATAGCGGACTTACTGCCGAGTTTGACATAGTGGTTACACCGCCACTCAGCACTGAAACTATTACTGTAACCGATAACCAACTCAGCGTGTCTCCCATTTATACCAATTACCAGTGGTTTTTAAATGGTGCCCCTATTCAAAATGCCATTGCGCATATTTATACACCACAAGCTACAGGCGCTTATTCCGTAAGTTATGAGCAATATGGTTGTACCGCATTTTCTGAAACCGCACAGTTCGTTATATCAGGTTTAGCTAACCCCAGTTACACACCCGCCTTTAATTTTGACCTTTACCCTAATCCTGCCGCACCCACTTCGTATATAACCTATTACTTGCCCCAAAATGCCTCTGTAAGCATTGCCATTTACGATATTGCAGGCAGAAAGGTAAAACAAGTTCTTGCACAAACTTCGCAACCAACCGGTGCTTACAAAGTACCTTTCCTTACCGATGAATTAAATGAAGGTAATTTATATTTCACTAAACTCTCGGTAAACGGAAACATTTATACCAAAAAATTTGTAAAATAGTAAGCGGTAACCCCGCCAATACTTGGGCAACGGACAATCTGTAAAGGTTGTCCGTTTTTTTGTGATGATATTACTATGTGCAAAAATAAGACCTCTCATTCCGCACCCTGTTTTCCACTTTTGGCAATTATATTCTTGCAATATGAACAGTATTTATACTGCCCAATAGACAGTACAAATGATAATCCCGATGGGGTTTGACCCGAGTTTGAAGTAAACCGCTACACAAAGGTAGGAGCGCAAAACCGGCAAAATTTAGCACACGGATAACACGGATGGCGCTGATTAACGCCGATTTTTTTAAAATAAAGGCTAAATTGAGTAAATGATTTACTTTTACCCGAGTTTATCCGTTTAATCTGCGTTATCTGTGTGCCCTTTTTGCTGAAAACAGGGGTGAATAGCTCAATTTATACATCAAACTGAGACTGCACCCATTCCAATGTGATAGGGCGTTCAACATCGGGTA
>DDVC01000156.1 GCA_002345145.1 Bacteroidetes bacterium UBA2322
CTGATTTGCACAGATTTTTTAAAAATAAAGGCTCAGGTTTTGATTTCGGATATCGGGGTAAATTCTTTTCTTCCCGATAAAAACAGCGTTTCAGTAGCTACCGCTTAATTAACAAGGTGCAGCGCATTGTAATGTACTGTCTATCCTGCTTAAAGCCTTTTTCTGTATGCCTTTGAGCAAGCTCCCAACTCCAACCTCACGTTATTCACTTTTCACTATTCACTATTCACTTCCCCCTAATCACCGGCATACAGGTTTTGTATATGCGGTTGGTATTTAGTCATGATAATTTTGCGTTTAAGTTTCATGGTAGGGGTAAGCTCGCCGGTATCAATAGACCACTCTTGGGCAAGTAGGGTAAACTTTTTAACCTGTTCCCACTTACCAAAATGTTGGTTGTAGTTTTCAATTTCGGCATTGAGGAGGGCTTTAATTTTGTCGTTGTTTACAATTTGGTGGTTGTCTTGCAGGGTTAGTCCTTCGTTTTTTGCCCACTCTTTTAGGTTAAGGAAAGAAGGCACAATAAGGGCGGCAACATATTTTTCCGATTCGCCCACAATCATAATTTGCTCAATATAGGGCGATTCTTTAAACTTATTTTCCAATACTTGCGGGGCAATATACTTACCTCCCGATGTTTTGAAGAGTTCCTTTTTGCGGTCGGTAATTTTCAAAAACCTGCCTTCTATCCACTCACCAATATCGCCGGTATGAAACCAGCCATCGGAGTCAATCACCTCATCGGTAAGGTCTTGTCGTTTGTAGTAGCCTCTCATAATGTTGGGTCCTTTGGCAAGAATTTCGCCATCGGCAGCCAGTTTAATTTCTACGCCCGGAATGGGCATACCCACTGTGCCTATGGCGCGGTTTTCTATCTCCAAACGGTTTACACTCAGCACCGGCGAGGTTTCGGTAAGTCCGTAACCCTCTATAATAGAAATGCCGGCGGCGGTAAACAACTTAGCCAATCGGGGCTGAAAAGCCGCCGCACCGGTAACAATAAACTCCACTTCGCCACCCAGCGCTTCCTGCCATTTAGAAAAAATGAGTTTTCGGGCAATGGATAATTGAAGGTTATACCACCAACCCATGTTTTTGTTTAGCTCAAACTGTAAACCCAATTTAACCGCCCAAAAGAAAAGTTTCTTTTTAAAACCCTCTAACTGATGCCCCTTTTCCATGATTTTTTCATACACTTTTTCCAATAATCGGGGAACGGTGGTAAAACAATAAGGCTGCACTTCTTTCAGGTTTTCGCCTATGGTTTCAAGGCTTTCGGCATAGTGAATATGTATGGCATTAGAAAGGTAAGCATAAAAAACAATGCGCTCAAAACTGTGGCAAAGCGGTAAAAAACTGAGCGATTTTTTACCCGGCATAAACGGCAGCAAACTCTGAATGGCTTTTAAGTTGCTAACCAAATTATTGTGCGTAAGCATTACCCCCTTGGGGTTGCCGGTAGTGCCCGATGTATAAATAATGGTTGCCAAATCTTGCGGGCTAACCTGCGTTTTGCGCTCCTGTATAACCTCTAAATCGGCAACATCGGGCAGAGCGGTCAGGTAGTGTTTTTGTCCCGATATTTGTTCAAACGTATAAATTCCTTTTAGCGAAGGCACTAAATTTTCTAAGGGCAGCACACGGTCAAGAATAGAGCGGTCGCCCACAAAAGCATACACAATTTCGGCATCGTTAAAAATAAATTCGTAATCGTTTTGGCTAATGGTAGGGTACATAGGCACGCACACCGCACCAATCTGCTGCACGCCAAGGTCAATAAAATTCCACTCGGGGCAATTGGTGGCTATAAGGGCAATTTTATCGTCTTTTTTTACCCCCAAGTTCAGCAAACCCGCACTAACGCGGTTTACCATTTCCTGCACCTCCTTAAAGGTGTACTGTTTCCACTCCTTGCCATTAACCACCTGCACCTTTGCCGATAAAAACGGCTCATGCCCGCGGTTATGCGCCTGAAAATCTAAGTAATCAAACAATCGGGTAATTTCCATACTGCAAGTTATTTGATGAGTTTACTGATTTGTTTAAATGTATCGGTGCCTGCTTGGTGGAGCAACTGAAACAATATCATTTCGGTAGAAACAATAAAAGCGCCCGATTGCCGCATCCGCTCCAACCCCAACTGCTTGTTTTGCAACGTGCGAGACGATACAGCATCTGCCACTACATGCACCTCAAACCCTTGTTCTAAGGCATCTAAGGCAGTTTTGAGCACACAAATATGCGCCTCTGCTCCTGCCAAAATGACCGATTTTGCCCCCGCTGCCCTAAGTTGCTCCATTACCTCATCAGAAAGCATACAGCTAAAACAAACTTTTTCGGTAACGGTTTGCCCATCGGGAAGCGCTACTTCGGGGCAGGTTTTACCCAATCCTTTGGGGTATTGCTCGGTAACAATAACGGGCAAATGGAGTATTTGTGCGCCTTTGAGCAAGATATTGGCATTAGTAAATACTGTTTCTTTTTCGGCAATTACCGGCATTAGTCGCTCCTGAATATCAATGATAAGCAGAGCGGTACTTTGCGGCTCTATGTTTCCTATGTCGGGCATGGCAGTATAATAATGGGGTTGAAAAAAACTACTTGGTGTGCAAAGGTACACACCCGCTCCCAAATATGGGAGCATAGGGGGCGGATATTGTGGGGGGAGGGGGGGAGTAGTTTTAGGGAGGCGAAATTTTTTTTTTGAAATTGGTAAAAAAATTTGGTGGGTTGGGAAAAGTGGGGTAACTCCTAATTGCCCACCCCCAACCCAATTACCCAAAAACAAACATAAAAGTACCCCACAACCCTCCTACCCAAATTAAAAAGCAAACCAACCTTTGGCGTTTTATTCAAAATACGGTATCTTTGTTACCAAGTAACACAGCTACGCCAAGTCATGAATATAGTTGAACAAAACATAGGCAGCATTTCCGTTTTATGTAACAGGCATAAAGTAGCCAAGTTGTTTGTTTTTGGTTCTGTACTCACAGATAAATTCACAAAATCAAGCGATATTGATTTTGTTGTTGATTTTTCAGGGGTTGATTTATACAATTATGCCGACAATTATTTTGCATTAAAAGAATCCTTAGAAAAATTATTAAACAGACAAGTAGATTTCATGGAAGACAAAGCAATAACCAATCCTTACCTAAGACAGTCTATTGATTCCACAAAAAAGCTAATATATAAATCGGGAAATTAAAACATGGCTTTTCGACATTTTACAATCTATTGCAGAAGTAGAAAGCTATTATGAAACCAAACCCAAAAAGTTTGAGGACTATGTTTCGGACATTAAAACAAAGAGAGCAATAGAGCGAAATTTGGAAATAATTGGAGAAGCAGTGAACAGGATTATTAAAAAAGATAGCGACTTCCCAATTAAACATGCCGGTAAAATTATTGGAACTCGCAACCTACCTAAATTAAAATCAGAAATAGAAGAATTGCTGTATAAATGAATAGCAGTATGCAAGATGAGCCTATAAGCGTTTGGCAGAAGTTATCGTCATCGGGCTAAAAACAAACGCCCATTTTTACCCAAATGAAACTGCCGTTTAAGTTTTAGCCAAACAACCAAAACAGAAACAGTAATACCGCCGTTGGGTTATTAGGTTAAATGGTGTGCAATTCTACAATTTTACCCTTACCTTTGCCCCATTATTATATCGGGCATCAACCGCCAAATAACCGGTTGTAGGGAGGTGCCTTTCATCATTAAACAAAGCCCCATGAGAGTTGCGTATATTGTTCTGTTCTTGTTAATTATTGGTATATTGGGTTCTATTTATGCCTACCGCATGACCCAAACCCTTAGCTATAAAAACGGCAACGGCGCTATGCCCACGGTAAATGCCGATTCGTATGCCTACGATAAACTCTATGGCAACCGACAACCGGGCAACAATACCCCTGCCGACACCCTCCAAAATGCCCCTGCCCCTGCCGATACCACCAACCAAAACGCCGGCAGCGGAGAGTAAATACCCCCCTCTTTACCAATAACGCCATGCCGTTATGCCCCCAACCGTATTAAAAACTCCGGTAACTACAGTTTGTTACCACTGTGGATTAGATTGCGACTCGCTGGATATTTACCTCAAAAACGAGCCCGATAGCCCCGCCGATACCAAGTACTTTTGTTGCGAAGGTTGCAAAAGCGTTTACCAAATTTTGCAAGCCAACGACCTTTGCGACTATTACACCTTAGAGCAAACCCCCGGAATTAACCAACGCAAGCCGGTTTTGCCGGGCAAGTTTAGTTATTTAGACAATGAATCGGTAAAAAACGCCCTGCTCAAATTTACCGATGGCACGCTCAATAAGGTTTCGTTCAGTATTCCGCAAATGCACTGTAGCTCTTGTATATGGTTGTTAGAAAACCTGTATAAGCTAAACCCGGGCGTGGTGCGCTCTACGGTTAATTTCCCCAAAAAAGAGCTGCACCTTACCTACAAGGAGGGCGAAACTACCTTAAAAGATGTGGTAATGCTGCTTGCCTCATTGGGTTATGAGCCCGATATTAGGTTGGGCAACTTAGAAAACAACGCTGCCCAAAGCACACCCCTAAGCCGGCAACTCATTTACAAATTGGGTGTGGCAGGGTTTTGTTTTGGCAACATTATGCTGCTCAGTTTTCCCGAATATCTGGGCTTAAACATGGCAACCGAAGCCGAGTTTAGCCGCTTTTTTGGGTATTTAAACATATTGCTCGCACTGCCGGTATTGCTGTATAGCAGTTTAGACTACTACAAATCGGCTTGGGCGGGTATAAGGCAGCGCGCACTCAATATAGATGTGCCCATAACGCTGGGTATCATTGCCCTTTTTTCACGAAGTGCGTATGAAATACTCAGCCATACCGGCGCCGGTTATATGGACTCGCTGGCAGGATTGTTATTTTTTCTGCTCACAGGGCGCTGGTTTCAGCAAAAAACTTATGACTCTATTTCGTTTGAACGCGACTATAAATCTTACTTCCCTGTTTCGGCTACCCGATTAAAAAACAATGCCGAGCAAAGCGTAGCGCTCAATGAGCTTGATGTGGACGATGTTATTTTGGTGCGCAACGAAGAGCTGATACCTGCCGATGCGGTGCTGATGCGCGGCTCTGCCAATATAGATTACAGTTTTGTAACCGGCGAGTCCGCTCCTGTAAGCAAACCGGCAGGCAGTCTTATTTATGCCGGTGGCAGGCAGGTAGGCGTTGCTATTGAGCTGCGTTTGGTAAAAAAAGTATCGCAAAGCTACCTTACCGAACTGTGGAACAACGATGCCTTTGCACAAACCCGACAAAGCCGTCTTACGCTGCTCATTACCCAAACCAGCCGCATTTTTACCCCCTTTGTGCTTACGGTGGCTACCCTTGCCGGTTTGTACTGGTGGGCAGTAAGCGGAGCCGCGGCTGCCGTAAATGTGTTTACCGCCGTACTCATTATTGCCTGCCCCTGCGCCTTAGCGCTGGCTACACCCTTTACCTTGGGCAATTCGCTCCGCATATTGGGGCGTAACCGGTTTTATCTTAAAAACACCGCCGTTATTGAGCAAATAGCGCAGGTTAACCACATAGTATTTGATAAAACCGGAACCATAACACATGCCGGACATGATGAAGCGTTATACGAAGGCGAGCCCCTACTGCCCGATGAGCAAGACTTGGTAAAATCGGCAGTGCGCCAATCGGGGCACCCCATAAGCCGGCAAATTTACAACAGCCTGCCTCATGCTGCCGTATTACCCGTACATGATTTTGCCGAAACAACCGGTAAGGGTATTAAAGCTATGGTAAACCAACAGGTAATCCTTATTGGTTCTGCCGCATTTGTAGGGCTGCCCGATGCCCCTGCACAAACCGACACTCCCCCTACCGCAAAAGGAGCCCATGCCTACCTAAGCATAAACGGCAAACCAAAAGGCAAGTTTACCCTGCACAATGCTTACCGCCACGGATTAAAAAAGGTGATTGCCGAATTGGGTAAACAACACCAACTCTCGCTCATATCGGGCGATAACGATAGCGAAAAGCAACACCTAAGCGCCTTTTTTGGTCCCGATGCCCGTTTGCTGTTCAAGCAATCGCCACATGATAAATTGGCATACGTCACCCAACTCCGTCAAGCAGATAACCGCGTACTGATGTTTGGAGATGGGTTAAACGATGCCGGCGCATTGAGGCAGGCAGATGTAGGTATAGCCGTATCGGAAAATATCAACAATTTTAGCCCTGCCTGCGATGCCATTGTTGAAGCCGCCGAGTTTGAGCGGCTGCATACCCTGTTGGCTTATTGCCGCACATCGGTAAAGTTAGTGCGGGGCGCATTTCTTATCTCATTAAGTTACAATTTAGTAGGCTTAAGCATAGCAGTACAGGGGTTGTTATCGCCCTTGGTGGCAGCTATATTTATGCCGCTTAGCTCCATTACCGTAGTCATTTTTGGGTTTATAGCCACCAATGTAGCCGCCGCCCAAAAAGGACTATCGGGCAGTAAAGAGGTAAAATAAGCCGGCTAACAGTATGTAGCGCTTTTCTGCATACTTTTGGAAATAGCCCGTAATAACTGTTTAGTGTCTTACCTTGCTTTCGGCACGCTATTTAAGCAATACAAAATGTTGTTTGCGGGTAAACAAAACTACGGCAAAGCTCCGTACTATTTTAACGGCATACCTCCCACATAAAAACACCCAAAAAGGTAAAAAATGCTTACTTTTGCCCAATAATTAACCCTACGCCAACGCATGGACAATTTACCACACAACAAACCCAGCGGCTATGATATAGACCTTGGCAACCAATGCTCGCAAAATGCATTTAACTGGGCAAAAAAAACCTTTGTAAACCGACAAGGTAAACCCGGCGAAATAGCCCTTAAAGTAGATGGCGCTTTTTCTAATATGCTGCTCTTTAACGGGCTAAAATTGGGCATTACCTCTGATGGTATTGGTACTAAAATAGAACTTGCCGAAAGAACAGGAATATACAACACACTTGGTTATGACTTGGTAGCTATGGTTGCCGATGACCTTATTGCAGGCGGTTTTGTACCCACAAGCATTTCCAACATTTTAGATGTGGACCACCTCCACTACAACACCATTGACCAACTCATGCAGGGCTTGCACCATGCCGCAAATTTTGCCGGTATTGCCGTTACCGGAGGCGAAATTGCCGAATTGGGCAACCGCATAGGCGGGTGGGGTAATGGTATGCACTTTAACTGGTGTTCTACTGCAATTGGTATTTTACACCCAAGCCTGCAAACGCCCATTGATGGCTCGCAAGTACACGAAGGCGATGCCGTTATTGCCCTACGCAGCCGAGGCTTCCGAAGCAACGGTTTTTCGGCAGTGCGCCGCATTATGTCCCAAAATTTTGGCAACAATTGGCATACCCAACAATATACCGATGCCCATACATGGGGCGAAGTTTTGCTAACGCCCTCGCTCATTTTTGCACCCGCCGTAATCCGCGCTTTAAACGAAGGCATACACATAAAAGGCATTGCACACATTACCGGCGGCGGCATAGCTGATAATTTCAGAAGGGTACTAAAGGTAAACCAACTTGGAGCCAACTTGCACAACCTTTTTGAGCCGCACCCTTTTATGGAAGAACTCCAACAATTAGGCAACCTTAGCCCGCAAGATGCTTACCTGTACTGGAACATGGGTAATGGTATGCTGCTGGTAGTACCTCAAAACCAGGTAAATAAAGCCATAGATGCACTGCAACAAGGCGAGTATAAATGCCGTATTGCCGGGCATGTTACCAACAAAAAACGCATTAGTATAGAAGTGGGTAGCGTTTCGCTCATTACCTCCTTAGAGCAGGAAGATTAAGGGTAGAAAAAAAGGGAAGGACAAATTTTGTATATCTGCCTTCCCTCCAACCATTTTCTAACCAAATTTAAACCTCATAATGAACAGGTCAAAAATGAGCTTTATCTTTAAAAGCGCTAAGTCTTTTGCTTTTAATTGAGCCTCAAAGCTAAAAACTCTTTGCTAATTTTGCGCCTTCTTTGTTTATTTTTTTGAGCATACCCCTAAAATTCAACCTTTCAGAGCGTTTGGTTAAACAGATATCCGGTAAAATAGTTCGCCATTTATGGGTTTTATAGTTCAAAAATTATTGGTTTTTTACTCCGGCTGCTAATTCCAATTTATGGAGGCAAT
>DDVC01000204.1:0-1425 GCA_002345145.1 Bacteroidetes bacterium UBA2322
GCGCTTTCAGCTCTGCGGTCATTTGTTGTTCATCGGCGCTTATGAGCATGTTGAGCGAGTCGGTCAATTCTTTATCGGTGAGGGGGTCTCTGCTTCGGTAAACATTCATTTTAAGCCCCCATGCAAGGTTATTGATAGAGTCTTTTTGGGTAGTACCTGCCGAAAGGCTGATGGTAGAAAGTGTTTTGAGCAGGCTATTGGCTTTTTGGTATTTGCTCAGTGGGGCTTTATCGTAGAGTAATAGCCATAGGGGTTGGGCTTCTAAGGCAATGTTGGGCGCAAAACTATAGGTGCGCAGCGACCAATCTACTTTAAAACTTCGGGGCAAAGCGGGGCGAATAATTCTTTCGGGTGTAGCATCGAGCATCACAAATGCCGGCGAAACGGGAATGCCAAATTCGGTGTTTTTTAGTTGTTCACCAAAGGTATCGGCAGTGTTTGTAGTGGTATCTTGGGCGTAAGTTGCCGCGTTTAAGAGACCCCAAAATAAGGCACAAAACAGGAGGTAGTAAACTGTTGGTTTCATAACGGAGCAAGTAATTTGCTTTTTATACTACAAACATACTGTTTCTTGACCAAAAAAATACCAACTTTGCCCAACTTTGACTAAAACCCGATTTTTATGAAGCCCGATATTGCTCAACGTAAACACCACCTGTTTGTAGGACTTACCGTAGTATTTATAGCCAATGCCTTGCTTGCCGAGCTGATAGGGGTTAAAATTTTTTCTTTTGAACAAGCTATGGGCTGGCAACCGGCACAAATTCCGCTTATAGGCGGTTTTACCCTTAGTTTTAACCTCAGCGCCGGGGTTGTTTTATGGCCTATAGTGTTTATTTTATCAGACGTGGTGAATGAGTATTTTGGCAGAGAGGGGGTTAAGCGCATTACCTGGTTATCGGTAGGGGCAATAACGTATGGTTTTTTAATGATTTACTTGGTTACACAGTTGCCCCCTGCCGGTTTTTGGGTAGAAAATAACCAAACCGATATTGCCGGCAATGCTTTTAACATTAACACCGCATTTAGCACTATATACACGCAGGGGTTAAACATTATTTTTGCCTCACTGACTACTTTTTTAGTGAGTCAGTTTTTAGATGCCACCATTTTTTACCATTTCAAACGTATAACGGGCAGCAAGTTTATTTGGCTGAGGGCAACCGGCTCTACACTTATTTCTCAATTGGTAGATAGTTTTATGATTTTGTTTATTGCTTTTTACTTTTTGGGCAATTGGAGTTGGCAGCAGGTTGTATCGGTAGGCATTATTCAATACACGTACAAAGTTTGCGCTGCTGTATTGCTTACACCACTAATTTACCTTGCCCATTACATCATAGACCGCTACTTGGGTGAAAATGAAGCCGCCCGAATAGTGGAAACAATAGACCGGTAGGTAGTTATGAATTATGAGTTATGAGT
>DDVC01000204.1:1695-4298 GCA_002345145.1 Bacteroidetes bacterium UBA2322
AGTTATGAATTATGAATTATGAATGGGTTTAGTACTCACTACTATTTACCAAAACTAACCACTAACCCCTAACCACTTTTCACTTTTTCCCATGAACAAAATAGCTTTTGTTGGTTTTGGCGAGTTGGGCGAGCAATTGTGGGAGTTTATTCAACACAGTTACTTGCCCGCTGTGCGCATAGTTTTTGACGATACGTTGCATGGGCAAGGTTTGGTAAATGCTTATCCGTTTGAAGAGTATGAGCAAGACCGATTTAAGGATTATCACTTTTTTATTGGGTTGGGCTACAGGCGTTTGGCATTAAAAGCGCAGGTATTACAACGGTTAAAAGAGCTTGGGCGCAGTTTACCCCGCTATGTTCACCCCACCTGCCATGTAGCGCATACTGCTCAAATAGGCGCTGCCACCTACTTGTATCCTATGTGCAATATAGACCGAAAGGTGCAATTAGGCGAAGGTGTATTGCTCAATAATTCAGTGGTGGTATCGCATAGCAGCCTTATTTCCGATAATTGCTTTTTAGCTCCGTCTGTAACGGTTTGCGGGTATGTGCAGGTGGGCAATGGCGTGTTTATTGGCGCCGGTTCTACTGTAAGCAATGGTGTTAGCATTGGCGCAGGCTCTGTTATTGGATTGGGTAGTGTAGTAACTAAAAATTTGCCCAATGGTACACAGGCTGTTGGCAATCCGCTTAGAGTAGTACATAAACCCATTCAACTCAAATAACTACACGCGGCTACATTGTTTAATGAATATGGGATATTAAATTTTATATTGGTAACACATTTTTTTGGGGGGGTAAATAAGCAAGGGTAAAAAAATAAAGCTAATTTTGTAGGAGCAGCATTTTTTTACCATCTGCCCTTACACACTCAATTTCCAACCAATTAATACTACTCCTATGAAAAAAAAAGTAGCTTCACCGCGCACACCCCTTTTGCGTTTATTGCAAAAAGCCATAAAAGTGGCTTTTAATACCCAACAGCAACCTTCAACTGACCTGAATGCTTACCTGCAAATGCAGCAAGAAAAAGCCATTACCCGAAGGCAGTTTTTAGGCTCAACAGCAAAAGCTGCCTTGGTAACAAGTGTATTGGGTTTATCTGCCTTAGAAGCCAGTTGTAAAAAAGAAAAACGCGCCGCCCGAATTGTGATAGTAGGCGCGGGTATGGCAGGGCTGAATGCTGCCTACCATTTTAAAAAATCGGGATATGCCGTAGAAATTTATGAGGCTGCAAGCAGAACCGGCGGAAGAATGTACAGCGCAAAAAACATATTGGGCAATGGTTTAACCACTGAATTAGGCGGCGAGTTTATTGACACCAACCATGAAGATATGCTCCAATTGGTAGAAACATTTGGTCTTTCATTGCTGGATATGCAGCAAGACAATACCCTAATTAAAGACGCATACTTTTTTAACGGACAATTTTATACGCTGGCAGAGGTAATAGCACAGTTTCAGGGTATTGCCTCCCAAATGCAGGCAGATATTGATGCCTTAAACAGCAGTTTTGAAACCGCAGCGCCCACCTTAGACCAACTCTCATTAGAGCAGTATTTAGATAACTTAGGCGCAACGGGTTGGTTTAAACAACTGCTGATAGAGGCGTATGTTACCGAGTATGGATTAGATGCCGGCGAGCAGTCTTGTATTAACATGCTCTACCTCATATCTGCCGATACCGGCGATGGCACATTTGATATTTTTGGCGAAAGCGATGAACGATTTAAAATTTTGGGCGGCAACCAAACACTGGTTGATAAATTAGCAAATGAGGTAAACGCTGCCATACATACCGGGCATAAATTAGAATCGGTAGCCAAAGCGGGTAATGCCTACCGGCTCAGTTTCCAAAAAGGTGGGTTGGCTACAAGTGAAGTTGATGCCGATTTTGTGCTGATGACCATACCCTTTACCATGCTGCGCGAGGTAAATTTAGATGCAAGCCTGTCTTTTCCGCCCGAAAAAACCCTTGCCATAAACCAACTTGGGTACGGCACTAATTCAAAACTGCTGCTCGGTTTTAGTGGTCGCCCATGGCGCAATAACGGTTTTACCGGCTATCTGTTTACCGATAACGGCATTCAAACCGGGTGGGACAACAGCCAGCTCCAAAACAGTACCGATGGGGGTTATACCGTTTACTCGGGCGGTACAGCCGGTGTGCAGGCAGGTAATGGTACCGATGCTCAACAAGCTGCTATTTTTCTGCCTAAATTAGACCAAATATTTCCGGGAGCTATCAATATGCACAATGGTAAAGTAGCCCGATTTCACTGGCCCTCTCACCCACATACAAAGGGCAGTTATGGCTGCTACAAAGTAGGTCAGTGGCTTACCATAGCCGGCAATGAGTTTCCGCCGGTTGACAATTTTTACTTTGCAGGCGAACATTGCAGCGATGAGTTTCAGGGATACATGAACGGTTCTGCCCAAACGGGGCGCATAGCTGCCCATGAAATTATGGCTAAACTCTGAGGCATGTGAGTAGGGTGCAGCCTCAGTTTGATGTATAAATTCAGCTATTCACCCCTGTTTTCAGCAAAAAGGGCACACAGATAACGCAGATTAAAAGGATAAACTCGGGCAAAAGTAAAT
>DDVC01000083.1:0-2279 GCA_002345145.1 Bacteroidetes bacterium UBA2322
ACCGGCGGCATTTCCGGTAATTCGGCAGTTGTATGAAGTTTTCCTACTCCGCCGCATGTACGTAAATACGCGTATTTACGGCGTGCCAAATGGCAGCCTGCTACCTTTGCCGTTGTCATTCTAAGCAAGCTTACATGCCACAACAAAGGTAGCAGGTTTCACTGACATTTGCAAGCGGGTAGGGATAAAATTTTATACATCGGTTCACGGTATTGCCGAAGGCGGGAATTTTTAGCACAAAAGTTCAATCGAAGAACGAAAGATGAACCTTGCACAAATGTCTAATCATAGCCGTTCAGCCCCGCTTTTGGCAATACCTTGTTAGCTGTAGGCATTCTATCTGTTATCATCAATCCATTTATATGCTCTCAAAAGAATTTTGGTGTTATCTGACTCATAAATATTAGGTTGAATAGCCTTCCCATTTCCTTTCATATTTCTATTTTTAAAAACAGAGCTAGTAACGCAAATCATTGTGCTGTCAGGCATAAAGAAACCACTAATTCCGGTAGGAACTCCATAGGTAGGTGTGCCGAGTAGTATTGTATTAGGGTTGTCTAAAAAGCAAAGTGTTAATAGCTCACCAGCACTGCCTGTGTTGTTTCCGATTAAAACTACAATAGGGAGCTTTTCAATAAAAATAACTACGGAATCAATTAGCTCTATTTGTCTCGTCAAAATACCATTTTCGTTTGGTTTAGCATACGAATATTCATTTTCTATTTTGCCGTCTCGATTAACTTGATATGCCAAAATCCCTTCCCCTAACAACGGTCCTATACCGGCAATCATTGGGTACTGCCAACCACCTGGATTATTTCTCAAGTCAACTATCCATCCGATTGGCTTTTTTTTATGCAAATGCAAAATTAAGCGTTGTAAACTATCCGCATAATTATCTGAAGATATTGAATCAACTCCTTGAAAGCCATCAAGAGTCAGTAGTGCATATTTCCCATCAATCATTTCCCCTTGAAATGTGTATTTGTCTGGTTGAGCTTTCCCGGTCTCCAAATTTTTATATTGGTCTTTAGTCAGGATGTAACTGTGAATATCAACTTCATCAATAGCATAATTCAATAGTTCAATCACCACCTCTCTTTTAGTAGAGTCATTAATTTGCGTTAGAATGCATCCTTTTAATGAGTCAAAATTGTAAGTGTTTTTATGAATAGAGTAAAACTCAATGCTGTCGAAAGCGAGTTCGATATATTCAGCATTTGAAATATTTCTCTGTTTGTTGGGTCTGCAAGCTAACAACAAGAGTAATATACTTGTCAAAATGATAATGTTCTTCATTTTCAAAATGTTGATATTGATGCTCTCATATGCTTACAGCTAACGGTTTCGGGCTTTGCGTTCGGGCGGGTTTCGGAGCACAAAGTTTCAATTTATTACTAAAGTTCATTAGAAGCACAAAGCTCCATTTTGCACGTCAGCCCGCCTGACGCAAAACCCGTGTTAGCTGTTTGTGCCTTTTGTTAAGGTCATTACCCAATATTCCCGTTCTATGTCTGTAAGTATCTTTGATTTTATTATATCAATGTAGTTCTTTTTGATTATTAATTCAAAATTACTTTGTCTAACTAACTCTTCAAATTTGGTGTCTGTATATTTTGTAAAACCAAATTCGGTAAATGATAATTTGTTCATTGTTTCTTCGTCAGTAAATACTACCGTGAAAAGTCCGTTTGGCTTTAATACTCTACTAATTTCATTAAGAAATTCTAATGGCGACTGCCAAAAGTAAATTGTATTTACAGTAAATATTTTATCAAAAGTACATTCTTTGAACGGAAGTCTTTGACCGTCATAGATTTGAAAGGAAGTCTTGTGGCTTAAATTATTTTCAAGACAGTATTTCTCAGCTTCTGATTTCATTGTTTCCGAAATGTCTAACCCAAAGTATGTTAGATTGTCCACCTTATTTAACAATTCTTCAAGGTGATTTGCATTTCCGTGTCCTAATTCTAATATTATATCGCCTGTTGTCAATGATAAGTCTTGCCATCCGCTTCTTGTCATTGCGATGTTTGTTTCGTTCATCATTTGTCCAACTTGAATGCCTTTTTCTCCGTCTGGATTACCTAATTGAGAAGCCAACTCTTTGAGTTCTTCTTTTGTCATTCCATTATTAGCAAATTGATTCTCTTTTTTAATCATTGTAATTTTTTTTAGTTTAGGGTTTAGTGGCATAACAGCTAACGTTTTGCAGCTTGGCGAAGTGGCGGACTTTGTAGCACTTACTTTCATTTTAGCACTAATGTTCATTTGAAAAC
>DDVC01000083.1:2485-10114 GCA_002345145.1 Bacteroidetes bacterium UBA2322
CCCGCCATTTTGCCAAACTGCTGTTATGTGCAGGCATTTTTATTTTTTTGTTTGGAACTCAATTAAATAAGGTTTCAAAGGAATTCCATTTTGAGTTCTAAAATTATTGGTAATCAGTATTTGATATTTTTTGTTAGGCTCTAAATTTACCGTAATAGTCCAAGTTTTATTATTACTTGACCAAAATCTCTTTGTTACATCATTTTTGGGAAAAGCACTTTGTCCTAATTCTCCAAAATCAACTCCAGTATTATGCCCATTTAATGGTTCTGAAAATTCAATGGTTATTTCTTTGATATTGGGACTAACTTTTTGGCTTTTGTTTTTAAATTGTGTTATTCCAACAACCCTTGGACGTTTCCTTTCAAAGTCTTGGTATAGTTCGTTGAGTGGCTTTGAAAAAAAATTAGATTTTGCCACAAAGTCTTCTATCTCAGCCTCGTTAGTATAATCCAATTCTATCATTTTTTTGATAGCTAAAGATTTGTCTTCTGCTTGATTATAATAATTCTCACACATTTGATAGCCAATATAATAACCTAAATCTCTGACTCCAAATTCATTTTGAGAGTCACTCCAAAGCCAATTATTCTGGTTGTTGATATAGAACATTTCTTGCTCAAATTTTGCCCTTACTTTTTCGTGATTGTTCTTCCCAAATTCAATTGCAGGTGCAGCCGAAGGAACATTCATTGCTTTTACAGAAATGTATTCGGCAACACCCTCTCTTATCACATAAGAAAGTAAATTGTGTACCATAGGTTTTTGTTGAGTATGAACATACTCGTGAATATTTAGTAAAACCAGAGAATTAATTGGATTACTGTCAAAAAATTTTCGCCTCCCAATTCTGAAATTATCGGGTGAAAGTTCATCAGAAGCGGTATTTTTATCTGTCATCGCCAACTCAGCGCCAATCAAAACAAGACTATCTAAAGTAGTTCCGTTACTTCTCATTGCTCCTATGGTAAAGTATATTTTAGCTGGTTTTAGTGCAGGATATAGTTGTCGCAATTTCTCAATTCCATAGTTAAATTCTTCTCCAAACTCAATTGCTCTTAAAGTGTTTTTTCTGATAGAGTTCCAAAAGTTAGGGTAATTATTAATAACGTCTATATAGTCCTTTGCAGTATAATTTCTTACTTGTCTCATAGCAATTAAGCCATCTGTTGCTTTAGAAAAATATAAATCTTCAAGTAGATTATACTGTGTAACAGAGTCTTTGGTCTGAATAATTTTGTCGTATGCAAGCCAAAAATTATCAACATCTGTCCATACTACGTTCTGTCCTTTTATTTGCAATGAACAACCAATAAGTATGGTAATGCAAATTAATTTTAATTTAAATGTCATATTTGTTTGTTTTTGTGATTTTGTGGTATGCTTGCACATAACTATGTTCTACCCGCACTTTTTGTTCGTATATCCAACCAATTTAGTTGCTTTTACGCACTCCCACCCTGCAAACATACAAAACAAATAAACACCCTGTACCACCTACCCACTAAAAAAACCACAACCGGCTATTTCCAACCAAGTAGCGGGGTGTTACCGGTTGCTTACATCTTTGGCGTTCATGCTGTGCATTCATGCTGCGTGCGTGTTTGTTCTTGCTTGTCTAACATAAGGTTGGAATTAAAATGAACACCCGATAGGGGTAAAGCCTACGTAAGGTTTAGATATACTCGTTAAAAATAGGCAACAGATTACGGTGCGCTGCACCTATTAATGACATGGTTTGTAGGTGTTTTACCAAGATAACGGGGCGCTGCCCCTTGTGTGTTACTCACCGGCAGCTAAGCAGCCATGTTGGGTTACCAAGCAGCACATCGGGCAGTTTTTTGCTGCTGCCTTTTTGTGTGGTAGGTTAATGTGAGGGTGGGCGGGGAATTTTTTGTCGGCTTTAGGGCTTTGGAGCTTGTGTTACCGGTGGTGGTGTAGCGCTATGGTTTACCTACAAAAGTATATCTTTGGGTATTTAACCAAACCAATTTAATATAAGGTGTTGTGTGTTTATGCAGAAAGCGCTACTTCTTTGGTTTTTTAAGGTCTTTACTTGGGGGCGGCGTTTTTTTATCGGGCAAAATGGCATTTTTGAGCAAATTGGCGTTGTTACTGCTGCCATTGGGTTGTGGTGGTGTGGGAGTAACTAAGGAGCTGCCGTTAAGCGGTTGGCTAAGGGGTTGGTTGCTTATGCCGTCTAAGATGGTAAATTCTGTGCGGCGGTTAGCGGCGCGCCCTGCTTCGGTGTTATTGTCGGCAATGGGTTTGGTATCGCCGTAGCCTTTGTGGGTAAGTTGTTTAGTGGGTATATTTTTACCTGTTAGGTAGTCATAAACCGCCTTAGCTCTGTTTGCCGATAGTTTTTGGTTGTGTTCTTTGCTGCCTGTGTTATCGGTATGCCCGCTTATTTCCACTTTTAGGTTAGGGTAGTCTTGCAGTAGTTTTACCAATCGGTCTAACTCGGTAAAAGAACTGGGTTTGAGTTCGTAAGAATCGGTTTCAAAAAAAACATTTTTCAACACCACCGATTGACCAACGTTCCACACGGGTTTGTTGTCTTTTTCGTCTTTTTTAATAGGTTTCAGGGCAATGTTTAGCAGGTAGGGTTTATCGGTTAGCGCATTGGCAAGGGCAAAATTTTCGGAAAAAAACAGGTAATCTTGTTTAGCTACATTATACATGTAGTTTTTGCCGGTAGGCAGGGTAACCAAAAACTCGCCGTTAATGGCATCGGAGGTAGTTTGGTGTACTATTTTACCCGTTTCAAGGTCTATGAGTTCAATATCGGCGGCAAGTTTCTTTTTAGTTACGTCATCGGCAACAATGCCTTTTACATAAGTAACATAAGCCGGCTGTGCAGCTTTTGGAAGGTCGAAGTAAAAAATATCTAACCCGGTACCTTCTGCAAAAGAGGAGTAATAAGCCCTATTGCCCTTAGTATTTACCACCAATCCGTTTTCGGTGCCGGGTGTATTAATTGGGTAGCCCAAGTTTTCGGGTTTACCCCAGTTGCCGGCGGTATCTCGGCGCACCACATATAAATCGGCATTGCCCATGCCCACGTGCCCGTTGCTGGAAAAATAGAGGGTTTGGTTATCGGGGTGAATAAAAGGCGATTGCTCGTCGCCGGGGGTATTTATGTTAGCGCCCAAGTTTACGGGCTCTGTCCAGTAGTTATTTTCCAAATTTGATACCCAAATATCAATACCGCCGTGTCCACCCTTTCGGCGGCTGCAAAAATAGAGCGATTTGCCATCGGCAGCAATAGAGGGTTGCGAGTCCCAAAAGGGGGTATTAATGGGTCTGCCTAAGTTAAAAGGTCCTTTCCAAGCCTCGCCGGTTTTGTAGCAGTAATACAAGTCAAACCCGCCTTCGGAGTCGGGGCGGTCTTTGGCGGCAAAAAACAGGCGTTTCCCATCGGGCGAAATGCAAATAGCGCCTTCATTGGCAGGCGAGTTAATGGGTTTATCCATTTCTATTGCCATTTGCCATGCTACGGTATCGGAGGGGCGCAGGCTGTAAAAAAAATCTTCGTTTGCTATGGCAGTAGCGTTAAATCGGCGGGTAAAAACCAGTATTTGCTCATCGGCGCTAAGCATGGGCAGGTATTCATCGTGTCGGGAGTTAATGGTAGAGTCCATGCGCATTGGGTTAAAAGGCACCGGGTGTTTAACGGCATATTGCGCAAAACGGGCATTTTGGAGCAGTTTATCGGCTTGGGTGCGTTTGTCTTTCCACGCATCGGGCAGTTTAACGGCAAGGCATTGGGTAAGGGCTGCCACTGCTTGGTCGTAGTTTAGTTCTTCCATCCACAGTTGCCCCAGTGCATAATGCACCATAAACTCATCGGCAGGAGGGGGTTTAAGGGCAAGCAGTTTCTGATAGGCGGAGCGTGCATCGGGATAGTTGTTCATTTTCCAGTTTACCTCGCCCAGCAGCACATAAACCTTTGGCAGCGAAGGATATTTTTTGGCAGTTTTGAGCAATACGGTTTTTGCCTCGGCATATTTATCATACAAAATAAACTCATTAGCCTGCGCTATCCATGCGGCGGCTTTTTTGGGCATAGGGGGTGTGGTATTTTGGGCATAGGTGGTAGCCCATGTGATTGTTAACAGTAGGCATACCCCTGCCATAAGCGCCGGTTTACCGCTTGCAGGGCTGTGTAGCTGTGCAAAAACCGGAGTGGTTATATGGCTAACCCACTTGCTGCCCAACATAAAAATATGCCTGTATATAGCTGCCCAAACAAATAACATGTGCTAAAAATGAAGAGTGAAACAATATGAATGGTGTAAAGCTACGGAATATTCATGTATTTGTGGGTTTGAAGCGATATGCGCCATTGCGGATATTTTTTTACGTAGGCTACTATCAGGGGCAGTACGGCATCAGATTTACCCCATTCGGGCTGCAAAAAAAGCCGGCAGTGCGGGCTTGTTTGGGCGGCATACATTTCTGCCCATTCAAAATCTGATTTATGGTAAATAACCACTTTTAGCTCGTGGGCGGCGGCTACAACCTCGGGTAAAGGGAATTTAAATTTTTTGGGCGAAAGGCAAATCCAATCCCAATTGCCCGATAGGGGGTGTGCGCCCGATGTTTCAAGATGCGTTTTTTTGCCCAATGTTTGCAGGGCTTGTGTTAGGTGGGTTAGGTTGTGCATAAGGGGTTCTCCGCCGGTAATAACGCAAATTGGCGCCGGGTATTTTGCGGCGTCGGTTATTATTTGTTCAATGGGTATTAGCGGGTGTGCCGCTGCGTTCCATGAATCTTTTACATCGCACCACACACAGCCCACATCGCAACCGCCTAAGCGAATAAAAACGGCAGCATTGCCCTGGTGGTAGCCCTCGCCCTGTATGGTATAAAACTGCTCCATAACCGGAAGGCTGGCAACAAGGGCATCGGGCATTATTGGCAGGTAGGTTTCAGTGGGTTTCATTTTAGGTAAATAATGGTTAATAGGCAAACACTAATAAACAAGTTGGGGTTCTTTTTAGCCCAATTAAGGCAGTTTTTTTTAGTTGTTTGGCAGAATAGCGCGGGTGCAGCCCCGGTTTGATGTGCAAAAGCAAATAATTACCCTTGTTTTCAGCAAACAAAGCACACAGATAACGCAGATTAAACGGATAAATGCGGGTAAAAGTGTGGTTTGTGCAGATACAAAACCATGGCAAGCCCGATAGCGGTTTAGCCCCTCAAAATCCCAAAATCAAAGCAATCCCGAAATCATTTACCCAATTGAGTAGGGATAGGGCATTCCCTGTTTCTACGTTATGTTTAAAAAATCGGCGCAAATCAGCTCCATTCGTGTTATCTGTGAGCTAATTGCTGCCGGTTTTTAGCTTGTGCCGGCAACACAAACTTTGTGTGCCATTTTATATCAAACCGGGGTTACACTCAATAGCGCTGTTTAGGCAGTGGGTATAAAAGCCGGCAATGTTGGGTAGGCGGGAGTGTTATGTAGCCGTTTTAAGCGCGGCTATTTTTTCCAATAGCCATGCTTTTTCGGCAATTTCGGTAGTTTTTTGTACGCTTTGTTCAAGGGCAAGCAAGGCGCGTTGTTGTACTTTTACCGCTAAAAGTTGGTTGAGCAGCAGGCGCAGTTTTTGGGCTAAGTTCAGGTAATAAATGTAGTGGTGCAGCAGTTCTTTTTTGCGGCGCTGGAGCAGGGCAATAAAAGCGGTAATAAAAGCCAATAAAGCATCGTCATAATCATGCACCCCATCAGCATCTTCTACAAAGAGTTCGTATAGGGCTTTTAGAAAAAGGGCTTTAGCTGCCAGCAGCATCAGCACATCGCCAAAGCGGTCGTGCCGGTTTTGGAGCAGGGCAATGGTTTGGCTATAGCGTTTTTGCAAAAAGCGCAATCGGGCAAGGTTAAAGATGTAGGTATCTTCGCCCACTGCGTGGCGAAAGTTTTGGATAAATTCTTCCATCCATGCCCACTCGCCCAATAACTGGGCAATGGTAATAATGTTTCGGTAAACCGATGAGGGGAGGGGCTTGTGTGTGCTGATGATGTGGTGTTCCATTTCAAACCGATACAGGTTGAACAACTCGCGCAGGTAGGGTTGTTGTCCTTTGTTGAGTTTGCCTATGCAGTAATTGTGTGCAAACACAAACATTTCTTCGGCTTCGGGCTGGGTAAATTGGTGGTGGTGTTGGAGCAAAAGGGTTTTAAGTTGTGTAAAATGCTGCTCTTCATGGGGCTCATGTAGGGTAAGCCAAATACATCGGTAAATTTGGAGCGCCGGTGTTGCCTCGTTTTCGGGCAATTGGGCAAATTGCAGTGCTGCTTCAGCCCAGTCAAGCCGATAAGTTTGGTTGGGGTTAAAACGCCTAAAATTGAGCGCCTTACTGCCATATTTAAGATAACCTACCGCAAAAAAAGCGCCCAATGCGTTTAACACTTCCTGCAAGTGGGGTTCTTGCTCGCGTTTTTCTTGCGCTTCAATGGCAAGGTGCTGCTGAATATGGCTTTGGAGTTGGTAGTAGGCGGCATCGGAAGTTTCTGCAACGGGCAGGTTTTGGGTAGTTGCCAGTGTTTTTTGCCAGTAGGGCAACAAGCCGCGCTCCCGGTAAGTATCGGCTAAGAGCAGGTGGGCTATTGGGTGGGGTTCATTGAGCCGGCGGTGTACCCAAAATTGCTCTATCAAACCCACTAATAAACTGCCAAACTGCTGCATTTTAATTTCTTTAAACGGTTCGTTGGGAAACAGGTGGGCAAAAACGGTTTGTCGGTTAAGTTTGCCGCTTTTAAAATCGGGAGCATAGCGGCATAGATAATCGTACAGGGCAACCACGTTTTCATTGGTATTAAAAAAGGGCGAGCGCACAAATTTTCGGAACAATTTAAACTCGGCATCGGTAAAAGTGCGCAGCAGGGCTATGATTTTGGTTTGGTGCATGGCTAAAAAGGTGTAGCCTTAAAAGGCAGTTGACGGGGGTAAAAAGAGAAAATTGCCCAAAGAAACGGCGTTTGTGTATTTTTTTGAAAAAATGTTTTCTTCAAAATTACTTAAAGAAAACCTTAAAAGCCGATGTTGGTAAACCCCTTATTTTTGGGCAAAAATAAGCATTTTTTCCCTTTGTAACTTTTCTTTTTTACTTAAAACTTTGCTTTAAATGTTTTTGGCAGCCCTATATGACTGCCATACTTTTGCTACCGATTAAGCACCCTTGACTGCAGCAAGCGTTGCCAAACTAACAATTTTAACCAAATTTAAACTTATTTTTTACAGTGAAAAGTTTTAAAAACCTGCTAACTTTTGGGGTAGCCTTATTTATGGCATTTTCCTTACCCCTTGCCCTTTTTGCCCAAGGACCCGGCGGCGGACCGCATCATGGCGGCGGCGGTAACCACCACCACGGCGGCGGTTCAGGCGGCGGTGCAAGTGATTCTACCGATGTGCACACGCCCCCTACGGTAGAAGAAGTGTTTAACCACCTGCTGGAAGAGGGTCTTGCCGATTGCCTGAGCGCAGTAGATGCCACTGCTTTTGCTACGGTAAGTGAACTGTTTGATTATGTACAAGCCAACTGCGACCTGCCCGATTTTCCGGGCAATGGTGGTCCGCATTCGGGCGGCTGCGGCGCCGATAGCACCGGCGTACACACGCC
>DDVC01000083.1:10211-18577 GCA_002345145.1 Bacteroidetes bacterium UBA2322
GCTGGAAGAAGGTCTTGCCGATTGTCTGAGCGCAGTAGATGCCACTGCTTTTGCTACGGTAAGTGAACTGTTTGATTATGTACAAGCCAACTGCGACCTGCCCGATTTTCCGGGCAATGGTGGTCCGCATTCGGGCGGCTGCGGCGCCGATAGCACCGGCGTACACACGCCACCTACGGTAGAAGAAGTGTTTAACCACCTGCTGGAAGAAGGTCTTGCCGATTGCCTGAGCGCAGTAGATGCCACTGCTTTTGCTACGGTAAGTGAACTGTTTGATTATGTACAAGCCAACTGCGACCTGCCCGCTGATACTACCAGCGGACCGCATCATGGCGGCGGACACGGTGGCGGTCATTTAGGACCACACCACGGATTTCATGCGCATAACCACCACCACGGCAGAGCTGCCCAACAGCAGGGCGCTCAAAAAACCGCTATTGGCGCTGCTACGCTTACCTGGATTATTGCCCCCAACCCTGTAACTGCCCAACAACTAAACATAAACGCCTCAGAGCCCATAGCTCAGTGTCGTTTGTTTGATTCATCGGGCAGGCTGGTTGCTACTTACAATGGAGGAGGAAGCCAATACCTGCAAGTGTTGTTAGACAATGTACGAAAAGGTATTTACATCTTCCAAATCCAAACTACTAACGGATCTATCAACAGCCAAAAAGTGGTGATAGAATAAGGATTGTTTTGAATGCAATGTGTTTAGAGCGCAGATAACCTCCTATCGGGCAGCCCGGTTATTTGCTAACCCTGTTTGATGTAAGGTTATTTGCGCTCTTTTTTGCTATTTCAAAATACGCCATTGCCATAATGCTGTATAAAATCCTAAACTATTTCACTTCGTTTTTTCTGTCTTTGCAAAAATGGGGTTAGGCGTATTGGTTTACCCACCGCTTTATTGCTTTTAACATTGTACTATCCTTTACATTGTTCATGAAAACAAAATCTATTTTATTTGCCCTCTTGCTGTTGTTTGTTTTGTATGTAGCCAGTGCATTTAAAGACCCCGGCAATCCGCCGGCAGGCAACACAGGCGCACCCGCTGAAACCACCTGCCAAAAATCGGGCTGCCACAGCGGCGGTAGTTATACGGGTAATGTAAGCATTACAGGCATACCCGATACCATAACGCCGGGTCAAACCTACACAATTACCCTTAACCATGCCGGTAATGCCGTGCGAGCCGGATTTCAAATAACCTGCCTCAATGCCGCCAATTCGGCTGCCGGCACCTTTACCGCCGGCACAGGCTCTTCTAAAACCACTACCGGCGGCAGGCAGTATGTAAGACAATCTACCCCCAAAACACTAAGCGCCGGTACTACCTCCTGGACATTTACCTGGCAAGCCCCCGCTACCATTGCTTCTAACGAAAACATTACCTTTTATTTTTCAACCCTTGCAGCCAACGGAAACGGAGATAAAAGCGGCGACAATGTGCTGCTGGGTACACGCCAAACCGTACTCTACCAAGAGCCGGCAGTGGGCACAAACCCTAATACAGCAAACGAAATGCAAATTAAACTTTATCCCTTGCCTGCAAAAGACTGCCTCCTCCTAACCATGCCTTTTGCACAAGGGGTACTTACCTTAACCAATATGCAAGGCAACCAAGTATTATACATGGAGCTTACTGCCCAAAATAACATACCGGTAGCCAACCTGCCAAGAGGGTTGTATATTGCCCAAATTAACGCCAATGGTAAAATGCTCACCCAAAAAATTGTTTTAGACTAACCCATCTTTATACCAACCTCCTAATATATAACTTACGAATGGGAACACAAACTTTTCGGATTTTTGCGCAAAGCAGGTAAAAGGGTACTTCGGTATTTTTTTCTGCCAAGCGCAAATTTCCGATTAGGTGATGTGCAATACCGCTTATCCTGCTTTTTGTTAAGAATTTTTGTTTATACTGCACCTTTAATTATCCTCATTTCCAAATTATGCCAATTATACGTTTCATTTTGCGCCATTTGGGTAGCCGGTTTACCGCTAACAACTGCCGTATAGGGTTATGCCTTATGTTTGTGGCAGGTATGCTGCTAAACAGTAGCAAAAGCAGCGCTCAGCCTTGTTTTATGGCAGATTTACCACCCGCCGAACTCCAAAGTTTGACCGATTTTTACAACAATACCGGCGGACCTGTTTGGGATAACAACTATGGCTGGCTCAACCCCATTGTGCCGGTAGATGAATGGGTTGGCTTAATGATTGAACCCGGAAACTGTACGGTTAAAGGCATTAATATATCCGGACCTATGGGTAATAACCTCATAGGCGCTATCCCCAATCTTAACCTGCCTAATTTAGAAATTTTGCGCATTTCGGGCGCTGATTTAACCGGTGCGCTGCCCAATTTTGAAAATTTGGGTAATTTAAAAACCTTAGATTTGCACAACTGCCATATTACCGGCGTTTTACCCCATTTTTTATTGCCAAACCTTATAGAACTCGACCTCTCCGATAATAACCTATCGGGCAATATCCCCAATTTTGGGGGTATGCCCAATCTGGAAGAACTTGATTTGGAACGAAACAACCTCATCGGGCAAATTCCCGATTTTTCGGCTATCCCCTTTTTAGAAACACTTCGGTTGCACCATAATTTACTCAGCGGGTATATACCCAATTTTACCAACCTGCCCCTTTTGGAGCATTTCAATGTTTGCCCTAATCCGGGTTTGCTGCCACCCGTGCCCAATTTTAATTTCTGCCCACTTTTAAACCTCAACCCCAATAGTTTTTGGTGCGTTGAGCAGGTAACCCTTACCGGACAGGTTTACTACGACCAAAACGGCAACTGCCAGCCCGATGCAGGAGAGCCGCCCTTAGCCAATGCCCTTATCCTTGCTAATGGCGGACAACAATACGCCCTTGCCAACCAACAGGGTTTTTACTCCATACTTGCCGATACCGGCGCTTATACCCTGCAATGCCTGCCACCTAACAACTTGTGGCAAGTGAGCTGTACTACCACGTACACCCTAAATGCTGCCAACCCCGATGCCTCTTTTACCCGCAACTTTGCCTTGCAGCCCGTTGCTGAATGCCCATTGCTAACCATAAACATAGCCACTCCGCTGCTGCGCCGTTGTTTTGAGAGTGTTTACACCCTGCGTTATTGCAATGCGGGTACGCAACCGGCTGCTAATGCTGCCATTGCCCTTACACTGCCAACTACACTGCTGCCGGTATGGAGCAGCCTGCCCTACACTGCCAATGCCGATACCCTTTGGTTTAATGTGGGAGCAGTAAACATAGGGCAATGTGGCGAGGTAAAAGTGCGGGTGGCGGTAAACTGCAATGCACCACTTGGCAGCGCTGCCTGCGCCGGCGCTACCATACTACCCGTAGCGCCTTGTGTGGCAAATGCCATTACCGGCTATCAACTATTAGTAACCGGCAGTTGCGAAGACGATTTGGTAAAATTTAGGGTGCAAAACTTGGGCGCTGATATGCCCGATAGCACCACCTATAGGGTATATGAAGACGATATCTTGTCGGCACTGGGTAAAATTCAGCTCAGCGCCGCCCAGGTTCAAGAGTTTACCTATGCCGCTAACGGCGCTACCCTGCGCATGAACGTACATGCAGGAGCCAACCCCGATGACCCATGGGCAAGCGACCCGCAAGCCATAGTAGAACTATGTGGCACAGAACCCTACTCGCTGGGGTTTGTTACCACCACCGCCCCGCCCGATAAAGCGCCTTACACCAATACCGATTGCCATACCATTATAGGCTCGTTTGACCCCAATGATAAAAACGCACAACCACGCGGGGTAGGAGAGGAGCATTTTATTTTACCCAACAACCCTATTGATTACCAAATCAATTTTCAAAATACCGGCAACGATACCGCTTTTACGGTCATAGTGCTGGATACCCTTAATGCCGCCCAACTCGATTTTACCACCTTGCTGCCCGGCATTGCCAGCCACCCCTATACCCTGCAAATACTGCAAGGCAATATCCTGCAATTTACCTTTAACGATATTTTACTGCCCGATAGCGCCGCCAACCAAGCCCAAAGTCAAGGGTTTGTGCAATACACCATACGCCCCCGCTCTACCATAGCCCAAGGCGCTCAAATTATCAACAGCGCCTACATTTACTTTGATTACAACCAACCCGTTGCCACGCCGCCTGTTTTTCACACCATTTGCCTAAACCCAAATACTTTGTGTATGCCCACTACGGTTAATACAAGTATAACCGCCATACAGCCTGTAGCAAACAAACCGGCAGTTTACTGCCACCCTACCAATGGCAATTTATACCTTTTTCTAAAAACCATGCCCGCACCATCGGGCTGCCGTTTTGAGTTGTATAACCTTGTAGGGCAGCAAGTAATGGGCGCTGCCATAAACCAAACGGTTACCATTTTACCCGTCCAAAACCTATGCGCCGGTTTATATGTATATAGGTTACTTTCGGCATCGGGCGCATTACTGGCAACCGGTAAAATGGTGAAGTAACCAATTGCATTTTATCCTTATTATTATCTCACTGCCTTAAAGTTGTACAATGAACCGAAAAGATTTCTTAAAAAGACTCAGTTTGGCGAGCATCGGGCTTAGCCTGCCCACTGCCCAAATTTTTAAAAACACAGCCCTTGCCAAAGATTTGAGCGACTGTGTTTTAATTCCTACCGAAACCGCCGGTCCGTTTCCGTTAGATTTATCGGCAACTATTTACTATTTCAGACAAGATGTGCGCGAAGACCGCGCCGGTGTGCAACTCAATGTAAAAATGAAAATACTGGGACTTGCCAACTGCCTGCCCATGCCCAATGTGCGGGTAAATATATGGCACTGCGATAAAGACGGTAACTACTCGGGTTATGGCACACAAGCCGGACTGACCTACCTGCGCGGCTACCAAATGACCGATGTAAATGGCGAAGCTGATTTTATTACCATTTTTCCCGGCTGGTATCCGGGCAGAGTTTGCCACATACACTTTCAGGTGCATGTAAGCTCAGCTTATTCGGTGGTATCGCAATTTACCTTTGACCATAACAGCGTAAACGCCGTGTATGCTGCCCATACCGATATTTATACCAAAGGTGCCGACCCGCTTACCCCGCAAACGGATAACATTTTTGCCAATGGTTATCAGTACCAACTGGCTACCCTTAGCCCTAATGCCGATACCGGCGGCTACAATGCCTACATAGAAGTAACCGTGCAAGGCGCCGGCACAGTGGGACTTGGTCATACTGAAAACGAAACTGCAAAAAATATGCAATTGGGGCAAAATTACCCCAATCCGTTTACCGCCGTTACCACCATTCCGCTTGCTCTTACCCTTGCCTCGCAAGTAACAGTAGAACTGTGGAACCAAAGCGGTAAAAAAGTGGCTGCCATAAACAAAGGCTGGCTGCCGGCAGGTAATCACACCCTTGATATTGACCTTGCAGCGCTGGGGTTGCCCCGCGCCTCGTATGCTTACCAAGTGCAGGCAACCAATGAAAACGGTGTGTTTACCGATTGTAAAATGATGACCTTGCTACACTAACCAAACCAAATACATAGTAGTTTAACCAATACCTTACAGGGGCGGCTTTTACAAGTCGCCCTTATTTTTTTCAGTCCAACTGAATTATTTCAAGCAAATTTAGGTTTGGTAATAGAAAGGGCTTACATTAGCGTTTGTTTAACCAAACAATAAAAATTTATGGACTGGTGGAACGCACTCGGCTGGCAAATGCAGTTTTTCTGGGTTATTTCTATAGTAAGCTCTATTTTGTTTTTAGTGCAATTAGCGCTAAACTTTATAGGGCACGATATAGGCGCTGAAGACATTAACACCGATTTTGAAATAGCTGCCGATTTTAGCATTTTTTCTGTGCGAAGCATGTTGGCATTTGCCGCCCTGTTTGGCTGGACAGGCATAGTACTCATGAACAAAGGCTACTCGCTGCCCATAGTAATGCTGGGCGCTACTTTTGCCGGAGCAGTTGCTATGCTCAGCATTGCCTATTTGTTTTACCTGTTTTTTAAACTCCAAGACCGCGGCAGCGTATTTGACCCCTACGATGCCATAGGTCATGCCGCCGATGTATATTTAACCATTCCGCCCAACCAACAGGGCGTAGGTAAAATTCACCTTACCTTAGAGGGCAATTTTCAGGAGCTTGATGCCATTACCCCCCATAATCAGCCCATACCTACCGGACAAAAAATACGCATCATCAGCGTTCAAGCCGATAATATCTTGGTAGTAGAACCACTCTTAGCTCTTGAAACCTAATTTTTTTACCTCACTTTACCTTAACCAAATAAACACTTGTTATGGACTCCTTCTTTATCCTGCTCGCCATTGGCGGCTTTATGATTTTTAGCGTACTGAGTTACCTTATTTCAAGATATAAACGCTGCCCTTCTGATAAGATATTGGTTATTTACGGCAAAACCGGTAAAAATCAGGCTTCCCGATGTATTCATGGCGGAGCCGCTTTTATTGTGCCTGTTATTCAGGATTACGCTTTTTTAGACCTCAACCCGCTCTCTATTGACGTGGACTTAAAAAGCGCCCTCAGTAAACAAAACATTAGGGTAGATGTGCCCTCGCGCTTTACCGTAGGCGTTTCAAAAGAACCCGGCGTAATGGAAAACGCCGCCGACCGCCTGCTTAGGCTTACCATGGATAGCATCAGAGCCTTAGCCCATGATATTATTGTGGGGCAAATGCGCTTGGTTATTGCCACCATGCAAATTGAAGAAATTAACGCCGACCGCGATAAATTTGTGGCTTACGTTTTTTCAAATGTAGGTACCGAACTTAAAAAAATAGGCTTAGACCTTATTAACGTAAACGTTACCGATATAAAAGACGAATCGGGTTATATTATGGCGCTTGGTAAAGAAGCCGCTGCACAGGCTATTAACGAAGCCAAAAAAATTGTAGCCGAAAAAAACCGCGACGGCGCTATTGGCGAAGCCAACGCCAAACAAGAAGAACGCATTAAAGTAGCCGAAGCCGAATCAAAAGCCAAAGTGGGCGAAGCCGAAGCCAACGCCGAAATGATTAAAGGGCAAAACCTTACCAAAATAGCCATTGCCAGCTCCGAAGCCGAGCGCCGAGAGCGCGAAGCCGAAGCACAACGCCGAGCCACCGCCGCCGAAAAAGTGCAAACAGCCCTTGCCTTAGAATCGGCTTATGCCGCACAACAAAAGGCAGAAATGGCGCGCATAGAATTAGAAAAAGCCACCCGAACCGCCAACGAAATTGTGCAAGCCGAAATTGAAAAACAAAAAGTGGAAATAGAAGCCGAAGCACACGCCGAAAAAACACGCCGCGAAGCAATGGGCGAAGCCGATGCCATCTTAGCCAAAAAACGCGCCGAAGCCCTTGGCTTATACGAAATGCTGAGCAAACAAGCCGATGGTCTTTCAAAAATAGTGGAAGCAGCAGGTGGCAACTCAAACAATGCCGTGCTGCTCATGATTGCCGATAAACTGCCCGAATTGGTTAAAATTCAGGTTGAAGCCATTAAAAACATTAAAATTGACAAAGTTACCGTTTGGGATAGTGGCAGCGCTGATGGCAATGACGGTAATGCCACCTCTAAATTTGTATCGGGTTTATACAAAACCATTCCGCCGCTGCAAGACCTTTTTAAAATGGCAGGCATGAACCTGCCCACCTACTTAGGCGAAGAAGCCAATGACGCACAAACCCTCCTATCTAAACAACCCGATGACAAAAAAGCAGACTAAGCCCACCCGCAATTGGTTGGTAAAACCATAAAACCATGCCCCATGCTCCATTTTGTATTGCATGGGGCATTTTTGCTCTTTTTCTGTGCCGCAATAAACGGCAGTATTGTTGATTTAACACAAGGTTGGAATAAAATGAACACCCGATAGGGGGGTAAAGCCTACATCAAGTTTGCATTGCCCTATCTTAAAACCGACAGCAAATACGGTGCGCAGCGCCTTTCCCTAACCAAAAGCGCCATTTTATAACTCTTGGTAAGTAACACACAAGGGGCAGTGCCCCGTAATCGTGGTAGCACAGAGGCAAAAGTGTTTATAAGAGGTGCAGCGCACCGTAATCTGTTGCCCATTTTAACGAGTGCATCAAAACCACACATAGGTTTTACCCCTATCGGGCGTTCATGTTAATTGCAACCTCGCGTTAAAATCGGGATATTTTCATCTGTTTTTAGCATGAGCCTTTATCTTTATAAGCCGATGCTAATCTGCCGCATCATCTTCATTCGGGCGCTACTTTCCTCCGGTTTTGCGCCTGTAACGGAAGCCCTTTGTATTTAGGTAACTCCTTTTGAGGCTTAGTTACTGTTCTTTGAGGCTTAGTTACTATTCTTTGAGGCTTAGTTACTGTTC
>DDVC01000139.1 GCA_002345145.1 Bacteroidetes bacterium UBA2322
GATTAAACGGATAACCTCGGGTAAAATTGAATCATTTACCCAATTGAGCCTTTATTTTTTAAAAATCGGCATTAATCAGCTCCATCTGTGTTATCCGTGTGCTAATTTTTGCCGATTTTGCGCTCCTACCTTTGTGTACCGGTTTACATCAAACTCGGGTCACACCCGTCTGAAATGCGTAAAGTTTGCCGATTTGGAGCTTTTTTATGTTAATTTTTACCATCGGGACAAAAAAACCTTGCCTTTTTTTGTTTTTTGCCGTATCTTAGTAGGGTCATTCAAAACCAAAACAAATCCTTACTGAAAAGACTAAGGTATTAGTTCAACAAACCTAAATGGTGATAAAGGTGTTATTACCGCACAATTAACTAAAACGCCCTAAAAGCAAAAGAAGGAATATAATATGAGCAGCATTACCAGCAATTACCAACTACTCATATCCAAGTTAGACCAGTTCATTAGAAAATATTATGTAAATAAACTCATCAGGGGTTTTCTGTATAGTACCGGCGCTATAGTACTGTCGTTTTTAATTATAAACTTGGTTGAGTATTATTTTTACCTCTCCACTACTGCACGTAAAGCGCTCTTCTACGGCTTCATTGGCGGCAGTGCAGCCGCTTTAACAGGCTGGGTGTTATTGCCCATGCTGCACTACTTCAGGTTGGGTAAAATTATTTCGCACCATCAGGCAGCTCAAATTGTTGGCAATCACTTTTCTAACGTAAAAGATAAACTCCTCAATATCTTACAACTGAAGGAGCAATCAAAAAGCGCTGCCGATGCTACCCTTATAGAGGCAAGTGTAAACCAAAAAATTGAAGAAATTAAGCCGGTTCCGTTTACCAATGCCATAAACCTATCAAACAACCGCCGCTACGCCAAGTATGCCATTATGCCTGTGCTACTGCTGCTGGCAATTCTGATAGGCGCGCCCAATCTTATACCCAGCAGCGCCACACGTTTGCTCAATAACAACCAAACCTTTGAACCGCCTGCACCTTTTAAATTTGACCTTGCCACCACCAATTTGGAAGTAGTGCAGTTTAGTGATTTTGACATAACCGTAAACGTATCGGGAAATGTACTGCCCAACGAAGCATTTGTGGTGGTGAATAATTTTCCCTATAAACTGAAAAAAAATTCCCCCGCTGAGTTTACCTACCGATTTAGTAAAGTTCAAAAAGATATTAACTTCTTTTTTGAGTCAAACGGCGTTAAATCAAAAGAATACACGCTCACAGTTATACCCAAGCCGTCTATAGTGAGTTTTTATGCAGAGGTAAACTACCCCGCATACACCGGCGAAAAAGACCAAACCCTGCACAATTCGGGCGATATGGTGGTGCCATTGGGCACTTCGGTTACCTGGCATTTTGAAGCCCAAAACACCGATGAAATTTCGGTGAAATTTGATGCCAGTGCCCCGGTTGCCGCTCAAAATAACCAAAACGGAAAATTTACCCTTGCCCGTAGGTTAATGAAAGATGCCACTTACACCATTTACCTCTCCAACAACCGCCTTAAAAATGCCGATTCTATCAGCTACAACATATCGGTTATCCCCGATTTGTATCCGGTAATTTCGGCAAACGAAAAGCGCGACGAAGCCGACCCCAAATACCTCTATTTCTTTGGCGATGTAGCCGATGACTACGGTGTGCGCAAATTAGAGTTTAAATACAAAGTTGACCCCAGTGGGCAAAACTTCTCTTCCGATTTGGGCTATCAGGCAGTACCCATTAGCTTGGGAGGTACAGATAAAAAAGCCGCCAGCTTTACCCACACCTGGGATATGAACCTCATGAGCCTCAAACCGGGCGAAAGAATTACTTATTTCTTTGAAGTTTGGGATAACGACGGAGTTAATGGCAGTAAGTCAACCCGATCGCAAATAATGGTATATGAAATGCCCACCGTAGAAGAAATGAGCGCCCTTGCCGATTCTAAAAATAAAGAAATCAAAACTGACATAGAAAAGGTTAAAAAAGATGCCAAAGAGCTGAAAGAAGAGTTTAAAAAAGTGCAGGATAAAATTCTTCAAAAGAAAGACCTCACATGGGAAGACAAAGATAAAATTGACAACCTGCTCAATAAACACCAGCAAATGCAGGAAGATATAAAAGACCTGCAAAACGAGTTTAAAGAAAATATGGAGCAGCAAAAAGACTTTAAGGAATTTTCTGAAGATATGCAGAAAAAACAAGAACAACTCCAAAAACTGATGGACGAACTGCTATCGGAAGAAATGAAAGAAATGCTGGAAAAACTCAAAGAACTCATGGAAAAAATGGGTAAGGAAGAAACCTTAGACCAGTTGAAAGACTTTGAAATGAACAGCGAACAATTGGAAAAAGAAATGGACCGTATGCTGGAACTCTTTAAGCAATTAGAGTTTGAGCAAAAAATGAACGAAACCATAGACAAACTGAATGACCTTGCCAAAGAGGAACAAAAACTGAGCGAGGAAACCCAGAAAAAACCCGATGGCAGCAACCTTGACCAACAACAGCAAAAGCAAGAAGAAATAGACAAAAAATTTGAAGACCTTAAAAAAGATATGCAAGACCTTCAAAAAATGAGCGATGACCTCAATAATAAAATGGACTTGCAAAAAGAAACCGAAAAACAGCAGCAAGATATTAGCGACGATATGAAACAAAGTATGCAGCAAATGCAACAGCAACAATCGCAAAACGCTGCCAAAAATCAGAAAAACGCCGCTAAAAAAATGCAGGAAATGGCCCAAAATCTTCAGCAAATGCAAATGCAAATGCAACAACAACAAATGGAAGAAGATATGCAAGCCATACGCCAGTTATTAGAGAACCTGCTCAAATTGAGCATGGAACAAGAAGATGTAATGCAATCTATGCAGCGCATAGACATCAATACCGCCCGATATAACGCATTGGTGCGCGACCAGTTTAAGCTCAAAGATGATGCCCGCCTTATAGAAGACAGCCTGATGGCGCTTAGCCGCAGGGTGTTCCAGTTGCAATCGTTTATTACCAAAGAACTTACCGAAATAAACCGCAACATGGATAATACCTTAGAAACCCTTGCCGACCGTAAACCGGCACAGGCAGCTACCAGCCAGCAGTATATTATGACCAGTGTAAACAACCTTGCCCTAATGCTTGACGAATCGATGCAGCAAATGCAACAGCAAATGTCGCAGCAGATGCAGGGTAACCAAATGTGCCAAAAACCGGGTAATAACCCCAAAGGCATGAAGGGTATGGGACAACTGCAACAACAACTCAACGACCGCATTACCAAACTTCAGCAAGCTATGAAAGAGGGTAAATCAGACGCTAAACAAATGAGCCGCGAAGCCGCCGAACTTGCCGCCAAACAAGCCGCTATACGAAAGGCTATGGAACAAATGCAGGAACAACGAGGCAAAGACGGTAAAAAACAAGGAGGCTCTGATGGTATTGGCGACCTGCCCAAGCAAATGGAACAAACCGAAACCGATTTGGTAAACAAACGCCTTACCGCCGAAATGCTCAAACGGCAACAGGAAATACTTAACCGTATGCTCCGAGCCGCCGAAGCTGAACGCGAACAAGACTGGGACGAAAAACGCCTTGCCGAAACCGCCCGCGAACGTAACAGACAAGCGCCCCCAGAAATGGAAGAATACATGAAAAAACGCCAATCGGAAATAGACCTCTACAAAACGGTTCCGCCTACCTTAAAACCCTACTATAAGGCTTTGGTTGAACGTTATTTTAAATCAATTAGTTTTTAAGTTCCCACATTACCCACCTCACTAAGCCATTAAACTTTTTGGGGCGGGTAATGCGTTACTTAGTCAATTTTTACTCGTCTAATAGTAACACCTCCTAACAAATAATGCCAACCTAAACGCACCTACTTCAAAACCTACACTATGCAGCAACAGTTACAAACTATGTCGCCTAAAGCCCGGTTTACCCTCAGGCTAAACTCTATTCCTGAAAACATTAGCCAAGTAGAACCGTTTTTGCAAGAACTAAAATCGAAGTATAACCTGCCAGATGACCTTTACTTTAACATGTTATTAGTGCTGACCGAAGCAGTAAACAACTCCATTTTGCATGGAAACCAAGCCGACCCCTGCAAAAGAGTAGTGGTAAAAGCACAACCAAATAAAGCATCTCTTTCCTTTACCATTTCTGATGAAGGCTGCGGTTTTAACCCCAATGCCCTGCCCGACCCCACCTCGCCCGCCTGTATCTGCAACCCAAACGGACGCGGGGTTTTTTTAATGCGCCAACTTTCTGACCACCTCCAATACTCTAATAATGGCAGAAGAGTGGTTATCAGATTTAATATAAACTAACCGCGGTTTACCTCATGCCCGTTACCTTTCATATTGAGCCGCCTTTAAAATATAGCCTCAAAAACCGCCAAATTCTAAAGAAATGGCTCAAAAACATAGTGGAAAAAGAGGGTAAATGGCTCAGTGAGGTCAATTTTATTTTTTGTACCGATGATTACCTCTATCAGCTCAACACCACCCACCTTAATCATCATACCTATACCGATATTATTACCTTTGATAACTCCGATGCGCCCCACCTAATTGAAGGCGATATTTTTATAAGCATAGACCGCGTTACCGAAAACGCCCAAAAATACCACGTTACTGCGCAGGCAGAACTACTTAGGGTTATGGCGCACGGCGTTTTACACCTATTGGGCTACAAAGACAAAAAAACCGAAGACCAAAACCTCATGCGCTTAAAAGAAAATGAGTGCATTGCCCTTTTTGAACAACTGAGCCAACCGGCTTAGTTAACAAGCAAGAGGGTGCAGCCATGGGTTCTAAGAAATAACAACCAGTTTGCGCCTTTGCGTCTTTGCGTGAAACAAAATTGGGCTGGTAATTTGTAATTATTCCAAAAATCTGTGTAAATCAGCCTCAGCAGTGTTATCCGTGTGCTAATTTCTGCCGGAAATCTTACCAATTAGCCTACAAATACACAATGAACCTGCATGGTGGGCAAGTACCTAAGTAGATACTTTATTTACTCGCTTCCGCTCGCAGTTTGTCTATTCTGTTTTTTGCCCACGCTTTTTTGTCCACAGCATTTTCCCATTCATTAGCTAAACTGGTAAGACAAGATTTGCACGGGCGATAACCTTTTTCAAGCGCCTCAATTTCGTCAACAAAAAAAACTTGCGTTGATTTGGATTGGTCAGCATTGGCGCTTTTTATTAACGAGGTAGCGCCCCCGCATTTTTTACTGGTTTCCTTATTTGTAACTCTAATTTCGCCGTAAATTTTGGTAGAAGAAGCGCCTGCAAAAGTTAGCTTGCCTGCTTTTGCCATTTCATTAATTTCCTCTTTTGAAGTTGTTTTTCTGAAAATCATAGTGTTTTTTTTTGTGTTTACAATGCTTTACAAGTATTGCGCTGCACAAAGGTAAAACAATATGCTTAAATCAGCGCTTAATTGATAAAAAATTGGTCATCGGAGTGGGGGTAAAGGGGTAAAATCCACCCAATACTGATGCCAAAATACACATCTATGCGCCTACCCGTTTCGGCGCGGCGGGTATCAAAATTGTAAGAGCGGCGGTTTTGGGTAAATGCCTGTACCGCCTCTGCCGAAATTCTGAAATTGACCAACCGGTTATTAGCCAAATACTGATAGCCTATATTTTGTTGAAGTGCAAAACCATTGGTTAGCCGGTCGTATCCATAGCGGTATTTGCCCTGCAACTGCGGCACCGACTCGTTTCTGTCCACTATATGCAATTTGTGCTGCAAAAAACCGGCGCCGCCCAGCACAAAAATACCCGAATTAGGATTTTTGGCGTTTAAGGTAAACAGTTTTCCGGCTTTAAACGTGGTTAAAAATCCACGCAAAAACAAACTTACATCTGCCGGCAGTCCGTCGGTACCGGTTATGTATCCATCAGAGTTAAACAGGTTTATTGCCAGCGAATCTTCCTTTAATACATTGCCAAATAAGAAAAACCCATCAACGCCAAACAACAAATTGTTAGCAGTTTTGCGCATAACACTACCGCCCACTTTTGAGCTTAAACCAAAGCGGTTGCCTAAATCGGCAACAGGTAGTACTAAACCATAATCTATATGTACTAATGTGGCCGGGGTGGGTTGGGGCATTTTGGTTGCCACCGGTTTTTGTGCGTTTTGCGCTTTACATAACATACTCGCGCAGCAGAAGAACAATAATAGTCCAACAAATTTTTTCATCGGGATAGTTGGTTAAATAGTACTGCAACTTTGGCTTCAACTTTATCAATACATGTTTTGAACAGCTGCAATGTTTGGTAAATAACACCGGTAGTGGCAAATTTACGGCAAACATGGCTTATTTTTGCACCTGCGTAGCAACTTGCGTAGTTAAAACGTTCTTTTTGTATTGCTTAACCCTAATTAATGTTTTGTTTACTTATGCAAAATTTATTTTTATACATGTTTGTTTTGACCTTTTTTGCGCTTGCAGGCAGCTCAATAGCAAAAGCACAAGGCAAGAAGAATAAGAATAAAGCCGAAACACCTGTTAATAATAACACGGAAATAACAGATTCAGATGCCAACGAGCCGGTATTAAAGCCCGAACCAACAAAAGACAATACTAAAAAGAAAAATAAAAAAACAGCCAAAAACGAAAAAGACAATACGCCCGATGCCATACAACAAACCGATTTACCCACCGCCACTGAGCCCAAATTGATAGAACCCTATTTTGATGAATTTGCTGATGAGGTAATTACCAACCCCGAAGAACTTACCGAAGAAGAAGTGGCTAAGCGACTGGCTTATTTTAACAAAGACAACTGGAAAAATGCCACAGAAAAAGCCCGAAAAGAACGAAAAGTATTAGTTGCCGATTTTTATACCGACTGGTGCCGCGCCTGCAAACAAATGGATAGAGAAATTTTTATCCACCAGGAAGCGCGGGAACTGCTTAACCGCCATTTTGTACCCTATAAAGCACATGCCGAAAAAAGCGACAAATTGGTAGCCGAAATGTATGGTGTAACCGGTTATCCTACCTTTATCTTTTTTGACTCCGATGGCAAGGAACTTAAAAGAATTGAGGGCTATATGGGGAAAGAAAGTTTTATGAAACAACTTAAACAGTTTAAACCCCGCGTGCCCAATACCCAACACACACCATTCAGGTAAAAACAATACCCATTGCCATGAACTATTTGGAAAAAATACTCCAACGCTCCGATGCTGAGATAGTGGAATCGGGATTTAGGATTGAAATTACCATCGATTTTATTAAAGTGGAGCATTTCATTTATCCCGATACCGAAATACTTTACTGGGACAACTTGCAGGAAATTAGATTGGTTAATACCGATAAAGGTCCTTTTTTACCCGATGTATGGTTGGTGCTGATTGACAATGAACACAACGCTTGTTTTGTGCCGCAAGATTTACCGGCATTTCAAACCATTTACGATATAGTTTCTAAATTTCCCAACTTTAACCACCAAAATGTTATTAAGTCTATGACTTCTACCCATAATGCCGAGTATCACCTGTGGATACTACCCGAAAGTGCAGGTTAATCATCGGGCTATTACAGAGCTTTATTTCACACAACATCATAGTTTCAACTTCTTACCCTTCATTTTTACCTTCCGTTATGATTCAACGCATACAATCTGTTTGGTTTTTACTGGCTGCTACCGCTTGTATAGTATTCATTTTTACCCCCTTTGCCATCAGTGGTAGTTTGCTGCTCTCAGCGCTCAATTTTATAGCTTTGGCAATTATCAGTGGGCTAACAGCCTTACTAACCCTTGGCATTATTTTCTTGTATAAAAACCGAAAGCTGCAAATAACCCTTAGCCGCGTGGCATTGGTAATGGTAAGCGCCATAGTGGGGTTAGGTGTTTACTTTGCCCTTACAACCGAAGGGCAAGATACACCGTATTTTGGCGCCGGATTTCCGGTATTGGCTATGGCATTTATCATTTTGGCAATACGCGGCGTACAGGCAGACATCAATCTGCTAAAATCTATGGATAGACTGCGTTAGTCTTCATCATCGGTTGACAACGCAATGGGTTTTGCAGATTTAAACCGTTTAAGTTCTGCCACTTCACGAGGGCTAAGATAGCGCCACTTGCCGCGCGCAAGGTCTTTTTTGGTCAGTCCGGCATACATAATGCGGTCTAAGCGCATAACCTCATAACCCAAATGCTCAAAAATGCGGCGCACAATGCGGTTTCTGCCCGAGTGGATATTAACGCCAATTTCGCTACGGTCGAGTGAGCTTACGTATTCTATTTCATCTACTTGGGCTAACCCGTCTTCCAGCTCTACCTTACCTTGTGCAATTTTGTCGAGGTCTTGTTTTAGAAGCGGTTTATTAAGAATAACATAGTAAATTTTAGGTATTTCGCTACTGGGGTGAGAGAGCTGTTGTGCAAGTTCACCATCATTGGTTAAAATAAGCAATCCGGTTGTGTTTCGGTCTAATCTGCCCACAGGGTAAAGCCTTTCGGGTGTAGCGCCTTTTACCAAATCCATCACGGTGGGTCTGCCTTCGGGGTCGCGGGCGGTGGTAATAATGTTTTTAGGTTTATTGAGCAGCACATACACCAGCGGAGCAGGGTTTAGTTTTTTGCCTTCAAACAGCACCACATCGTTCTCAAAAACGTGATGCCCCATAGCCAATATCACCTGCCCGTTTACCGTAACTTTACCCGATGCAATGAGTTCATCTGCTTGCCTGCGCGAGCAAACGCCCGAGTTGGCTACATACTTATTTAATCGCATGCCACCACTGCGCAGCTCTTCTAATGCCGATAAAGGCGCTTGAGTAACACTTGCAACTCGGCGTTTTATTACAACAGGGCGTTTGCTGTATCGGGTTTCTTCGTTTCGGGTAGTATATTTATCGGTATTTTCTTGTCTTTTTGGGGTAAATGTTCGGTTATCTTCCCAACGTTTTTCAGAAAACGTCCCTTTTTTATCGGCATATTTATTACCGGTTTCGGGGGCTTGTTTTTTGATGGTTATGGTTTTAGGCGTTTTATGGTCGGTATAACGAGGGCGTTCATAAGTAGGTTGCTCTTCACTATATTTGCGTGTGGTTTTAGGCGTTTTATGGTCGGTATAACGAGGGCGTTCATAAGTAGGTTGCTCATCGCCATATTTACGCACCTTGGTTTTAGTCTCCTCCTTTTTAGCCGGTCGCACAATTCGTTTGGGTTCAGCAAAACGCTGCTCCTCATCAACTTGGCGTTGGTAAGTTCGTTTTTTAAACCCATCATCGGGTTTGCGGTTGGTAAATGAAGGTTTCTCTATGCTCCTTTCGCGTTTAAATACTTCGGTTTTAGGCTTGTCATCTCGTTGCCCATAACGTTTGTAGGAGGGGGCATTTTCTTCTTTCGGATATTTTTTTTCACCCATATAGGGTTTTTCTTTTTCCCAAGAACGTTTTTCGTAGCTTCTTTGCTCTTTTCTGCCGCCTGTTTTGTCATAATCGCCACTCTTTTTACCCTTGTAATAACTGCCCGAAGCGGCTTTTTCTTCGCGGGCGCGCATTTCCTCCTCTTCCTTTTCTATTTGGCGTTTAAAGCGCTGCGCAACATAGTCAGCTTCTTGCTGCTCTTTCAGCAGGGTTTTCGGGCTTTTTTTCAGTTCGGCGCCTTTTACCGTTTTTACGGCATAAGATTTAGAGGCAGGTGCGCCCTTTTGTTTCTTTACATTGCCGGCTGCGGCTTTTTTTTCGTGTCGTTTTTTCATGTTCAAATTTGGGAAGAGAAGTTAAAAGAGAGAAAAGATACATTATGAATATAGAAATGCACAGCCGTGAGCCGGTACTGTTATTCGTTGTGTGCGATTATTGCTAAATACCCCACTAACCCCCCAAAGCTATTCCTCCGGCGTACCTATTTGGTTAGTTTGGGGTAGAATTTCTTTTAACTTAGGCAAGTCGGCAATGGTATGTAAGCCAAAGTAATCCATAAACAGTTGAGTAGTGCCGTATAAGAGGGGTCTTCCGGGCAGGTCGCTTCTGCCCGATATTTCGATGAGTTCCTTTTCTAATAATTTTTGTATGCTGTAATCACAGTTTACCCCCCTTATTTGTTCTATCTCGGCTTTGCTTACGGGTTGTTTATAGGCAATTATGGCTAAGGTTTCTACCGCCGCCGCCGATAGTTTTTTCTTTGCCCTGATGTTTAAGAAAACTGATATGGTTTTGTGGTAAGCCGATTTGGTAAGGAACTGAAACCCATCGCTAATAGGAGTTAGTTCAAAAGCGTAATTGCCCGATTGGTACTTGGCAATAAGGTTTTGAATGTGTTGTGCTACCTGTTTTGCCGAAACAGGTATTTCGAGTGTTTTTTCTAAGGTGGTTATAATTTCGGCTTCGGTAACTGCTTTGCCGGCAGCAAAAATTATGGCTTCTATGTGTAGTTCAAGGGTTTGCATGGGTGGGTGGAGGGGCTGGGAATGGCAAATTTTGAAGCTGACGTACCGAGGCAGTGAAAAGGTTTACAACTTTCCCAATGCTTCTTGGAGGGCGGTTAGTTTTTGCTCGGCATCGGCAAGTTTTTGGCGCTCTTTGTTTACTACGGCTTCGGGGGCGCTACTCACAAATTTTTCGTTGGAGAGTTTAGCATTTACCGATTTTGCAAATCCGATAAGGTAGTCTATTTCTTTATGTAGGCGTTCTTTTTCGGCTGCTACATCAAAATCACTGCTCAGTGCGGCATAGAAAACATCAGTGCCTACCATAAACATAGCGCTGTTGGGTACTTCGGCGGCGGTAAATTCCACGCTTTGCAGGAAGGCTTTTTTCTGCAAAACGGGTATAATGGGTTGGTAAAAATCGGGCTGACTTACGTTGGCAAACAAGGGCAGCGGGTCTTTGGGTTTCAGGTTCTTTTTTACCCGCACATCGCGCAGTTGGGTAAGCAGGGTTTTCAGTATTTCGCCGCGTTTAAGGGCAGTTTCATCGGGTAGGGTGGGGGTGGGGTAGTGGCTTATGCAAATGCTTTCGCCCTCTTGCCGGGGTTGAAGGTGTTGATAAATTTCTTCGGTAATAAAGGGCATAAACGGGTGCAGTAGTTGCATGAGTTGCTCAAAAAATCCGATGGTAGCCCGGTAGGTAGTTTCATCAAGGGGTTGCTCAAAATCGGGCTTTACCAATTCTAAGTAAACTGCGCAGAAGTCGTCCCAAATAAAACTGTACAGCAGGTTAAGGGCTTCCGAAATTCGGTATTGTTCAAAAAGGTTATCTAATTCCTGACGTGTTTGGACAATTTTGCTTTCAAACCAGTTTATGGCAGGCTGGTTATGGGGGTTATGGGCAGGAGTGGTTTGCCAGCCTTTTACTAAACGCAGGGCGTTCCAGATTTTGTTGGCAAAGTTGCGCCCTTGCTCGCAGAGTTTTTCGTCAAAAGGCAGGTCGTTGCCGGCAGGTGAGGCAAACAACATGCCCACGCGCACCCCATCGGCGCTGTATTTGGCTATGAGTTCCAGCGGTTCGGGCGAGTTGCCCAATGATTTACTCATTTTTATGCCCAGTTTATCGCGCACAATACCGGTCAGATAAACATCTTTAAATGGGTGTTTGTCTAAGTATTCGTAGCCGGCAATAATCATACGGGCAACCCAGAAAAACAGGATTTCGGGGGCAGTTACCAGTACATCGGTAGGATAGTAGTAGGCTAAATCGGGGTTGAGGCGGGTAAACTGTTGGGTTTCCAAATCGTAATCTTCAAACCCGTCAAAAACGGCAATAGGCCAGAGCCAGCTCGATGCCCACGTATCTAACACATCTTCATCTTGGCGGAGTTGGTTGGCTTGCAGGTGGGGGTTTCCGGTTTTATGTCGGGCAATTTGTAGGGCTTGTTCGGGCGTTTCGGCAACTACAAAATCGTTTTCACCCTCGCCGTAGTAGTAAGCCGGAATGCGGTGCCCCCACCAAAGTTGGCGGCTGATGCACCAGTCGCGAACATTTTCCATCCAATGGCGGTAGGTGTTTTTGTACTTGGCGGGAATGAGCTGCACCTCGTTGTCTTCAACGGCTTGCAAGGCACGGCGCGATATTTCCTTCATTTTAATGAACCATTGTAAAGAGAGCTTAGGCTCCACTACTGAGCCGGTTCGTTCAGACCTGCCTATGCGGGCAGTATAATCGTTGGCGGCTACTAAGTGTCCTTTTTCTTCTAATTCTTTAATGATGCGTTTGCGCACTTCAAACCGGTCTAAACCTATGTAGTGGGGCAGTTCGCAAAGTTCGTTCAGGGTGCCGTTTAGGTTAATGGTATCAATAATGGGTAGGTTGTGTCGTTGCCCTATTTCGTAGTCGTTGGGGTCATGTGCGGGCGTAAGTTTGAGGCAGCCGGTACCAAATTCCATGTCCACGTAGGTATCGGCAATAATAGGAACAGGTCGGTTAATGAGTGGCACCAAGGCGGTTTTGCCAATGAGATGTTGGTAGCGCGGGTCGTTGGGGTTTACGGCTATGGCGGTATCGCCCATAATGGTTTCGGGTCGTTGGGTGGCAATGATAACCCATGTATCGGGCTCGTTTTGTATAGGGTAGCGTAGGGAGTACATTTTAGAGGCTTCGCCGTTTTCGGCATATTGCACCTCTTCGTTTGATAGGGCTGTTAGGGCTTCGCAATCCCAGTTTATCATGCGCAATCCGCGGTAAATATATCCTTTGTTGTAAAGGTCAATAAATACTTTTATGACTGCCCGATAGTAGGTTTCGTCCATGGTAAAGCGGGTTCGCTCCCAATCACAACTGGCGCCCAATTTTTCCAATTGTTTTAAAATGATGCCGCCGTATTTATCTTTCCATTCGTAGGCATGTTTTAAAAACTCATCGCGGGTAAGGTCAGATTTTTTGATGCCTTGCTGGCGCAGCAGTTGTACCACTTTTGCTTCGGTGGCAATGCTGGCGTGGTCGGTACCGGGCACCCATAGGGCATTGTACCCTTTCATGCGGGCGCGCCTAATGAGTATGTCCTGAATGGTATTGTTGAGCATGTGCCCCATGTGCAACACACCAGTAACGTTTGGCGGCGGAATAACAATGGTGTATGCCGGGCGCTCATCGGGCGTGGAGCGGAAAAACCGATGTTTTTCCCAATATGCATACCATTTGCTCTCTACTTCTTCGGGATTATATACTTTGTTGAGTTCGCTTGACATGATGACCAACTGTGTTTACCGTTACTGCTTTTTGAATGAAGCGGCAAAGGTAGGCGTTTTTGGTGAGAATGACAATAATGTGAGGAACGGGAATTATGGTGAGTGGTGGTATGCTAACTCTTTTTACGAGTTCCGATGTGCTAAGTCTGTTCTTAGGTCAATTTTTTTTTGAAAAGTATGTGAGGTGTAGGAGTAAAATTGATGTATCTTTGTGCGCATGGCAAAGTTTGTTTACTACGCTAATTTACCCCCTTATGCAAGCAGCTGAATTGTTTAATGTTAGTGGGGGAAAAAACCTTAGACAGCCGGTTTTAGTTATATTGCGAACAAAAAGTGTGTGTAGTAGTTAGTTGGTGGTTATTGAAATAATAGTACTGCTATAACATATACAAGCCTTTGTAAATAAATGAATTTCTACAAAAACCGACTTCTAAAATTCTTACCATTGTATTATAATGGACGAAAATTTAAGATATTATTTAGAAAATACCCTTGTGTCAAAAACTGCTATTGAAAGCAGGTTGACACACCCTATTACCAAACTTCGGTACCCGACAAGATTAGTTTACGTCCTTTTGAAAAAATATGCTGATGACTTTTTAAAATCGGGTTCAGAACCGCGATTTGTTAGTCTGGCAGGACTTCGGGGAGTAGGTAAAACAACCCTTTTATGGCAAACTGCCAATTATATTTACCAAAATCATCATAAAAAAATTTACTTCTTTAATGTAAATACATTGAAGAACTTAGGTACAGATTTGCATATTGCCTTAGAAGCATTTCAACGGCATATTATAAAAAAACGCTTTAATGAACTATCAGAGCCAATTACATTGCTTTTTGATGAAATCCACGATGAGGACAATTGGAGCAAAACATTGAAAATTCTTTATGACGAAGCAAGAACTGCCTTTATTCTTTGCACTGGTTCATCTGCTCTACTTCTTAACCAAACCGCTGATTTGGCAAGAAGAATGCGAATTGAAAAAATATATCCATTTAAGTTTATAGAATTTGTAGCAGCCAAAACTTATATGGAAAACAATGGAAAAATGGTGTATCCTGCTCGTGGACTATCAAGCGGATTAAAAGAAGCTCTTTTTTATGGTGAAACGCCTGAAGAAGTGTTCAGAAAAATTAATGAATATGAGAGTGCCGTAAAAATATATTTAAACAAAATAAATTCAATAAATGGCTTACAATTAAAAAACCTTTGGCAGGGCTATATTAATTATCAAAATATCCCAAACTTTTTGTTTTTTAAG
>DDVC01000099.1:0-9668 GCA_002345145.1 Bacteroidetes bacterium UBA2322
GAAGTCAATACGCACTTGCAAATTGCCATCAAATTTATTGAGCTGTTGTGGCTTTTGTTTTTACCAATAAAAAGCAATGCTATTTACGCCTTCTTGCAAACAGGTTAAGGCAGTATAAATAATGCTGCCATGCGCTTTAATAGCAGCCGTATAATTATTTATACACTTATAGGCAGCTATTCGGGTACTGTTTATTGTTTACCTTACTGTTGTTTGGTTTTACCCAAACAACCGCGCAAAACGTACAGCCTTAGTTTGGCGTAAACCGGCAGCACAATGTAAGGTTAGCATTAGGAGCTTACTCAAAGGCTTTGAGTGTGCAAATAACTCCAATCTTGCGTTATTAAAAGGCGCCGCGGTGCGCAGTTTGCTGCTCAATTTAACCGGTGCAGGTAAACTGTATGCAGGCTTTACCATTATTGGGCGTTCCTATTAATTTTAACCTTGCGTTAGTAGAAACAGTACACCCTGTTTCTACGTTATTTTTCAAAAATCTGTGCAAATCAGCCGCGCTTGTGTTATTAGTGTACTAATTGTTGCCGGTTTTAGGGTAGTTTTAGGAGTATGCTTTTTTATGTGTTTTGCTTATAAACAGGTAGTTATATGGCAATTGCTACATCAAATAGCGGCAATACTCCCTAATGCCGCTTTCCTTTACGGCTGTTCGAGCGGTGTAGCAAGGGGGTTTTGCATGTAACTATGTATAAAACTAAGGAGTTGCGTATGGGTAAAGTGAACATTGCTTTCATCTATGGAATTAAGGCCGGTTAAACCTGCGCACAAAACCCACTCCTCATTTACAGCAACAGCCAGCAGCGGATTGGGTACATACTTGCCGGTAGCTACGCGCAAAAACAGGCGTTTATTATAGGGGTCGTTTTTGTGTACTTCGTTTTTAGAGAGTATGCTGCTAATATAGGCTCTTTGCCGCCTATAATCGGGTATTACCTGCTGCGAGAAACCGTCAAAAAAGTCTATAAAGAAAGCGGTATCAAAAATAGGGAAGGCATGAATGCCGGGGTTTGTTAGATAGTGTTGTAACCTTGTTGCATAAACGGCAATCATAATTTGGAGCATTAAATACTCTGCTTGCTGTTTGTTTAGTTTAACCAACCTGTTATGAACAAGTAGGTTAAAACTATCGGCATTTACAAACGGGTAAATTTTGGCAAACTTGGTTTTATTTTGGGCATTGGTAAAACATCGGAGCAGGGCAAGCCTTAGGGCGTTTCGCCCCATGTTATCGGCATGTTGGGTATTGGCGCCGTTTTCTATAAGGTACTGGGTTATTTGGGCGGCGCCAAACATTATGGCAACCATAAAGGGCGTTACATTAAACTCGTAGCAAAAATTGAAGCCGTATTTTTGGGTTTTTTGTTGCAGTTGTTTAACATTATCTTGTTTGTATTCCGAAAACTTACGGCTAAGAACCGCATTGTATTCTTTTTGCCAGTTGTCGGCGGCGCGGTATTTCAGGTTGCTCAGTTTTATAAAATAGTGATTTAATTGGTAAAACAAAGCGTATTCAAAAAGGGCGTCTTTGGCTTTTTTATTAAACAAATCGGGGTTAAGTGCTTCGGCTTTTAAGGTTTCCAGTTTATCGGGGGTAATTATTTGCCAGGGCACGGGTTGCAAGTTCAGCACTTGTTTTTTAATAGCGTCGGCTTGTTCTTGTTTACCCTGCATTTCTAATCGGCGTGCTTCGCGCTGCCATTCTTCTTGTGTAGAGCGTTGTTCTTTAAGGTTTACCATGCTGCCAAAATTGGTAAGTTGGAGCAAGGCAAGCAGGGCATGTTTTTTATTGGTTTCAATAACATACAGGTTAGAAACGGCGCGGGTAATGGCTACATACAAAGAGTTGATGTAAAACTTAAACTCATCGAGCGATTTATCCGATTTATCTTTGGCTCTGCTGTATTGCAGTTTATCGGGGGTAATATCATCAGGGTTAAGCGAGCCGCAAATTTCTCTAAACTCCTTTTCGTAATCCGATATGATATTGTAAAGAATTACGTTTTCGTACTCCAAGCCCTTTACCTCATGCACCGAAAAAAGGAGTGGGGTTTGAAAATACTTTCGGGCTTCGTGTTTGTCTTCGTCTCGCATAACCACTACCGCAAATCGGGCAGATTTACCGGTGCGCTGGTTCATATCTTGGCGCACTTTTGGCAGGTTTTCTAAAAACTGTATATCGCCTTTTTGTTTAGAGTTGGCTTGTACTAAGTAAGTACTTTCTTTATCTATGGAGCCAAATCGGGCATTTTTAACCAGCAGGAGTTGGTTGGCAATTTTGGTAACTTCGGGCGTATTTCGGTAATTGGTGGCTAATATGCGTATGATATTGCCTTTTAGTTCTTGTTGGTAAAACAAGGTTTTTACGTGCGACCACGAGAAAAAATTGGGGTGTACAATTTGGTTAGAATCACCGCAAAGAATAAAAGAAGTGGGGTTATGGAGTTGTTTAAGGATAAAAAAGAGCTGAACATTGGTAATATCTTGCACCTCGTCTATCACCACAAAGTCGTATTTTTTTTCGGTTTTAGCCAAGTATTGGTAAGCAAGGATATTGCTGTCAAAATGGTTGCCTTCTTCTAAAAAAGCGAGGTATTTTTGAAAAAGGTCATAAAGTAAGGGGCGTTCGGTTTCAGGAAAAATAGATTGTTTAATGCCTAAGTTTAGGTATTCCTCTTTGCTAAGGTAGGGTTTATGTATATCATAACCGGTAATAACACCCTTAAACTCCTCAAACACTTTGTAGGCGTCTTTTATTTTATAGGCATGTTTGTATCGCCAAATCCACTGGTCAAACAGTTTAAAGGAAACCTCTTTACCTTTTGGCGCTTCTACGCTTGCCAGCAACTCATTAAACGACATAAAGGTTACCTCTTGTTTGTTGTTTTCATATTCAAAAGAATAGTACAAATTGCGGGCGTTTTCTGCCAAAAATGCCGATAGGGTAGTATAAAGCACATTGCCGTGCAGGGTTTTTATTTTTTCGAGCGTGAGGGCAGTTTTACCACTCCCTGCCGACCCTATGATGATGAGCGGCGGTGCAAGGGCAAATATATCTTCCTGAATATCATCGAACGACAAAATTTTGTCTAAGATATGAAATTCGCGCTTTTTGGGGTTTATGTAGGTAAGTTCGGTAGGTGAGGTTTCTTTTTGCAACTCTGCCTCAGAGTAAACGGGGGTAAACTTAGATTCGTCCACTTCGGCGCCGTTCAAAAAGCGCGATTTATCGTAATCGTGATTTAAAATTACCTCCAGCAGCACCAAATAAGCCTTGTTTTGGTGTCGCACATATTTAAAAAGGAGGCGGTTGGTATCATCAAGTTTGGCGCGGTAAAAACCGGTGTTTTGCATTTTTTTAGCATCGGCAGATTTAAAATCGCCGGCTTTTAGCATGGCTAAGGTTTTTTCAAATTGCTTCTTTACTTTGCTGTAATCCAATTCGTTGTAAAGCAAGATGTCCATATACAGTAAATTTGTTTTGCTGATTTGCTATTTTGGGCTGTATTTTTTGGTTTCCCGATATTGCCTTGTTATTGCATTGGTTATACTCAACCGTTTTTTTCTTCCCGATTTTATTTGTTCCTACTCTTTTTAGCCCATTTTACCGGCATACACACATAGCCAAAAAGCGGCGGCAGCCGTTAAGCAGCGCAAATATAAACTTATTGTTGCTATATTTTGCGCTGTGCAAAGGTAGGTTAAAAAGTGAAAAACGGAAAATTAGGAGTTGCGAATTATGGGTTATGAGTTAGGAGTTATGAGTTAGGAGTTATGGGTTATGGGTTGGGCTGGGGTAATTGGTGTAGGCAGAGGGCAAATGTTTCAATGTAGGGTTTCTTTCCTATTTTTCATGCGCCAATTACTGCTATTATCCGCTCTTTCTAAACAAAGTAACAGCCTAAATACCCAAAACACTTACAGCATAAGCTATCCATGCCAATTTTAACTCCTGCCACACGTTATTCACTCATCACTCATCACTCCATTGCTTGCCGTAAGCGGTTAAGTATTTATCAAAAATTGCCGTACCTTGCCCTGCCATTAAGCATACAAACAAGAACCATGTTACTAACCGATATAAAAAAAATAGCCGTTATAGGCGCAGGCGTTATGGGCAGCGGCATTGCACAGGTATGTGCCACTGCCGGCTACAATACTTTGTTGTTTGATGTAGAACCGGCAGCCCTGCCAAAAGCCATAACCGCCATTACCAACAACTTAGAAGGCGCGGTAAAAAGAGGTAAACTTACGCCCGATAAACAAAAAACCATTTTAAACCGCATACAAACCAGCAACTTTTTTGCCGACCTTAAAGCGGAATTTATTATTGAGGCTATTGTAGAAGACCTAAACATTAAATTAGAAGTGTTTAGGCAGGTGGCAGAACAAAACCCGCCCCACGCAATACTGGCTACCAACACTTCTTCTATACCCATTACCCGCATTGCCGCCCGGCTTCCGCACCCCCAAAGGGTGGTAGGCATGCACTTTTTTAACCCCGCCCACCTTATGCAATTGGTAGAGGTTATTGCAGGCGTAGATACTAACCCGGAGGTGATACAAACCACCCGCGAGCTTGCCCTAAAAATGGGTAAAATGCCCGTTATTGCCAAAGACTCGCCCGGCTTTATTGTAAACCGAGTGGCAAGGCACTACTACGTAGAAGCCCTTAAAATTTTAGAAGAAAACGTGGCAGATTTTGCCGCCATTGATGACCTTGCTGTGGCATCGGGCTTTAAAATGGGTCCGTTTAGGCTCATGGATTTAATTGGGGTGGACACTAATTTTGCCGTTACCAAATCTATGTTTGAGTCGTTTCATTTCGACCCTAAATTTCGACCCAGTCGCATACAACAGCAAAAGGTAGAAGCCGGGCACTGGGGCAAAAAATCGGGTAAAGGATTTTACAACTATTAACCCATAACACCCTAATTTTTTTTAGCCTATCCATTACAAACCCATAAACACCCCCCATTTTTACCATGATACCGCTGAGTATTCCCAACCTAAACGGAAATGAGTGGAAGTACATAAAAGAGTGTTTAGATACCAATTGGGTATCTTCGGTAGGTAGTTATGTAACCCGTTTTGAGCAGGAGTTTGCCGCTTATGTAGGCGCGCCCTACGCCGTTAGCATGAGCAGTGGCACGGCAGCCCTGCACATAGCCCTTATTTTGGCAGGCGTAAAACCCCATAACTTGGTTATAGCGCCCAATATAACCTTTGCCGCCACCCTCAACAGCATTGTCTATTTAAACGCCGAGCCGCTGCTCTTAGACGTTTGCCCCCATACATGGCAAATGGATACCCAACTGCTTCATGATTTTTTAACCACCCAAACTTACCTAAACCAAAACACTTGCTACCTGCGCCAAACCAACCAACGCATTGCTGCCCTTATGCCGGTGCATGTATTGGGCAATATGGTAAACATGCAACACTTATTGCAATTATCAGAGCAGTTCCATATTCCCATTGTTGAAGACAGTACTGAGGCGCTGGGCAGCTACTACATGGGTAAACATGCCGGCACACTGGGGCAAACGGGCTGTTTTAGCTTTAACGGCAATAAAATAATGACCACCGGCGGAGGCGGTATGCTGGTTACCCATAATGAACAGCTTGCACGCCGCGCCAAACACCTAAGCACCCAAGCTAAAACCGACCCGGTAGCGTATATGCACAATGAAGTGGGGTATAACTACCGAATGGTAAACCTGCTGGCAGCTATGGGCGTAGCCCAATTAGAACAAATGCCCCAATTTTTATCCCGAAAAGCCCAAATTGCCCACCATTATACAACCGCCTTTGCCGCCCATTTACCTTTTATACAACCACAACTTACCACCACACACACACAGCCCAACCACTGGCTTTATACCGTAAAACTACCCCAATGGCGCAACCTGCTGGCACACCTGCGCACACAAGGCATTGAAACGCGACCCCTCTGGACTCCTATGAACCAACTGCCTATGTATGCCCAATGCCGCTATATTACCCACCACCACGTAGCCGCACAATTGTTTGAGCATTGCCTTAGTTTACCCTGTTCTACCAATCTTACCCCACAGGAGCAAGAGGTGGTTATAGAGGCTATACATCATTTTTACACATCGGGCAATGCCGCTATGCACTAAATAAAACCAATCTGTTCCTTAATGGGTTAATTTGCCCGGTTGGCAAATTATTAGCCTTAATCCGTTTTGCATGAAAATAAAACTATACTTCCTAACATGGTTGATGCTTATTTTTGCCCTGCCCGCACAGGCACAAAGTTTAACCTATGCCCGATACGTAATAGATACACTCTGCTCGCCCTACATGGGGGGGCGCGGTTACGTAAACGAAGGCAACCACCGCGCTGCCCTTTTCATAGCCAATGAGTTTAAACGCTGGGAAGCCGATGCTTTTGGCGAAAACTATTTTCAACCCTTTGAGGTGGACGTTAATGTTTTTCCCGATGCAATGGAGATGCAGGTAAACAAAAAAACGCTTAGGGCAGGCATTGATTTTCTTATAAACCCCGCCTCTGCCGGCATCAGAGGCACATACAAGGTTATCCGCATTAAAGAAAAACATTTGCTCAACAACAAAAAATTTGAACAACTCCTGGCTACTTCTTTTGATGGCAAAGCATTATGGTTAAACTACCGTGCCAAAAACGCCGCCACTTTGCAGGGTAAACTGGCAGTATTTAAAAGCGCGGTTAAAGCGGCGGCATACCTGCTGCCCGAAGAAAATAAACTCACCTGGCACATATCGGGGCAACCCAAATACCAAACCGAAATTACCCTGTTCCGAAAAAACATACCCCGAAAAATTAAAACCGCCACCTTAAACATAGACAACCGTTTTTTGCGCAATTACCCCACCCAAAACGTAATAGGTTATTTGCCCGGCACCCTTTATCCCGATTCTTTTTTGGTATTTACCGCCCACTACGACCACCTTGGGCGCTTAGGAAGCAAGCAATACATACCCGGTGCCAATGATAATGCCTCCGGCGTAGCTATGCTGCTCAACCTAATGCAACACTACGCACAAACCCCCCATACCTGCTCGGTAGTTTTTATAGCCTTTGGAGCAGAAGAATTAGGTTTACTGGGCAGCAAATACTTTACCGAAAACCCCCTGTTTCCGCTAAATAAAATAGGATTCCTCATAAACCTTGATATAGTAGGCACCGGCGATGAGGGCGCTACGGTGGTTAATGCAACCGAGTTTACCAACGCATGGCAAACATTAGTACAACTAAACGACCAACATAAACTACTGCCCCAACTTAAAAGCCGCACCCCCGCCGCCAATAGCGACCACCACTGGTTTTACCAAAACGGGGTGCCTTGTTTTTTTATCTATACCATGGGAGGCATAAAGGCTTATCACGATGTATATGACCGCCCCCAAACCCTTCCGCTCACTAAGTTTATGGAACTGCACAGCCTACTCACCCTCTTTGCCAATGCAGTGCAGCAGCCGTAAAATTGACTGTTTCATAAATACAACTTGCTATTCACTCCCCCCCCTCACCCATGTCTGCCAAAAATATCACCAACTACCAATTGCTCTTTTTGCTCTATCCCGTTGCTCTGCTGATATTGGCATTTACCAGCCCCGGCACCGGCGATGAAGGCGACAGCATTATGCACTACCTGTATGCCCGATACGCCTTTGCCCACCCGCAAAACTTTTTTAACCACTGGGCAAAACCCATATACGTGCTGTTGGCTGCTCCGTTTGCACAGGCGGGCTTTATTGGGGTAAAACTAATGAACACCCTGCTCAGTACAGCATCGGCATACCTTACTTATGGTGTAGCCCGCAGGTTGCAAATGCCCCGTGCAGGAGCAGCATTTGTATTTACCGCCGCCGCTCCTATGGGCATTTACCTTACCCTATCGGGTTTAACGGAGCCTTTGTTTGCTTTTTGGCTCATAGCATCGGTATATTTAGCCGTAAGGGGGCAGGGTTTGGCGGCGGTTATATGGGTTTCGTTTTTGCCCTTTGTTCGGTCGGAGGGGTTGGTTATTTTATGTGTTTGGGCAGTTTACCTGTTGTTTACCCGCCGTTGGCGGTGGTTGCCTTTGCTTATGGCGGGGCATGTGGCGCTTAGTATAGCCGGTTATTTTTACTATGGCAACCTACTTTGGGTGTTCAAAAAAATACCCTATGCCACTATGGGCAGCGTGTATGGCGCAGGCAAGTTGCTGCATTTTGTAAAGGGGCTTTGGGAGGTTGTGGGCTACCCCATGTATTTGCTGCTGGGGTTGGGCATGTTGTATGGGGCTTATGCACTTGGGCAAATAATCAAACAAAAAAAATACCACCCTATCAGCGCCCACGAATTGTGGTTGGTTTACGGCAGTTTTACCGCCTATGTGGTGGCGCATACCCTTTTTTGGTACTTGGGTATTTTTCAGTCATTCGGGTTGCTAAGGGTATTGGTAGGCGTTATTCCATTATCGGGGCTCATCTGTTTAAGGGGGTTAAATGCTGCGGTAAACGTGTTGCCGCATAAAACAGCACAAACCGCAGCAGTTAGTCTTGTCCTGTTAGCAGTATTGGCATACCCTTTTTACAGCCTAAACTATGCCATGCACTTTGACCTTAAAGCCGACCAAAAAGCCCAAAACGAACTGGCAAATTTTGTAAAACAACAATATGGCTCAGGATACAAATACTATTTTGATATGCCACACCTCAACTTAGCGCTTCATACCGACCCTTTTGATGACCAACAAAAACAAATGACGGCTGCCTTGTTTACCGGCGCTCCGCTGCCCGATAAAACCTTGGTTATTTGGGACGATTGGTACTCGCCGGTGGAGGCAGGTACTAAATTAGAAAAATTAGCTCAAGATGACCGACTGGAACCGGTGCGCATTTTTGAAGCCAAAGACCCCTGGGGTTCACCCCGCCTTACCCATTTGTTTGTTAAAAAAAGGTATGCCAATACTACCGCCGATGACGGAACCACCCTGCAAACCATTTTTACAACCGATTTTGAAAAGCCCGATATTGCCCATACCCACAGTATGCAGGCATACGCCGGCAAGTATGCCGGTGTAGCACATGCAGGCAGTCCGTTTTCGGCAGGCATGGATTTGCCCGCATCAGAGTTGCCCACAAACGCCTTCATACGTGCCGAAGCCTATTTTTACCTATCCCAAAAAGAACCCGACCGCTACAAAGAACCGCTGTTTATCATATCCTTTGAAAACGACAGCAGTTACAGTTGGAACAAACTACCGCTGCAAGCCTATCTGCCCGAAAACAAATGGCAAAAATTGTCGTTTACCGCACAAATTCCCTCACTCCAAACCCCCGCCGACCGCGTAAAGGTGTACGTATATAACCCCTCCGAAAACTGCCATGCCTATATAGACAGCCTTTCGGTAAATGTAGTGAGTGGGGCTAAATAGATAGGGTTAGGGGGGTAAACTTTAATTATGTATGGCATAGGGCAACTTTTTACCTCGCATTATCGGGGTTATTTGGGGTTTACCCATTGTACGCCGGCGGCATACCTATTAGGGCAATAAAAAAAATGGGTAGCTACTTACCATTTGTCTTGGTCTTAACCAAACTCCTTATGATAACCACAAAGAACACAAAGGTTTTGCTACCTTTGCGTGAAATCTTGCCCATTA
>DDVC01000099.1:9914-10043 GCA_002345145.1 Bacteroidetes bacterium UBA2322
GCGTGAAATCTTGCCCATTAGCCTACAAATACGCCATAAATTTGAATGATAGGCAGCACATAAGTATATACCAATACCCTCTCTTTTTTCTTTGCGCCTTTGCGTCTTTGCGTGAAATCTTGCCCATTA
>DDVC01000099.1:10315-24525 GCA_002345145.1 Bacteroidetes bacterium UBA2322
TGCGTGAAATCTTGCCCATTAGCCGGCAAATAGGTCATAAGTTTGAATGGGGGGGGAGTACCTAGGTAGATACAAAAATGGTACTTTTGCAGCACAATCAGCCCAATGAAAAAACGCTTTGTTGCCAATATAGCGCTCTTAGTTTTTATCAACCTATTGGTAAAACCGTTTTGGATATTTGGCATAGACCGTACCGTACAAAATACCGTTGGCACCGGTGCGTATGGTGTATATTTTGCGCTGTTCAATTTTTCCTTTTTGCTGCAAACCCTGCTCGATTTTGGCATAAACAACTACAACAGCCGTGCAGTGGCACAAAAAGATGGCTGGATAGCCGAGCATTTTACCGGTATTATGTTGGTAAAAACAGCGCTGGCGGTTATATACCTGCTGCTTTGTTTAGCAGGCGCCGGCATAATGGGTTACAGTCCGGTACAAATATGGTTGTTAGGCATACTATGCTTTAACCAAGTATTGCTGTCGTTTACCGGTTATTTCCGCTCAAACCTGCAAGGGCTGCACCGCTTTAAAACCGATAGTTTCATGTCGGTATTAGACAAATTGGTTATGATAACCATTTGCGCTGTATTATTGTGGGGCGGCAGTTGGGGGGCATCTTTTAGGATAGAGTGGTTTGTATATGCACAATCGGGAGCATACTTATTTACCGTTTTAGTAGGCTTCATTTTAGTAGCAAGGCAGCTATCATTGCCATGGCAGGTATCGTTAGATTGGTCGTTTATTAGGGGAATTTTGCAAAAAAGTTACCCATTTGCCCTCATTGGGGTACTTATGAGCGTGTATAACCGCATAGACTCAGTAATGCTGGAAGCGCTGCTGCCCCCCACCGATGGCGCACACCAAGCGGGCATATATGCCTCTGCCTACCGGCTGCTCGATGCGGTAAATATGGTAGGCGTACTTACCGCCACCATACTGCTGCCCATGTTTGCTAAAATGCTGGTAAAACAAGAACCGGTAGAACCCTTAGTAAATTTTACCGCAAAAAGTTTGTATGCCCTTGCAACCGCCGGGGTATGTTGTTGCTTCTATTTTGCCGAACCTGTAATGCACTGGCTTTATACCGATGCCACACCTTATTATGCTACCGTTTTTGCGTGGTTAATGCCTTCTTTCATAGGTATTGCATCGGTATATGTTTTTGGGGCATTGCTTACGGCAAACCATAACTTGTGGCAAATAAACGTAATTGCATTGGGTAGTGTAGCGCTCAACATAACGCTTAATTTTTTGCTTATACCGTCATTTAAGGCATTGGGTGCGGCATGGGCGGCAGTAGCTACACAAGCTATGGCAGCGGTTTGTTTTATGGCAGTGGCGGCGTATAAGTTTAAGTTGGGGTGGAATGGTAAAAATATAGTTTCGGCAGCGGTTTACCCACTTATTTGTTTGACTTTGGCAAAGTGGGGCAGCCGGTGGGAGTGGGTCATGCCCTGGCAGTTCAATTTTTTGACAGTTTTTGGGTTGTGTTTAGTAGTTGCACGGGTATTGCGTTTGCTGGTTTGGAAAAAAACGGTTTAACCGTTTGTTGCGCTGCCGCCGGTAGTTCATTGTGCAAATCGGGTTAATTATATTACCTTTGCAGTTTGGCAAGTTAAAAATTAAAAATACTCAAAATATCGTTCATGGAAGAGTTGATAAGAATACTATACAAGTGGTTTAAACCCATTAGTATAGTAACCGGTATAGCAGCCGTACTAAGCGCTGTTATTTCTCTGATACTACCCCAATACTACCTGTCTTATTCATCGGTTATACCCATAAACCCTCACCTTATGGACAGGTCGTCGCTGTTTAGTTTAGAGGGTGGCGAAACACCGGTATATTTGTTTGGCGGCAAGGGCGAAATAAACCGTCTTTTAACCCTATCTCAGTCAAGAGCGCTTGAAGGGCACCTTATACATAAGTACAACCTGTATGCCCACTACAAAATAGATACAACCGATAAGTTGAAAGATTACTGGGTTACCGAAGAACTGCGCAACCACTTTAAAGCCGTTAAAACGCCCGATGGGGTGGTAAATATAGAGGTAATAGACAAAGACCCTAACCTTGCCGCCGATATGGCTAACGAGGTAGTAGGTCTGTTAGACAGTTTGAACAAGGGAATTATGATGGAAAAGAAGGTAATTCTTACCGATTTGTACGCCAAAGAAGTAGAAACAGCCCGAACCCATTTAGATGTTATGCGCGATAGCCTTATTCGCACCATAAATAACAATCCCGATGACACCGTTACCGCACACTTATTAGAGCGCGTTATACGCAAAGCAGTAGAAGACTATAATTTTTCCAATACACTCTACAAACAACACGTTGCCGCCATTAACCAGCCCTACTCATCGTTATATGTGCTTGAAAAAGCAGTGCCTGCGGTAAAACGGTTTAAGCCTGTGCGCTGGCTCATAGTGGTAAGCGCTACTATGGTTACATTAGCCAGCATGTTATTGATTGCAGTGTTTATAGAAAAATTTAAGCATTTTAACTTTGAAGAACCGGTAACAGAGCTGTAATGTTGTTCTGTTCGGTTTAAAGTTGCTTCACCCCATTTTAGCTCTATGAACGCCGGTATTAGCAAGGTTTTCGGGTCATTGTTTAATGATAAATCGCTGTGGGTATTTGCGGTATTTGCCGTGTTTACCCTACTCTGCGCGGTAATAGCCATAGCGGGCAATGCTTTTTACTTTTACGTTTTGCCCTTATCGGTCATTTTTGGGCTGTTTGTTATTAAGTATTTCAGGCAAACCTACCTTTTGCTGTGGTTTTTACTGCCGTTTTCAATGGAGTACGAGTTTAGCGGCAGCCTTGCTACCGATTTACCCACCGAGCCGCTCATCATCATGCTTATGGGCGCTGCTATTTTGTACTACCTTGCCAATCCGCACCAATTGAGCCGCCGGTTATTTAACCACCCCATTACCACCGTTTTGTTGCTGCATGTTTTGTGGATTGGGTTAAGCGCAGTTTACTCGCAGGTGCCCTTAGTATCGGTAAAGTTTTTCATTTCCAAAATATGGTATGTGGTGGTGTTTTTTTTCCTTACCACCTTGTTTGTAAAGACCGAAAACCAATTCAAACCCCTGTTTTGGTGCCTTGCCGTTCCGCTAAGTGCGCTGGTAGTGCAAACGGTTATACGCCACGCCGCCTTAAATTTTGAGTTTCAGGAGGTAAATAAAACCATGACCCCGTTTTTCCGAAACCACGTAAACTATGCCGTTATGTTGGCGGTATTTTTTCCGTTTGCGTGGCGGGCAAGGCAGTGGTATAAGGAGGGTTCTTTTGAGCGGTTAATGGTAAATTTAGTGGTGTTTTTGCTGCTGCTGGGCATTGCTTTTGCTTATACAAGGGCTGCCTATCTTTCTTTGCTTTTGCTGCCGGTTATGCACTATATTTTTACCCGCAGGCTTACCAAGTGGTTGGCTGCCTTGGGCGTTTTTGGCATTTTGCTGCTTACCGTTTACCTTGCCAACGATAACCGATACCTATCTTATGCGCCCGATTACGAAACTACCATTTACCACGATGATTTTGAAGACCACCTGTTTGCCACCTTTGAAGGCAAAGACGTATCGGCTATGGAGCGGGTATATAGGTGGGTGGCGGCTTTTCGCATGAGCGCCGATAAGCCGGTGGCGGGGTTTGGACCGGGTAATTTTTACAACTACTACCGCTACTACACAGTGGACAGTTTTGAAACCTATGTGAGCGATAACGAAGAGCAATCGGGCGTACACAACTATTTTTTGATGACCCTTGTTGACCAGGGTTTCATCGGGCTTATACTGTTTGTTGCACTTTGTTTGGCAGTTTTTATATCGGGCGAGTACATTTACCTTCGCACATCGCAGGCGCAAAAAGGGTTTGTTATGGCTGCCCTTTTATCGTTTGGCGTTATTGTACTCAATATAACCATGGGCGATTTGATAGAGGTAGATAAAATAGGCTCGTTCTTTTTTGTGAGCATGGCTATACTGGTAAATTTTGCACTCAAAAAGCCCAAATAAAACAAACTGCCCGTCGGTGGCACTTTGGCAGAATAATCTCCAAAACCAATTTGGTATTAATACTTTATTTGTTTATTTGCAAAATCCATATTTGCAGGGTATCATAAATTTTCTCTGCACAAGTTTGGTAATCAGTAAGGGCTGTGCCGTAGGGGTCTGCTATTTGCCAACCAATTAAACGGGGCAGGGTTTGGGGATAAGTATTTGCTAAGTAGTCATAAATCATGGCATCTAAGGCTATTATGTGGTCAAAATCATTCAAATTGAGGCTTTGCACCGGTGTGGCAGCGTGTCCTTCCATGTTGGCATTGTAAGTATTTTGCATAACCTTTTGTGCCAAAACCGATGCCGGCAGCCCCGGTACCGCTCCTATACCGGCGCTGTATATTTGGTAATCGCTTGCAGATAGCATTTGCTTGGCAAGTGTTTTAGCCATAGGGCTCCGGCAGGTATTACCGTAGCAAACAAACAAAATTCGTTTGGGCAAATTTGGGCGCATAGAAACAGAAAGCAACGAAGCGGTTAAAATTAAAACAACAAAGATGCCCACCCATCTGTTTTCCGCAAAATTCATAATAAGCATTATATTTTATTAGACTTTGGACAAAATTTTTGAGATAGTCAGCAAAAGAGGCAGTCCAAGTGTTAGGTATTGATGCAAACAAAATACGCAAAAACACTCGGGTTCTGCCTCCAAATCGCACTGTCGGGCAGCTCCCGTGCCCGTTCGTTGATAAACTATTTAATGAGTTTAGCAAGTGGCGGTCATTAGTGCAAAAAAATGGCAAAGGACGTACCAACGGCATCAAACTACCCAAAAGCCCCAAGTATCCCATTGTAAAAATCATAATAAAACCCCAAAACAGCACCCTGAACAGCTAAATTGTTAGTCAAAAAGCAACATATTAAAAATGAATAGCCCCAAAACCGAGTGCGGGGGCTTCTGCCGTTTGTCCAAAGTCTAAAATTAACATCAAAAACGCTGCTCACGGCCGTGTGTCTCTCACGGCGGGCATCAGCAATGGGTTTAATATACACTACTCACTAACCACCAAAGCATCGGGTAAATAATTTTTCAAACATTTAACACATTATCTTTCATAGCTGCCGGTATATTGTGCAAAATTTCTGTTTTTAGCGCCTGCAACATTTTTTCCTTCACAAAATACCTGAAACATACCAAACCAATTTGGCGCATAGGAGCCGGCGATTTAAAGTATCGGATTTGATTTTTTTGTTTTGGCGTTAAATCAAACAAGGCAAGGTAGGGCAGCACAGTAATCCCTTCGTTTAAGTCCACTACTTTTTTAAGCGTTTCTATACTTGCCGCCGATAAATCAAACTGGTGTATATTGCGCTCGTGCAGTTTTAGTTCGCACAAGTTAATAACCTGATTGCGCAGGCAATGCCCCTCATCTAACAGCCAAAGCCTGTTTATGTCAATGTCTTTTGGTAGTATGTATTTGCTTGCAGGATAGGTAGTTTCGTTTGAGGTGTAAACAATAAACTCCTCATTAAACAGCGGAGCTTCTATCAAATCGGTATCGTTTAGCGGAATAGCCAGTATGCCGGCATCTAATTGGTTTTGTTTTATGCGCTGCACAATTTCATGGGTAGTAAGCTCGCTGATTTGTAGTTTTATTTTAGGGTAATTTTTTAAAAAACCCTGCAAAAAAAGCGGAATCAAATACGGAGCCAGTGTAGGTATAATGCCTATTTTCAGCTCGCCGTTTACCTTTATGGTTTCCTCCTCTAACATCTCCTTTACCCTTGCTGTTTCCCTTACAATAACCTTTGCCTGCTCAATAATTTTTTTGCCTATAACCGTAGGTACAACCGGGTGTTTGCTTCGGTCAAACAATTTTACCCCCAGCTCAGATTCCAATTTCTTAACCATGGTGCTAAGGGTGGCTTGGGTTACATAGCATTTTTCGGCTGCCGTTACAAAATGCCTATACGTATCTACGGCTATGATGTATTCTAATTGCTGTAAATTCATGCGGGTATTGACAAAATTTATGCAAATATAGACAATATCAGTTTGGTTGATAACTAAAGTCGCCGTATTTTTGTTCAAAATTTTAAAATCATTAAACTTTTACGCAATGGAACACAATGGCATAAACCACAATGGTAATGGCAAGTGTCCGTTTAGTGGAGCAGTTCACAAAAACGGAACAGGTACTCAAAACCAAGATTGGTGGCCCAACAGGTTAAACTTAGGTATGCTGCGCCAACATTCTGCACTGTCTAACCCTATGGACAAGCAGTTTGACTACCAAAAAGCCTTTGAATCGCTCAATTACGAAGGGCTCAAAAAAGACCTTACCAATTTAATGACCGACTCCCAAGAATGGTGGCCCGCCGATTTTGGTCATTACGGACCCTTATTTATTCGCATGGCTTGGCACGCCGCCGGAACTTACCGCACTACCGATGGCAGAGGCGGAGCAGGCAAAGGACTACAACGGTTTGCCCCCCTTAACAGTTGGCCCGATAATACCAACTTAGACAAAGCGCGCAGGCTGCTTTGGCCCATTAAGCAAAAATACGGCAACAAAATTTCGTGGGCAGACCTCATGATTCTTGCAGGCAACGTGGCTTTAGAATCAATGGGTTTTGAAACATTTGGGTTTTCGGGCGGACGCGAAGACGTTTGGGAGCCCGATGAAAGCATTTACTGGGGCGCCGAAAACGAATGGCTGGGCGATAAAACCCGATATACAGGCGAACGCAATTTAGAAAATCCGCTTGCTGCCGTACAAATGGGGTTAATTTACGTAAATCCCGAAGGACCCGGCGGCAACCCCGACCCGCTCGCCGCAGCCAAAGACATTAGAGAAACGTTTGGACGCATGGCTATGAACGATGAAGAAACCGTAGCCCTTATTGCCGGCGGTCATACCTTTGGTAAGGCACACGGTGCAGGCGATGCCAAACTATTAGGCGTAGAGCCCGAAGCTGCCGAAATTGAATTGCAGGGCATGGGCTGGATGAGCAAATTTGGCAGCGGTAAAGGCGCTGATACCATTACCGGCGGACCCGAAGTTACCTGGACAAAAACCCCAGCCCAATGGAGCAACGACTTTTTTAAACACCTGTTTGAGTATGAATACGAACTAACCAAAAGCCCCGCCGGCGCTTACCAATGGGTGGCTAAAAATTCCCAACCCGTTATTCCCGATGCCCACATACCCGGTAAAATGCACCTGCCTACCATGCTCACTACCGATTTATCGCTTAGGTTTGACCCCGTTTACGAAAAAATATCGCGCCGTTTTTATGAAAACCCCAATGAGTTTGCCGATGCCTTTGCCCGCGCATGGTTTAAGCTAACCCACCGCGATATGGGTCCCATAACCCGCTACATTGGTCCCGAAGTGCCCAAAGAAGAGCTGATTTGGCAAGACCCCATACCCGCACTTAACCACAAAACAGTTGATGAGGCAGACGTAACGGAGCTTAAAGCACAAATCCTTTCATCGGGGCTTACCGTTTCGCAATTAGTGGCTACCGCATGGGCTTCGGCTTCTACGTTCAGAGAATCCGACAAACGAGGCGGCGCTAATGGCGCAAGGATAAGACTTGCCCCCCAAAAGTTTTGGGAAGTGAACAACCCCGCCCAATTGGCTAAAGTATTAGATTCGCTGGAAAAAATCCAACAAGCGTTTAATGCAGCACAGCACAATGGTAAAAAAATTTCAATGGCAGACCTCATTGTACTGGGTGGTTGTGCAGCCATAGAGCAAGCCGCTAAAAATGCCGGTTTTAACATTACCGTGCCCTTTACCCCCGGCAGAATGGATGCCACACAGGAGCAAACCGATACAGCATCTTTTGCTGTTTTAGAACCTTTTGCCGATGGTTTCCGCAATTACCTCAAGGCTAAATCTGCCGTTCCGGCTGAACACCTGCTCATAGACAAAGCCCAGTTGCTAACCCTTACTGCCCCCGAAATGACCGTACTCATTGGCGGTATGCGCGCACTTAATGCCAATTATGACAACAGCAATACCGGAGTGTTAACCCAACAACCCGAAACGCTGACCAACGACTTTTTTGTGAACCTGCTCCATATGGACGCCACCTGGCACGCTACCAACGAAACCAAACACGTTTTTGAAGGACGCAACCACCTTACCGGAACAGTAAAATGGCACGCTACCCGTTTTGACCTTATTTTTGGCTCTAACTCCGAGTTAAGAGCCTTAGCCGAAGTGTATGCAAGCAACGATGCCAAAGAAAAATTTGTGCATGACTTTGTTGCCGCATGGAACAAGGTAATGAACCTCGACCGGTTTGATTTAGCCTGATTTTTTGCCCAAACATAGGCATTAACACCAAAACTGCTACAAAAGCGCAAGCCCAATTACTAAAAGGGTTTGCGCTTTTTTCGTTACGGCAAAGTTGGGCAACCCGTAACGTTAATACTATCCCTGCTCAAAAAAAGTACGCAATACGGAACTTATAAAAGCATAGGGCGGTTTAGCTATAGGTGGGTAGCAAATTGGGTAAATGCAACTGTGCCAAAGTAGGCACAAAAAGCCCAATGAACAACCCGCATTTTTTATCACCATTTACCCCAAATACTTATGAACAAGCACCAAGTTTACAACTTAATTGTATTAGACGAAAGCGGCTCCATGCAGTCTATTAAAAATGCCACCATTTCGGGATTTAATGAGGTAGTACAAACCATAAAAGGCGCAGGGCAAAATTTTCCCGAGCAAGAACATTTTGTATCTTTAATTACCTTTAACGGATTGGGCATTAAAACCCTTTTAGATAAACAACCCGTAACTTCCTTAAATGAATTGAATGCCAACAGCTACAAACCCGATGCTTCTACGCCTTTGTACGATGCTATAGGTAAAGGTATAAACGGACTAATAAACTACCTGCCCGCCCAAAACGGACAGTATAACGTACTGGTAACCATACTTACCGATGGCGAAGAAAATGCCTCTCGCGAATTTTCGGGCGCACAAATAAAACAACTCATAGACCAACTAAAAGAGCAAGGCTGGACTTTTACCTACATAGGCGCTAACCACGATGTGGAAAAAGCAGCCGCAAGTTTATCAATAGACAACACCTTGGCGTTTCTTGCCAACCCATTTGAAATGCAAATGATGTTTAGTAAAGAGAAAAAAGCCCGCGCATTGTATTACCAAAAAATACGCGACAAGGAAGACCTCAAAAAAGGATATTTTGACGATGAAGAAGATGCTAAAAACTAACCCTGAAATAAGAGCTTTTTACCACTTTTACCCCTTACCTAACTATACTATGATAACCTGTTTCCACACCTATGAAAACCATGTTTAGTTAGTAACCGATGTATGATAAACGAGCTACGCTCAAAACAAGCCCAATTGCACATTACCGCAATTGGGCTTTATTTTTTTATGCTAACCCCAATTTGAATTGAAGAACAAATTTATGAATAGAATTAAAAAATGTGCACTTGGGTAGCAGTTATTCTATATATTATATTAAGTATTTATGAGTTTGTGGGCAATAAAAGGTAGCTTTGTCTAAAAATTTGGAAGTATGGTAGGTAAGTTAATCAACAAACTTAAAGACTGCATCAGCCAGATAAAAGAACATCGCTACAAAAATAAGCAAAGAAGTTTGGTCAGTTATCCGACGACTTCGTTTGCGATGTTTCATTTAAAAGATCTTTCGCTACTCAGCCACCAGAGCAATTATGGGGCAAGAAAGGAGAACTTGGGTAGCTTGTATCATGTAGAAGGAGTATATTCTGATACGGCACAATAGGGAGGGCATAGATGGAATAGACCCTTCGGCAATCAAGTTGGGCTTCAAAGTACTGATAGATGAGTTAGTCAGTAGCGGGGCTTTGCAACAATATGAAGTATTGGGCGGCTATCAATGCTTTGCTGTAGATGGCACAAACCCATACTTGTTTGCTGTATTTGTTTACTTGTATCTATAATGATGCACATTGTAATTTGCAAGGTCGCATTTTTATTTTAATGACAACTGTACCTGTTTGTGCAAGCAATAGTCAAGTTACAGAATTTAAAAGGCTTCTACGAAGGTTTGGCATAACAATTGCTAAATGTTGTTGTATGGGTTTAGTAAAATTGGATTTAATTTTTATTAAATATGCAGAATCTCGGCATAAAATTTGGTTATGAATGCCGTAGCAATCCAATTTTTAAAAATCAAGTTTGCTTAAAGAGAATTTTTTAGTACCCCAATTACTCTTCAAATGAGACTTTCATTTTTTACACACCGTATGCAAAAATATAATTTGCTGCCAAACAACGAAACAAACTGTTACACTCGAACCCATTGGTCTTATGACTTCGAATGGCTACTGTTAGGTTTTAGTTTTTTGCTTCAAGTTGTATATGCGAAAATATTTAAAAACAACTGCATTGTATTAAATTTCAAAACTAATTCTTTGAGGTGCGTCATATGTGCTAGAACCAGTATTGGGTATAAGCAAACATTGTTTTCTGATTGTGCATTTAACAACACTTATCAAAAGTTTATGACTGATGAAAAGGTGCATTTGAAACTTTGTTTTGCTAGATTATGTGAAGGTAAAATTGGGGATGTAGCCATAGGTAATCCTTTTCTAAGAATACCAAAATTGGAGTAGTAGCGTGAGGAAATAGCAATTTTTTAATTAACTAAAATGAAAATAAGTTCAAATGAAAAGAGAAAAACATCGAATTGTCAGCATTGGGATGAAAGTTCTGCTTCTAATTTTCTCCTCTATGGCTATTTTACAAGAAGCAAAATCTCAATGTGCTACCGTGTTAAATGCTGGTGGGTTAATTGAGCTTTGCGTAGGCGACCAAGTTGATATTGTAGCTGAATTAAATACACCTCCTACTGGTTACACCTTTACATGGACTGGGAGTGTCTCAGGTGTGATAAAGGTTGCAAGTGGGTTTACAGGGTCGTTTTTAAGCTACATACCTACTACCAGTGAATATGTAACTGTTACTGTTACAAGAACAGGTTGCCCCACCTTAACGGATAGGGTTAAGGTAGATGTTCATAATGGGGCAACTTATACCAATTGTACTACTATTGACAACTTTAATGAGCCAGCCTCGCCCGCTTCGGTGTTAGTAAAATCACCTGCATTAGGAGGTCCCACTTTTGCCACTCAAACTATAACGGGTAATAACAACGGGGGCATTATAGGAAACAAGAGAACTATGAATATATGGTATGTATCAGGCCCTTTAACTGCCCGTGCCGATATCTTAATAGAAACAGACCCATTAAGCCCTTATTTGGGTGAGTGGTTTTACAGTAGTAGTAATGATGAAGGAAATGAGTCCAATACGGAGTTGGTATGGGGGGGGGCTGGTGCAGATGCACTTAACTGGCAAGGGCTTTGTGACTGTGTAGATATCAATGGTAATGTCGACCCCTCGGCTTCCTTTAGAATTTTCAACTACTTTGCTGACCAATCTGGCGTTACAATGACACTAACGCTAACTGATGGTACTAACAATACGGCAACCGTCGTTCGGAGTATGCCCGGTTCAGGTTTTGGTGATTACGATGAAGAGTTTGCTTTGATTGACTTTACCATACAACCGGGTTTTAATTGGTGCGATATAGATAAAATTGCACTCTACATGGATACCAATAACATCTCTGTCGATTTTAAATTCGACCAATTGGATTTTTGTAAGTCAATTACTCCCGGACTTGTTGACAGTAGTATCAAAATGTGTGAAGGAGATTGTGTCCAATTAGATACACTATTCACCATCTTGGTCAATGATGATTTTTTTACTCCCGCTCAGATTCAATGGGCAGATCACCTTGGAAATCCGGTTGACTACAACGAAACGGTATGTTTGCCGGGAGGTATCTACAATTACTCTGCTATCCTTACTGACAATATCGGTTGTCAATCAAACTTAACTCAAACGCTAATGGTTTGTGATACAGCAAAAATCACTATACCTGCTGACGCTATTTGTAGTGGAGAAAGTACAGTATTGATGCCACAAATTATCGAGGGCAATCAACCCTACACCTACTCGTGGTCGCCGGCAAGTGGGCTTTCGTGTACCAATTGTGCGAATCCAACAGCAAATCCAAGTTCAACTACCACTTATACTTTGACTGTAGGAACCACAGAAAACGGTGATAATGGAGTATATGCTTGTTATTCATCGGCTTCGGTTACAGTTACAGTTTTTCCTTTACCCAGCAATGCTATATCCGGCAATACGTTAATCTGTGATGGGGTGAGTACAACTCAGCTTTGCGCAGTAGCGGATGGGGTAGGTATCAGCTATTTATGGAGTCCGGATGGACAGATTACTCAATGCATAGATGCCTCAGTTGGTACTTATAGTGTGGTCATTACAGATGCAAACAACTGTACAGCATCTAATTCGGTAGAAGTATCTACTACACCAAGCCCAAGTGTTTCTATCGACGCATCAAGTTTGCTGGTTTGTGTAGGCACATCTGTTACACTAACAGCATCTGGCTTAGGTGGTACGCCAAATTATACATATGATTGGAGTACTAACCAAACTGGCGCTTCTATACAGGTAACGCCTTCAGCGCCTTCTTCTACTTATACCGTAATCGTAACTGATAGTAATGGCTGCACGGGTCTTAGTAATATAACTATTCAAGCAAGTCCCAACGACATGTCTCTTCAAGTCTCCAATACGCCCGATAATTGCAATCAGCATATTGGTTCAGCATCGGTGGAGGTTACAAGTGGCGGTTTGTCTCCGTTTACCTACGTTTGGAACAATGGCGGTAATACTAATACTATTAGTGGACTTTCTTCTGGCACCTACAACGTTACCGTAACTGATTTTGCTGGTTGTACTGCCACAGCTACTACTAATGTTGCCGATATAGGAGGACCTACTGTAAGTATTTCAAGTAATGATCCTATTTGTGCAGGAAATACTGTTATTTTGACTGCCGTTGGGAATGGTGGAACTGTTGCCGCAGACTATTCTTATGTATGGGCACCGGGAAATCAAACTACCAACGCTATTACAATAGTTGTAGGAGCTAATGTAACCTACAGTGTTACTATAACTGATGACCAAGGTTGTTCTGCTTCTGCCGAAGTTACAGGTGCACCTATCCCTAACCCTTCTGTTAATAGCCCCACCATTTGCGTAGGAGCTACCGCATTACTCACAGTAACCAATTGTAATGGTAGTATTTTATGGGATACGGGGGCTAACACTACCTCTATTTCAGTTTCTCCAACTGAAACTACTTCCTACACTGCAACTTGCACGCAGAACGGATGTGTGGGTACAACTGTGGCTACCGTTACGGTTGTAGGTGGTCCAACTTGCGATGCTACGGTAGTAACACAGCCAGGTTGTGGTGTTAGTAATGGCTCTGTAACAGTGTCAGTAAGCGGTGGTTCAACGCCCTACACCTATTTGTGGAACAATAATCAAACCACTCAAACCATATCAGGATTGCAGGCAAACACCTATACCGTTACAGTAACAGACGATAATGGTTGCACAACTTCTTGTAGTATTCTACTTTCCGCTCCCAACAGCCCTACCTGTTTGGCTCAGGTGGTAACCAATTCTACCTGCGGTTTAAACAACGGCACAATCAATGTTATAGCTAATGGCGGTAGTGGAAATTATGCTTACTTGTGGAGCAATGGCAATACAACAGCTACCGTTGATGGCATTGGTGCAGGAACTTATACTGTCACTGTTACAGATACTAATAACTGTACCACTTCTTGTAGTGTGGTAATGAATGAACCCAATCTACTACAAGCAGTATGTTCGGGAACTAATGTAACTATCACAGGCGCAAATAATGGCTCTGCCAGCGTAGTAGCAAGTGGTGGTACAGAAGCATACAGTTATTTATGGAGCAATGGTGAAACAACGACGAGCATCAGCAACTTGACGGCTGGCACGTATAGCGTAACAGTAACCGATGCAAATGGCTGTACGGCAACGTGTAGCGTAGTGGTAAACGAACCCGGCTGTAACCTGTCGTTAAGCATAAGCGCTACCGATGCCTTGTGCAACGGCGATGCCAACGGCACCATAGACTTAACCATTACCGGCGCACAGGGTGTGGTGAGCATTTTGTGGAACGACGGAGCAACTACGGAAGACCGCACAGGTTTGGTAGCCGGCACGTACAGTGTAACGGTAACCGATG
>DDVC01000099.1:24819-25117 GCA_002345145.1 Bacteroidetes bacterium UBA2322
GGCGGCAGTGATGGCAGCATAGATGTAACGGTAACCGGCGGCACGCTTCCCTACACCTATTTGTGGAGCGACGGTGCCACCACCGAAGACCGCACAAACCTGCCTTCGGGTACTTATACGGTAACAGTAACCGATGCCAACGGTTGTTCTGAAGAAGCAACCTTCACCATCAACGAACCGGGCTGCGCGTTGTCGTTAAACATAAGCGCTACCGATGCCTTGTGCAACGGCGATGCCACCGGTACCATAGACTTAACCATTACCGTCGCACTCGGTGTGGTGAGCATTTTGTGGAACG
>DDVC01000115.1:0-49418 GCA_002345145.1 Bacteroidetes bacterium UBA2322
GGTAGGGTGCAAATAGGCGATGTGCTGGAAGGTTTTATAGGTGAGCAAAAACTACTGCACTGCGAGGTAAAATAACACCCCAACAACCCGGATGCGCCATGAACAATATCACCCACAAAATTTACACGCTTAGGCAGGCAATAGCGCAGGCTACCCTGCAAGTGAGCAATACCCAAACCCTGCTTGCCATTCAGGAAAATAAAGTACCAAAAGGCAATATATTTGAGTTTGCAAGAGCCGCCGGTTTACTTGCTATTAAAAACACCTCTAATGTAATACCCGATTGCCACCCGCTGCCCATAGAGTATGCCCATATACAAACCCAACTTACCCCTGATGGCATAACCATAACCGTAGAAGTACACACCATTTACCGCACCGGCGTAGAGGTAGAAGCCATGCACGGCGCAGCCATAGCTGCTCTTACCATTTATGATATGCTCAAACCCATAGATAAAGGCGTAGCAATAACGGGGGTAAAACTGTTGCAAAAAACAGGCGGAAAATCCGATTTTACCGATACCCTTGCCAAGCCGCTTACTGCCGCTGTTATTGTATGCAGCGATACCGTGAGCAAAGGTAAAAAGCCCGATACTGCCGGTAAAAGCATTATAGATAGATTGGCAACCTTTGGCATTAACCAACCCGCTTACCATGTTATACCCGATGAGGTTGCTGCTATACAGGAATTGGTTTTGCAACATGCCGATAACCATGCAACCGATTTGGTACTGCTAACCGGCGGCACCGGCTTATCGCCCCGCGATGTTACGCCCGAAGCCATTACCCCACTCCTGCACCGCCCCATACCCGGTATTATGGAAGCCGCCCGACAGTATGGGCAAAACCGCATGCCTTATGCCATGCTTTCCAGAGGGGTGGCAGGGTTAAGGGGCAATACGCTTATTATTACCCTGCCCGGCTCTACCCGCGGCGCACAAGAAACCCTTGATGCCTTGTTTCCTTATTTGTTACATATTTTTAAGGTGGCACAAGGCGCCCGGCACGATTAAAATATAGGTGGTGAATTAAGTAGGCAAGTGCGTTAGTACTTAATGTAGTGATCCATTACCATGCCTTTGGTTTTCATAAAGTCCATAAAATTGTACTCCATGGTAATGGTATTACCCTCGCGGGTAGTAACGGGGTTCATACCTTTCAGTTTTACCTTTTTAATTTTGTTGGGAAAATGGTAAATAACTCGGTATTTAGGTTCGCCCATTAGGTCAAACATTTCTTTGTAATCGTCTATCTCGTGGTCATGTTCGGCTTCTTCGCCGGGTGAGTAGCTGGTTTGGCGGTATAATTTGCCCTTTTTGCCTTTAAATTTAGTGGCTATTTTACCTAAACCGGTATCATTACTGTTGTCTAAGGCTTGGGCTTTATTAAGAGCGTCAATAGTGGCAAAATCGTAGGTAATGGCATATTTATACTCGTCTATACGTTCTGAGCGCACATTAGATATGCCACTTATGCGGGTATAAAGGCTCATATCGGTTTGCAGCATGTTGTCCATGCTCATGCTTTCTTTGAGCGAGTCGGGCATAAACATACTCAACATGCCCATCATAGAGCTCATATCAATGGTAACGCGGTTGGTGCCCGATTGGCCGTTTTTAAGAAAGGTTACTTCTTCTGTAATGTCAAAACAGCCGGCTAAAAAAAGCATGAGCCCCAGTAACAGGGCGATAAAGGTATTTTTCATAACGTTGGTATGATAAAATTTTGGTTAATAAAGAAGGAGTAGTGGTAGTTTGGTATGTAATTACCGGCAGCCGTTTTTTTAGGGCAGTTATTAGGGTTTATGTTTTTGTTCCTGCACCAATTGGTTGCATACAAGGTTTACCGCTTGCGGTATGGCGTTCATTACCTCTGCAAAGGCAGCTATTTTTTCGGGGGTAAACTGTTTGTAGATGAGGTTATTTACCCTGTAAACTCCTTTTAATGCCTGTTTTCGCATTTCGGAGCCGTAATCGGTAAGGCAAATGTAAACCTTTCGGTTATCGGTTCCATCTTTGCGGCGGTAAATTAACCCTTTTTCTTGCATAGATTTGAGCAATCGGGATAAACTATTGGGTTCCATGCCCATACGGGGCGCAATTTTGGTAACCGGTGTACCTTTTTGTTCGTTTATGGTGAGCAAAATAAAACCGGCAGCCATTGAGCTGTTGTATTCCGATGCCATTTCGTTATACATTCGGGCTATTTCATGCCATACAGAGCGCACTTTGTAAACCAAAAATGCGTCTGCTACTTTAGCAAATTCATCTTGTTGGTGGTAGGTTTGTAAGTCTTGGTCGTCCATTATGCAAGTGGGTGAGTGTGGTTGTATTGTAATGGGAGGTGGGTTAATGGTATTTAACAGATGTCGGGTTATATTTTGCAGCTACTGAGGTGGCAAATTTCGGGTCAGAGCCCCAAAGGAGCGGTTACTTTTCTATCATCAGTTTAGCAAATTTAAGAACAATACGTTTTTCGCCGTCTGTATCAAATAAGATAATGGCAAGGCGTTTATCACCTGCGCCTTCTATGTTCAGTACTTTACCACGCCCAAAGCGCTGATGATAGACCACCTCGCCCGATTGGAGTTTAGTGGTATCATCGGGTTTAAAATTAGCCGGCAGCGGCGGGGGTATATTGAGTTGATTTTTTTGTTTTTCCTTTGCTCGGCGCACATTATCGCCAATACTGTCTTTAAAACTTTGGTAGGTATCATTTCGGGCAAAAACGGCGCTTTTGTGGGTAGCGGTTTTGGCTTCTACATGTACCGATTGTATTTCGTCAATAAAACGGCTGTGTGTGCTGTATTGCAACTCGCCAAACCGGTATCGGGAAAGGGAGTAAGACAGGTGGAGTTTGTTTTGGGCTCGGGTTGCCGCCACGTAAAATAAACGGCGTTCTTCTTCTAATTCCTGCACGTTTTTCATAGAAAGCATAGACGGAAAGAGTCCTTCTTCTAAACCTACAATATACACACACGGAAACTCTAACCCTTTGGCAGTGTGAACGGTCATGAGTTTTACCTTGCCTGTATCATCTGTATTATTATCCATATCGGTAAACAAGGCTACACCTTGCAGGTAAGCACCTATACCGGCATCGGGCGGGTTAGTGGTATTAGCGTTTTTTTGGTCGTCTGTAAATTCTTTAATACTGTTTAACAGTTCCTGCACGTTTTCCATGCGGCTAAGTCCTTCTATTGTTTTATCATCATTGAGGTGTTTGAGCAAACCGGTTTGTGCGCCTATAAATTTAGCTAATTCGTAGGCATCTTTTTGGGGTTGCATATTGATGAAAATTTGCATCATTTTAGCAAAATTGCTAACTGATTCTTTGGCAGCGCCGCCCAATTCATAGGCATGAATTTTAGAAATTACCGACCACATGGGTATTTGATCCTTATTAGCCCAGGCGGCTATTTTGCTAAGGGTGGTATTGCCAATGCCGCGTGTGGGGTAGTTAATAATACGGCGCAGTGCTTCTTCATCGTTTGGGTTTACGGTAAGGCGCAGGTAGGCAATAAGGTCTTTAACCTCTTTACGTTGGTAAAAAGAAACGCCGCCGTAAATACGGCAGGGAATCCCCTTGCGGCGCAGTTCTTCTTCAAAAGCGCGCGATTGGGCATTGGTACGGTATAGTATAGCAAAATCTTCGTTTTTAAAATGGTTTCTGAGGCGCTCTGTGTAAATAGAGTCCACTACCATTCGGGCTTCATCGGTATCGGAGGCGGCGCTAAGGAGTTGTATATTTTGCCCATCGTCGTTTGAAGTCCAGATATGTTTAGTTATTTGGCGGTTATTACCGGCTATAATGCGGTTAGCTACGGCTACTATTTTAGCGGTAGAGCGGTAGTTTTGCTCCAATTTAAAGGTGCAGGCATGTGGGAAATCTTTTTCAAAATGGAGGATATTGTCTATGGTAGCGCCTCTAAAAGCGTAAATACTTTGGGCATCATCGCCCACTACGCAAACGCAGTTGTGCAGCTCGGCTATTTTTTTAATAATGGCATACTGGGCAAAATTGGTGTCTTGAAACTCATCTACCAGTAAGTACTTAAATTTATTTTGATATTTTTGGGCTATATGTGGGTGCTGAAAAAGCAGTTCGTACATTTTTACCAACAGGTCATCAAAATCCATAGCGCCCGATTGTTTGCACCGTTGCACATAACGCACGTAAATATCGGGCATACGGGGTATTTTTGCCTCGGCATCGGCAAGGGCAAGGGCTTGTGTTTTGGCGTAAAGGGCGGGGCTGATGAGGCTGTTTTTGGCGTTTGAAATGCGGTTATACACCACATTTACCTTGTAAATATCGGGGTTTAGGTTGAGTTCTGCAATAATAGTTCTGAGTGCGCTTTTGGAGTCATCGGTATCATATACCGAAAAATTAACCGGGTACCCCAATGTTTGGGCTTCTATGCGCAAAATACGGGCAAAAATGGAGTGAAAAGTGCCCATCCATATTTTACCCGATGCTTCTTCGCCCACAATGTGTTTTATGCGTTCTTGCATTTCGCGGGCGGCTTTATTGGTAAAGGTGAGGGCGAGTATTTCCCATGGTTGTTTCCCTATATTGATGAGGTGTGCAATGCGGTAGGTAAGCACCCGCGTTTTGCCCGATCCCGGACCGGCTATTATCATAACGGGTCCTTCGGTACATTCTACGGCGGCTCGCTGTACATCGTTGAGCTGTGTTAGGTAGTGTAACGACCGTTTAACAGATTTTTGCTCTTGTTGTGGCTGGGGTTGTTCCTGCTCAGGGGAGTCAAATAAATTGGGTTGCATAAGGCAAAGGTACACTTTTTTGGTTGTAATAAACCATTTTTGCAGGTGGGCAGGGTATTTGGGAGCAGGTATTTAAATCCTTTGTTGGGCAATTGTCAGGAATTGGCAGTTAGGGCTTGCTCAAAAAGTTGGACAAAGGTATATACCTCTTCAAAGGTATTGTATAGCGGGGTAGGAGCTACTCTTATAACGTTTGGGTTGCGCCAGTCGGCAATTACACCGGCGTGGGTAAGGTGGTCAAACACGGCTTTTCCGTTATTGTTGTTAATGAGTAGCGATAGCTGGCAGCCGCGCCGGGCGGGGTTAGCCGGAGTAATGATGGTAAAAGCGGGCTGGTGCAGGCGTTGGTTAAGTTGGTGGAGCAGTTGTTCTAAATAGCCGGTAAGTTGTATGCTTTTATGGCGCAGGTTGTGTATGCCTGCCTGGTCAAAAATTTCGAGCGAGGCGCGGTGTGCTGCCATAGGTAAAATTTGGGCGTTGCTCAGTTGCCAGCCTGCAGCGCCGGGCTGCGGCACAAACTGGGGTTTCATTTCAAATCGGGTTTTTTCATCATTTCCCCACCAACCTGCCAAACGGGGCAGTTGGGGGTTATTGGCGTGTTTTTCGTGTATAAACACGCCGCTTACGCCGCCCGGACCGGAGTTGAGATATTTATAGGAACACCAAGCCGCAAAATCAACCCCCCAATCATGCAGTTGCAGGGGCACATTGCCTGCGGCGTGTGCCAGGTCAAAGGCTGCTACTGCGCCCACGCTGTGTGCAGCTTGTGTAATGGCAGGTATATCAAAAAACTGCCCCGAATAGTAATTTACCCCGCCTATTAAAACCAGCGCCAGGTTGTTGCCTATTTGGTTAATGGTTTGCAAAATTTGGTTGGTATGCAGGTAATGCTGGCCCGGTTGGGGTGAAATTTCTACAATGGCGTTATCGGGGTTAAAACCGTGCCATTGTGCTTGGGAGGCTACCGCATATTTATCGGAAGGGAAAGCCGGGGCTTCAATTAAAATTTTGTAACGGTGTGGGGTAGGGCGGTAAAAACTTGCCATAAGGAGGTGCAGGTTTACCGTAAGGGTATTCATAACCACTACTTCGGCAGGCAAAGCGCCCACTAAACGGGCGGTAGCATCGGTTAAAAAATGGTGGTAGTAATACCATGCATTTTTAGCTTTCAAATGACCTTCTACGCCCAGTGTGCGCCAGTCGTTTAGTTCTTGTGTTATGTAGTTTTGTACGGTTTTAGGCTGTAACCCCAGCGAGTTGCCGCAGAGGTAAATAACCTCTTTACCTGCTGCCGTTGTAGGTATGTAAAACAGCTCTCTGAAACTGCTCAGTTCATCGGCAGCATCGAGTTGGGTATAATGGGGTAAATTGGCGGTATGGTTTAACATGTTGATAGTGGGTAGTTTTTGTAGATAGTATATGGTAGTTGGTACAACCATTCGTAACTCTTCACTTCTCCCCTTCTGCGTCTTTGTGAGAAACAAAATCGGAATGGTAATCGGTAGTGTTGGTAAAATGTATTTAAACGCTTGCAAAATTGGCTAAACGCAACGGCGTTTCAGGTTGGAGAACCTAACGAGCATTTTTTTGAAGATATAAACCCCAAGGAAAAGAAAGTGGCGAGGCTTGTTTACTATGGTTGTTGCATAACTGTGCCGCAGTGTTTGCAAGTGCGCAGCGTTTCGGAGCCGTAATACTCGCTCATTACTTTGGGCAGTTGGGTTTCAATATCGGTAAGGTCAAAGTAGGTTTCGTGGAGTTTGCTGCCGCAGTTTTCACAAAACCACAAAAAGCCGTCTTTTTCGCCCGGTTTGCGGTAGCGTTCTATTACTAAGCCTACGGTATGAGGACCGCGCTGTGGTGAGTGGGGTACGCAGGCAGGCAATAAAAACATTTCGCCTTCTTTAATGTGGATATCAACCGGTTTGCCATCTTCAATAATTTTTACCACTATATCGCCTTCTACTTGGTAAAACAGTTCTTCTCCTTCTTCATAGTGGTAATCTTTTCGGGAGTTGGGTCCACCCACTACCATTACTATAAAATCATCGTTGGCATGATATACTTTTTTGTTACCTACGGGGGGTTTAAGTAAATGGCGGTTTTCGTCTATCCACAGTTTAAGATTAAAAGGTCTTGCTACGGGCATGGCAGTTTGATTTATGTGATGATGAACAATTGCAAAGGGAGGTAATGTTGGGTTAAATGGCATTTCCTTGTTTTTCGACTTTCAGGGCGGTTTTAATATCTACTCGTTTTCCGTCTATTTTGGCTACAATAAAGGCATCTTTAATGCCCATTCGTTGAATATCTTTTTTAAATGCTTCGGCTTCGGAGTAGGTGGTAAACTTGGCTAAGGTATATTTATCTAATCCGTCTTCTTCGTCGTTGTGCAGGTGGTTAAAAGATTGCCGGTACCGGTGCAGGTTAAAGTATTTAAATGCGCCTATTTGCACTTCATAGTGCAGCCCGTCGTCGGTAATAAAACCGCCTACAATGGGCTGCGGTGTATGCTGCATAAACGTTAGTTTTTGTTGCAGACTGTCTCTTTCTTTTAATAATGCTTCATACGTTTTTGTTTGGGGCGAGTTATTTACCTGATTATCCAATGATAGGTAATTGATAGTAGAAACAGGGCTGTTTTGGGGTTTAAGGTGGGTATAAATGGTGTAGGCAAGGAGTAGTAAAAACAACCCGATGAACGCATATAACCATCTTGCTTCTTGTTGATATCTGGACATAATGTAGTGCGTTTTAAACGATGAACGTAGGGGGGAGTAAATTACAAGGCTGTTAAGGCAAATATGCGGTTTGGTTGAATCCGTGCATACAGGATTGTTTAGGGCAACAAAAATACAAATAGCTCCCGAATTTTAAGCAAGAATTTACACATTGGGGCAATTTTTTGGGTAGTGGGTACTTGGTAGATAGTAATTGGTAGTTACCATTCAGACATCTTCTAATCCCTCCAAAGGACGAATATCTCACTCTTGACTTTTTATAGGTATTGCAATCTGTAAAATCGATGTTTTGCGTTAAATTGTGGGGCGTGGGTACTGAGCCACTGCATAAATCGGGTAAAACCGAGTGCATTTTGTTGTTTCCATTGTTCAAACTCGGTTTCGTTACCATTTTTAAATATATAGTAGGTATAGGCTTCCATGTGTCCGGCATTATTTACCTGCTGCCACCAGTCAAACAGGAGGTTTGGGTAGAGGGTGTTGTATTGGTACAAGTTCCACTGCTCCAAAAACCTTAGCCGAAGCAGGTAAATAGCAGCAATATCTTTGTTTTTCATTTGTGGCTGTAGGGCACGGGTGCTTGCATCATCTACGGCTACCTGAAACGGCGTTTTTTCTCCTTCCTCGGCAGCGCCAAGCATAATATAGGTGCGGGCGCGTTCGCTAAAACTAACCCAGTTTTGCCAGGAGGAATTGGGGTTTACCATCATGCTTTCGCGGTAAGTTTTGTAGAGCAGGGCGCTCATTTCGGTAGAGCGGTTGGTATTAGGCTCTAAGAGTAAAAATAGCTCACCGTATAAAACAGCCCAAATTTTTTCGGAGGAGTAGCAAAAGAGTTTGGCTGCCCAATAGTAGTTAGAGGCAAAATCGGGGGCGTTTTGGATACCTTGCTCCCAAATTTCAACTGCCCGGTCATTATCGCCTTCTTTGTAAGCCATACCGCCCAGCTCGGTATATAGTTGCCCTGCATTAGGAAATCGTTTTATGCCTTCTTTGTAGGTGTTTATCGCTTTAGCGGGTTGTTTATTGAGGTCGTAGGCATTTCCGAGCAGGCGGTAATATCGGGCATCGGGCGTTTTAGTTTTGCCCAGCACTCGTTTCATCTCCTTTATTGTTAAGTAATAGTCTTTTTGTTTGTAATATAAGTAGGCAATTTCGTAAGACAGGTTAAGGTTTCGGGGGTCTAATTTTCGGGCTTCTTCCATTAGCTGTTGGGCGCGGACATAGTCGCCATTTTGGTCGGCAAGTACAATAGCTTGTTTTGCCAGCGCCAGCGCTTTTTGGGCGTTGTTGGCGTTGGTTTGTTGTGCCGGCACGGCATGGTAGCACAATAAAAACAAGGTTATTAAAACAAAACGAAGCATGCAATACCGAAAATCAATGATGTATAAGGAGGAAATGCCGGTAAAAACGCAGAACTGTTTCCCGATGGACTTAAAAACAATAACTGAGCCAATTATATTGTATTGAGTAGTGGTTAGTGGTTAGTGGTTAGTTTTGGTAGATTGTACATGGTAGATAGTATTGAGTAGTGGGTACTTGGTAGTTATCTCGCAATTCATAATTTTTCACTTTTCAAATGGTAGTTAAGGCGCTAAGGTTTACCCAGCCTTCTCTGTTATCGGGCAGGGTAATACGTGCCCAACCGTTTGTTTGCTCATTGGTACGCACTTTTACCCCTGCCGACAAGGTGTTTACTTCATCGCTGCTATCCGACGGTCCTTTTCTGACGGCGGTGTTTTCTTGCATTACTATGGCATAGTGTGTATTGGCAGCAAGGTCGTATCGGTTAAATGCTAATGCGTGTAAAATAATGGCTAACGCCAAAAAAGTTACTGCCAAAGCAAAGGTGATTTTTTTACGGCTTACCAAATTTGTGCGCATGAACCCTATGCCCGATGCTGCCGCTACCCACAAGCATACTACCGCTCCCGCTGCCCAGCCCCCTGCCGGCATAAAACCAAGCAGGTAATGCCACCAGCGAAGGTAAAACAATGTGGGCAGCTCATCGGCAGGTTGGGTAATTTGGCTCTTGGCTAAACTTAGGTTGTTTTGGGTATTTTTATTGTTTGGTCTTAGGCGTAAGGCTCGCTCATAGTACAAAATAGCGTTGGCGGTTTGTTTTTGTTGGTAGTAGGCATTGCCCATATTATGATACAAACTTGCCGATTGCCAACCTGCCGCCGTTAATGACTCATAAAGTTGTATGGCTTGGTTATAGTTGCCGGCTTGGTATTGTTGGTTTGCCTGCTGTAGTATTTCTTTGGGGGTTGGCTCTGAAAAAGCCAAGCTACTTGCCGTTAGCAGCAGGCAAAGTAAGTATATGCGTAAAAGCGGTGTTTGCATGGGTATATGTTTAACTGGGGGGCTGTTTATAAAAACGGTTGCCATTATACTTGTTCTTTATGCATATTCAGTTCGTTTTCTACTTGGGTAATGGCTTGCACTGAATTTTGATAAATTTGGTGCATGTTCACACTGCCGGCAGCAGGGGCAAACAGGGCAATTTCGCAGGAGGCAATTATGCTGAGCAATTGTTCTATACCGGCATACGATACGCCGTTTTGTGCAAGTATGGCAGCTATATTGTTTTTATCTAACTGGCTGGCAGGAATATGTACGCGGTGGCTGAGGTAAGCCCATACGGTACGGATAACCTCATCATAAAAAGCGCGCCGGTTGTTTTGTTGTAAATGAGATTGAGCCAGCGCTAAACGCTGAACAGCTTCTTTTTGTGCCATTTTTTGGCGTAGGGCAAGGGGGTCTGTTTGCTGTTGTTTTTGTCGGGCAATAAGGGTAGATGCTGCTGCAAAAGTCAATAAAGGCAGCGCAAGCAAGGCATAATAGATTGTTGTACCAAAAAAAGAACTGCCTTTTTGGTACAAACGCAATTGAGGCTGAATGGGAGCTAAGGTTTTGGGTTGTTGGGTGGGAGTGGCGGCAGCCTTGGGTATTTCTTTACCTTGCCTAACGTTTAGGGTAATGGTTTGTGCGGAGGCGGTTTGGTAGCTGCGCGTTTCGGGGTCAAAATAGCTGAATGCAATGGCAGGAATAATGATTTGTCCGGCTTCGGAAGGTATAAGGGTATATTCATAGGTTTTTCTGCCGTTTACCTTATCCATTTGCACAAAACTTTCTTCGTTAGTTAATGGGTCAAAGGTATCTAACGAGGGCGGAAAATTGGGTTTAGGCAGGTCAATCATTTTAGGATTTCCGGCTCCGGCAATGGTAATTTTAAGGCTTACCGATTCATTGGTTTGCACATTGGGGTTGCTTATGGCAGTGCCTATTTGGTACTGTCCTACTGCGCCGGTAAAATTATCGGGTTTACCATTTGGGGGCAGGTCTGAAACGGTTATTTTAATAGGGTCGGTAACAAGTTCTATTTCTTTATTGGCATAAAAAAAACCGCCCCAAAACCCGCCGCCCTGCTGGGGTATTCGGGCAATAGCCTGTGCAGTAAGGGGTTCTATTTCTAAAATGCCGGAACGCTGCGGAAACAGGGCGTATTTTTTTATTTCTACGGTTCGGTATTCTTTGTTTTTAATGGTAACGGTACTGGCGGCGGGCTGGTAGGTGGGGCTAATATCCTGTACCCAAAAACCGGTAAAAGGCGGCTGCGTTTTAATGCCGTAGTTACCTATGTCCACATTGGTATAAAGACGGTAGGTAATGGTAACCTGCTGCCCCACATAAACCTTAGTAGTATCGGGAAAAGCGCTAACCCATACTTGCATATCATCGTTGCCGGCGTTGCTGCCCCCCCGTGCAGGAGCAGGCGCAGTGGCGGGCGGTGTTTTAGCCTGTGGTTTTGGTGCTGATACGCGCACACTTACGCGCTCGCTGCGCAGGGTTTGGCGTTTTCCGATAACTACAGTGGCAGGTGGAATGGTATAATTGCCCGCTTTTTTGGGCTGCAATATGTAACTAACGCTTACGGCGCTGCTCATGCTGCCGTTTACAAGCTGAGTGGTTTGCGACTTGTTTGGACCACCTACTATGTAAAAATCGCTCAAATCGGGCGCTTGAAAATCATACATTTTGGTATTTTCAAGCAAATAGGTAATCTGAAAACGCTCATCGGCGCTAACGTTTACCGAAGTAGGCGAAACGCTGAACGTTTGCGCCTGCCCCTTGTTGTGCCACCCCAAAAGAACAAGGATTACCGCCGCCCGGCACAGCAACTGCCAAAATAGCAGAGCCGGCTTTTGTGCTGCCCCCCAGCCCCCCCTCAAAGAAGGGGGGAGTTTATATTGTCCGTTTTTCAAGATTTTGGGGTACGTTTTTAGGGTGATAATGCCTGTTTTTTTCAGAAAAAAAGCGTGTAGGGCAGGACAAATCGGCTCTTCCCAGCCCATCCTCAAATAAGGGGGGAGTTTAGTGTATGTTTTTGGCAAAGGCGTTTTAGGTAAATTTTGCATGGTAAACAGCGGAGTGGTCAAAAATAGGGGTAAATGAAGCAGCATTGTTTGCATTTTCATTAGTTGTTATTTTTTTGGCATTTCTATGGTGCATATCACAGCGTAGTGGTCGGAGTAGTTTTTATTGATAATATAAAAGTCATAAGGGGTAAATTGTTTGCTTAGCAGTATATAATCTATGCGCAGGGTGGGCAGTAAACCATTGTAGGTATTACCAAACCCAAAATCGCCCAGTAAGAAAGCATCGTGCAGGTTTTTAGAAATGGTATGGTAAGCATAAGAAGCCGGCACATCATTAAAATCGCCGCATACAATAACCGGATATGGCGATTTTTGGATATAATCTTGCAAAATTCGGGCTTGTGCGCTGCGTTTTACAAAGCCGTTGCGCAGTTTAGCTAAAATGCCAAATACCAAGGTTTCGGGGGCACCGCCGCCCGATATTTCGTTTATATGTTGCACCTCTTTATTTGCCAGTTTAAAAGACTGTAGGTGGGCATTAAAAATGCGCACCGTTTTACCATTTATATCGGCATCGGCATAAGCCACTATATTGCCGGTAGAGTTGCTAAACACTATTCTATCGGGGTTTTGGAGGGGGTATTTAGAAAAAATAGCTTCGCCCCAGTGGTCTTTACCTCTTAGGGTAAGCGTTTTTTCAAAATGGTAGTACTTATAACCCAGTTCGTTTACCAATAGTTTTACGTTGTGCAGCTCGCCCTTATCTTCGGTATAAAACTCCTGAAAGCAAATAATATCGGGATTTTCTTTGCGTATCAGGTTCAGCATCCTATCGCGGGCGGGTATATTGTCTTTCCAATTATAGAGATCAAAATTTCGCACGTTGTAGCTCATTACCTTTACCTGCTGCGTGCCGGCGGCAGGTGGGGTGGGTGGCAGGTTGCTGCCTGTTTGAAAGGCAAAAGTTTTGGCAAGCATATTATAACCCAGCGCCAATACTATAACCATATACAAAAACTGCCGCCATTTTTTGCGCCATACCCAGTAGGCAGTAAACAGCAGGTTTAGCATAAGCGTGTACGGATACCCTAATGCCAGCGCCGCCGGAAACCAAAGCGTTTCGGGCTTTATATAGGGTGCTGTGTAGGTGCATAGCAAGGTTATAACCGCTATGAGGTTAAAAAAATATATCAGTTTATCAAACAAACTTAACCCACCTGCACGCATATATTGGTTGATTGCAAAGTTATTGCAAAGGTATGGCTATTTGCCTATTTTGTAACGTTTGGCGGGGGTAATCTCTTATGAATTGAGCCAAATAAAACCCCGTTTTTATGTCCCGATGGTTTATTGGGTAGTATGCTTTGTATTATAACGTAAATATGCAAATAAAAAAACTAATATAATAATATATTTATTTGCATATATCCGCCCCCTGTAATGCACCCGATTTAGCTAAATACGCTTTCAACTATTCATTTTTTACCCCCCAAAAGCCTGTCTTTGTTTTACCTATTTAGTCGGTTCTCTTTTCGGCGTGGGGTTAAAACACTTCATTTATCAGATGTTGATTTATTGTAATAATAAATATTCTGCCATCAACTCCTCCATTAATACCCTTTCAAACAAATTGTTCCAACACCCAAGTGTATGTGTGGTAATGCAGCGAGTACAAAAACGCATTAAAGCAGAATGGATTACATGCTGTTGTTGCTTATAAATTATGTAAAAAGCGCCTAACCGGTTATTGAAAATGAATGGTAATGTAGGTTGTACTTTACACAGCTACTTCTACATGTTGGGCAGTAAAACATGTCATTTTCTGTTGGTTTAATCATTGCAGGAGCAAAACAAGACCATACTGTGGCGGCATGGTGTGTAGAGCTTTATGCTTCCAAAAACTTTGTGGCTATGCTGAGCGGTCTAAACGTGTAGCGCTTTTTTATGCGGTGTGCAGCGGTGCGGTGCAGTATATCGCGCAGGGTTTCAATTACCTCTATGGTATGCTCACCTTTGTTAATCATGATACACTCAGCAAGGGCGGCGTGGGTGGCATCGGTAATTTCGGAACGGGTGGCAATGCCCGATTTGTTCAGGTTGTCTAACACCTGCGTAGCCCATATTACCGGTACGTGGGCTGCCTCGCAAATCCACAGTATTTCTTCCTGCACTTCGCTCATACGTTCAAAACCTATTTCCACAGCCAAATCGCCCCGCGCAATCATTACCCCAAAAAATGGTTGTTGCATACCCTCCAACAGCAAATCGGGCAAATTGACAACCGATTCGGGCGTTTCTATTTTAATGATGATATTGGGAGGCTGAGGAGTTTGGGCATTGAGCAGGGTGCGCAAATAGGCTACATCGGCAGCCGTTTTTACAAACGAATAGCCTACCAAATGGGCATGTTCGCAAATAAAGGGCAGGCACCGGCGGTCAAACTCGGTAAGAGGAGGCATATTGAGTTGCGAATCGGGAAAATTGATGCCCTTATCTGCTTTTATCTGTTTTTTTTCCGATGAAATTCGGGTAATTCTAATCCCGATGCGGTCTTTTTTTACCTTTTCCACCTGCGTTCTTATTACGCCATCGTCTATATACACGCGTTCCCCTTTTTGGAGGGTTTCCAATATGCCCGGCTCGCCGGGGCTAATAACCACATCATCTTTTTCAAAACTGTTGTTGTGGTAGGCAAGCCATATTATCTGACCCTCTTCTACCTTAACCTTGCCTTTTTCTTTGCCTTTGTTTAGCAACAGAGTGCGCAGTTTGGGTCCGGCTAAATCCATGTAAATTTTACAATCTAATTTGGTGTGGTAGCAGGCTTTTTTGAGTTTGTTAATCATTTTTGCCCAGGTTGTTTCGTCATCGTGGGCGCAGTTAATGCGTGCCACGTTCATGCCATTTTGCAGCAGGTTTTTGATGAGGGCATAGTTATTGGCAAACGAGGTATCAAATGTAACCATAATGGCGGGCACCTCGCACTTCTGTTCCGACCCAAAAAGGTGGCAACTTTTGGTTTCTATCCACCTGTGGCTTGCCTCATAAGTGCATGAACTTAGCTCATGCGGATCATAGTGTTTGCCCAATCTTTCCATAATAGCCTGCAACTGCCGGTGTACGTGGCTTTCGGAGCTGGCAAGTGAAGATAAGCCGTTTATGTGCAGCAAATCTTGCAGATTGCGCAGGTCTTGGTTGCGCAATACCATGTAGTGAACAAGGTTTTTTGCCGCCCGTATTTGCTCGGCATGTAAATTGGGTAAGCCCAAAATCCTCTTTCCCGATTCTGCCAGCATGTTACTTTCTAACTGCTCTAACTGCTGCCGTATGGCAGATAGCGTATTGGTTTCCATAAGGGGGTAATTGTGCTTTGCAAAGGTAAGCAAATTAAGCACAATAAATTTATTGCCGCCTCTCCCCTACCGCCACGATATTTCGCACCAAACGGGGAGGTGGTCAGAAATTTGGCGTGCTTCGGACAAGTTTTTGCACAGCGGCACAAAATCAATAATACCGCTTTTGAGGTTGTTGAGGGTGCCGGTTTTATAAAATAGGTTGTCGTACTCGGCAGCAAGGTAGTTGCCGTTGGCATCGGGCTTGGTTTTGAGGCTGGTTTTTTGGTTTTGCAGTACCGGTTTGTAGCCTTTAGCTTTTAGCTGGTTAAAGGCGGCATTTTTTTCCGACAGGTTAAAATCGCCCATTATGAGGAGGTTGTCTTGTGGGTACAGTGTTGGTAGTTCTACTAAATGAACAATTTCGGCAGCAGGGTTTTTATTGACGGGTACTGCATGAAAATTGGCTAAAAGCAGTTGTTTCTTACCTACGTCAAATCGGGCTAAGTAGGGCTCGCGGGCTATTTTATCGGCTAAACCCCTGTCTTTTGCCAACCAGCCACTGCCGCGCACTTGAATGTGTTTGGTTTTGTAAAGAAAGGTATAACGTTCAGAGCCCTCGCCCGATGTAGGGTCGCTGATAATATAGTCCCATTTAGCGCCTCGGCGGTTTAGTTCTTCGTTTAGTTTGGCTATGGCGCGGGGTCCGTTTAGGGTGGTAGAAATTTCTTGCAGCGCTACAATATCGTAGTTTTTGAGTACTTCGGCGGCAAAACGCACTTCGTCGTCATCTTTGCTAATGCCCATGTTATACAAATTCCATGTAACAATTTTTACCGATTTTGGGGTGGTTCCGGGTGTCGGATTAGGATTAGGGTTGGGGCTGGGCGGCGGCGGATTGGGTGTGGGCTGGGGGGTAGGCGGAGGCGGGTTATTGGTTGTTTGCTGCGAGGTTTCTTCAATAATATCTTTAATTTCGTACCAGGTTTCTTCTACAAAATCCCAATGCAGCGCTGCCATTACTGCCAAACCAATAAATGCGGCAACAAGTATGAGGCGGAAAAAATTTTGCTTTGCGGTATTCAATTTAGCGCGGTTAGTAGAGGGTTTTCTTCGGGTTTTTCTTTTAGTAGTCATCGGGCAAAAGGGGAGTAGGTTAATAAGGGCGTTAAACGAGTATGCCCACCGGGGTAAATCGTTCAAAAACTTGGTCGGTATGCGGGGCATGAGCAATTTCGGGCGTAAGGTCTTGTCCTGCCCAGTGTTCATAATGTTGTCCGTTTCGCCACATTCGGCTATTAGAAACATCGTAAATAACCCCTTTGTAAGCCACCCATATTTCACTTCGGTCTTGTCCGTTTCTGAGCGCCAGTTGGCTTAGGGTAAATGAGGGCAGAGGTGGTTGCTGCATGGTTTTTAAAACAAAATAGCGTAGTCAAAGGCAATTGGCACAATTCGGCAAGGGTTTCTTTTTAGTCTGCCGAAGAGCCTTTAAATTGGTGATTTTTGTTTTTAAACAATAGGTTAAAGGTGGTAAGCGAGCCGTAAATGCGGGTTATATATTGCTGTAAATTAACTTTTTCTTCATCAGAAAGTTTCGTGTGGGCGTTAATTTGCTGCTCCATAACGCGGAGCCGGTCTCTTGCCATCACTATTTTGTGAAAAAACACGTCAATAGGTATTTCTTTGGCTTGCAAACCTTCATCGGCGGGCTGAATAATAATTTTACCACCTTTCCAGCGCTCGCCCAGTTCTACTACTTCTTGTAGTCCGCCCCATTTTTCCAATAAACTGCTCAATAAACGTTCCACGTCGCGTAGGGTAACGGTATCTTTGGGCGGCTGCACAGCTTCTATTACCTCTAACTGGGCAGTAATGGGCAGTTCTACATTGCCGTATTGTATAAACGTAATTTGGTAATTAGTAGGAGCTACTTTGGTTATTACTCCCACGCCATACTGGGTATGTTTTACCCTTGAACCTATGCCAAGTAGTTCAGAATTTGTCATGATGATGCATTTTTAGAGGGCAAAAGTAAGTTAAAAAAGCCAAAACTAAAAAGGGAATAAACCCGTGTTTTGGTGGATTTATTCCCTCTCAGCAAAAAAACATTGCAAGGCCAATGGTGCAAGCCTAAGTTGTTGTATGTTTAGGCAGGTTGGCTGTTTACTTGCGCTTGTCGCGTTTATTTTTGTTTTTGAGTCTTTTAGATTTTGTACCTTCTAATTGTGAGTAATCATAATTTTGGAGGTAGCTGTCTATTTGTTTGTCTAACTGATTTTGGTCTAAGGGTTTTGCGGTATTGGCAGGCTGAGTTGTTTGTGCAGGTTGAGTAACGGGGGCAGCTTGGGGTTGCTGCTGTGCGGGTTGTGTAGCCGGAGTAGTTTTGGGTTGCTGCTGTGTGGTGGTTTGCTGTGGTTGGGCGCCCTGTTGTTGAGGTTGGGCAACGGGTCGGCTGGGGTTATTTGCAGGTAAGGTTGATTGGTTTTGCGGTGCGGCTGTGTTGTTAGAGGTGGTACTGTTGTTAAAACGGGTATCACTTTGCGTACCGGCAGCAGGTTTGGTGGTTGTATTACCGGTGTTATTCTGCTGTTGTGGCGGCGTTTGTGTGGTTGTTTTAGGAGGCTGTGTATTGGTATTAGCTACATTAACAGAGGGCGACCGCACATTTTTGTCTGCACTTTGACCTTGACTTTGACTTTGGTTTTGATTTGTATTTCTGTCTGCATCATAAGTTACAGTAGCGTAAGGGTTATTACCCGATGAAACAGCAGGTGGCGGGGCAACAGGCGTAGTAACAAAAGATATTTTATCGGGTAGGGTATTATTGCCCGATGTGTTTTGCGAAGTTACTACCGGACTGCGAACAACAGCTACATCTTGAGCGCCTGTGGCAATATAAGGATTGGTGGCTGCTCCGGCGGTAGTGGGCTGTGCCTGCGCTTGTGGCGCAGTAGCAGCAGGAGTGGCGGCGGCTTGCACTTCGGCTTTACCTAATACGCGCACTCGGGCATTGTTTTTATATTCTACCAAAAAAGCATCTGCAAAGCGGGGATTAGCCTGCACACTGCGTAAGGCGTTAATTGCGGTGGTTAGGTTGTCAAAATTACCAATCATTACACGGGTAATATCGGAGCCGGCTGCCTGTTCGGGAGTTGGGCTGCCAATGGCTGCAAGCGTGTTAAATTCAGCCATGTTTACCTTTCGGTATGCGCCCACTTGTATTTTATACGAAGTGCCTTGTGGTGCGGCAGGCGCTGCCGTAGTAGTATTGGTAGTGAAGTAATTAACGGGCAGGTTATCAACAGAGCGGGTTAAAACAGCAGCATTGCCCCTTATAGAAGCTACTTGTTGGGTAGAGGCTTGGGTGGTAAAGTAGCTTGGTGCGGTATTGGTTTGGTTAACCACTCCTATGTTTTGCGAAATGAGAAAATCCATAGTTTGGAAGTCTGCATTTGCTAATCTTATGTTGCCTTCGGGGTCAATGAGGTAGGAAAAAGGAAATCCGGTAACCTGATATTGGTTTGCAGCGGTAGTATAAAAATCTTGAACATGGTGTGTGCCGGGTAAATTATCTATTTTTATTGCCGTAGTCCATTCTTGGCTGTTTTCGTCTAAAGAAACCGTCATTATTTTTATACCTCTCATGCCTTCCTTAAAAAGGGTATTCTGAAAACGGTTGTATATATGCGTCAGGTTGGGGGCGGCAGTTCTGGAGGCAGGGCTCTGTGATGACCAAAAGTGCAAAATAGTCCAATAACCTCTTAATGAGCTGAGTTTTTGGTAGTTGCCAAGATTATCGCGCAAGTTAATTTCGGGGGCTTTTGTGCCTATGGCAAGTTGTGCTTGTGCGGGCATACTAATGGTAAATGCCAGCAGCAAAACTAAGGCAGCCCATAAACGGGTATGAACAGCAGGAGTATTTTTTTTCATGATAAAAAATGTTTTTCAACAAAATTAAAAAATTTTGGGCATTGGTAGAGAGTTTAGGTATGGGTTATACAGCAAAACTCGCACACCCAATTAAAGTGTAACCAATTTAACCGGTGGCGTTTTGTTGCTTACAATAAGCAAAATAAAGAGTAAGGTTACTCTTTTACAGGTTGTCCGGTTTTTCGGATACGATTAGCCGTAGTAGAATTTTCCTCTTCTATGCCTTCTTCCAATTCTTGTTGAATAGAAGATTTAGCCTGATTAAACTCTCGTATGCCTCTACCTAAACCTCGGGCAAGTTCGGGTATTTTTTTACCGCCAAACAAGAGTAAAATAACCAGTACAATTAAAATCATTTCTCCGCCACCCGGAAGCGAAAACAATAAAAGCGCATGCATAATTAACGGTTTTTGTTATTACAAAGATAGGGCTTTATCATTAATAACCAATGTAAAGCCGGTAAAGATGAATAATTTATGGCAAAATAACGCAAAAAACAGGTGTAGAGATGTGTGTGGAGTTAAAATTTGGTAAAATTTATGTTGCCAATGGGGTTAAGGCGCTGTTTTACCTGCTAACAAGGGGTAATAGGGTTATTTTGCAATCAATTATCTGTTCTGTTAAGAGGCGATTTATGTTGCCCCATAGGGTCAAAACTTGCAGGCATTTACCGGTTAAATTGGCATAATGCATGTACCCTATTCAACTTGCTGCCTTATTTGTTTAGAATAGCGGGTTTGCGTTCAACTGCAAAAAGACTTCACAAAATTATACAAGTTAAACTGCTCATTTTCTTGTAGTTGTTTATCAATAATAAGGGCAAGCCGGCGGTGGTTAATATCTTTTAGCCGGCATTTTTGAATAAGTTGCAGCGCTTTTTGTGCCAGCAAAAATGTTCTTTTAGCGTTGTGCTGTTTGTGTTGGTTGTGCAGCAGAATTTGCCGCAGGAGTTCTTCCACCCCTTCGTTTTTGTTGGCTATTGTTTTTATGACCGGCACATTCCAGTTGACGGCAGGTTTTTCGTGCAGCATTTTGCTAAGGTTTCGGGCAAAGGTATCGGCATTTTGACGGTCGGCTTTATTAACCACAAAAATATCGGCTATTTCCATAATGCCCGATTTCATAGTCTGAATTTCATCGCCTGCTTCGGGTACCATCACCACTACCGTAGTATCTGCCAGCCCTGCTATTTCTACTTCCGACTGACCAACGCCTACTGTTTCCACAAAAATATACTCAAATGGGGCGCTTCGCACTACGTCAATAATTTCTATAATTTTATCGGACAGCCCACCCAATGAGCCTCTGGTGGCAACAGATCTGATGTATATAGCCGGATTGTTGAAGTACTCGTTTAGTCTTATGCGGTCGCCCAGCAAAGCGCCGTAATTAAAAGGCGAAGTAGGGTCTATGGCAATAATGGCAATAGACGCTTTTTGGTTAAGCATAGCGCCTACTAATGCATTTACCAAGGAGCTTTTGCCTGCTCCGGGTGGACCCGTAACACCTATTACCGGAGTAACAGGATTGGGGGTAATATTTTGTAAAAACCTGTCGTAACCGGCACCCTCGTTTTCTACCAAAGAAATTGCCTTAGCAATGGCATGAAATTTTCCCTCTGCCACTTGTTGCTTAAGTTCGTTTAAGTGCATGGCTATAGTTGGGGGTGCGGTTATTTGGGGTTAAATACTGCGCTAAACAACGGTGCTTGTAGTGTAATTTATACTATATACAGCTAAAGCAACTTGTGCAGCGGAGCAGAAAAAATGCGACTCGGAGTTAGTCGTGAAACGATTTTAACTTGTCTTTAATAGACGAAATTAAAGACTCTGATGCTTTTTTCTGGGGGAGTTTATTATTTAAAAATTCTTTCAAATTGGCTGCCTGATTTCGGTGTGCCATTTGTGTGCCTGATCTATGGTTGGTTTTAACCTGATTGGGCAGGTATTTGGCTTCTTTAAGGTTATTGCCGCCGGTTTCCTGCGGGTTTACACTACTTTTCCCGTCGGCAGGATTTTCTATTTTAGATTTCATGTTACTTCGTTTTTAGGTGTTTATTTGTCTGTTTTTGGGTTTTTGGTTTAGCTTTAGATTAGTACGTCTTTTTGACAAACAAAATTGCAAAAAGTTGCTGAGAATTGTATGCTTTGAGGGGATTTTTTTAAAAAATTGAGCTTTTTACCTTTTTGGTAGGTTTTGCACCGGCCATATAATAGGGTTTAAATGCTGCACTATTCAGCGTCTTCCTTACCAGCATCATTAATACCGCCTGCATCATCTGTATTATAGCCCATTTTAGCAGCATAATGCGTTAAAAACTGCTGCATTTGTTCTCTTGATCTGTGTAGCCTGGAGCGTACTGTACCTTCGGGAATTTTTTCTATTACTGCAATTTCGGCATATTTAAAACCCTCTAAAAACAGTAGCAGAATATCCCTGTACTTAGGTTTTAATTTATTTAATGCGGCTACTACTTCATCGCTCATCATACTGTCGTAGGGGGCTTCTGTAAAATCAATACCTCGGCTTAGTTTTTCATCTGTTGTATGTGGGTGCTTTTTAACCGTTTCGGTATCGCCATCAATAGGCATTTTTTTGTCTTTCCGGTACTTGTTTATGAATACGTTCTTCCCTATCATAAACAACCATGCTTTGGCATTAGTTCCCTCTTTAAAAGTTTCAACAGATTTGATCACCCGTAAAAAGGTTTCTTGCACCAAATCATCGGTTGCTTCGGGGTTGTTATTGGTAAGGCGGAAAAGAAAGCGCTCTAAATCGTCAATATAAGGCAAAAATACCTCTTCTATTATACGGTTTCGTTCTTCGGGGGTTAGCTTAACCGGATTTTCCTCCATAAAAAAAGCGATGTTTTTGTTTGGGTGTTAGCGCCATAATGGCAACATGTTTTCTGCTTCAGCCTTAAATAAATAGTTGCCGGAGTTGTGGTGAGCAACTTGTGGCAGTGTGTGCCGCTACCATAATAAGGGCATGCCCGCAGGGTTAATGGCGCTGATTGGTAAAAAGTTGGTGCAAAGAAAACAAATACAAACGAAATGAACAAACCTTTTAAAAAAAGTTTACTTTAAATCATACATAAATAATGCTGTGGCACTGCTAATGGGTTGTAAATGCATGACAGTTTTGCCTAAATAGAGGCAGCGTGTATTTGTTGGGCAACACCCGGCATTGCCTGTTGGGTAACGGCTACATGCGGTGGAAGCAGTTGTTTGTTCAGTTGCCGTAGTATTTTGTTCAGGGCAGGCTTTTCTATACCATAAAGCCTAAGATTACCAAGTGCCCATTTTACTTGTGCCTGCCATTCTTTGGCATTTTGTTCTGATAGTTCAGGCGAGGCATTTTTTTCTGAACCATTGCTTGATTTGGGCAATAAGGGCTGCAAAAATAACTGCAAGAGTTGTTTGGCGGGCTCTGCCTCCATTACTTTGCGGCAATACAGCTCTATGCGCAAGGTGTTGGGCAATGTGCCAAACGTTTCTAAACGCACATCAGGAAAACCGGCGTTTTGTGCAAACCGGTTAAAATAACTCAGGTATTGTGTAAGCGCAGTTTGTAAGGCAGCAGTAGCCTCTATTTCGGTTTGCCATATGTGGACATGCTCCGATATATTTATGCCCTGCCGCATATAAAGGGCTATTGCGTAAAAGCCCATTTTTGAAAGTTTATCATAGGGGCTACGGAGCGGGTTTTTTTCCAATCCTATTTCTGCCAATTGAAACAAGCGCGCCATAGTATGCGGTAAACAATACAGTTGATTGTTTGATACATCAAGCTCCCTCAATCGGGTTAATTCACCTATTTGCTCCGGCAGGCTACTTAACTGATTATCAAATGCTGATAAAGTTTGTAAGCCCGATAAATGTTCAATGGCAGCAGGTAATGTACTCAGTTGATTGCCCGATACATCAAGCGATACTAACATGTTTAATAGGGTAAGGGCTGCCGGAAATTGGGTAAAACAATTATGGCTTAAATCTAAAAATTGTAATTTTCTGAGCAAAGAAATAGCGGCGGGCAAACCACAAAGTTGGTTCTCTGCCAAAAGCAGGGTTTGCAATTGGGGTAAGTTGCAAACAACACTCGGTAGCATTTCTAACCCGTTGCTGCTAATATCGAGCAGGTTTAATGCGCTAAGTTTTGATAGGTTATCGGAAAAGGTGATTAACTGATTTTGTCGGAGATGTAGTTTTTTCAGATTTTGCAAAGCGCCTATCTGAGGACACAGGTGTTTGAGCTGATTTTTAGACAGGTCTAACTCTTCCAATTGGGTTAAGTTGCAAATACTGTCTGGTATTTGCATAAGGTTATTGCCCGATAGGTTAAGCGTGCGCAAATTTTTGAGCTCACTTATTTGCGGAGGCAATGAGGTAAGGTGGTTTTCGCTCAGTACTAAATGCTCCAAATGCTCCAGCCGCCCTATTTCGGGCGGGAGCATGTCTAACCGTCTGCTAAACAAAAACAAGGTTTTTTGTTTGCGCTGCTCGGCTTCTTTAATGGTTTGAAGTATGGAGTGTTTAATCATTTACACGCAAAAGTAACTACCATATTGGTAATAGCAGCAAATGAGATGTCATGTTAAAGTCATATTTTTGGGGGGCAATAAAATTGCGTCTTGCTTTTGGGCAAGGTTTTAGATAGCTTTATATGCCATAGGTATTTTGGGCAAAGGTATTTATATGTTTTTGGCTGTTTTAGTTTTTCTTGCTTAGCCCAAATTGGGCATTTTACCTCTTTTTTTGCGAAAAATTTATTACCTCCCTCAATACCCCAAAAAAGGACTTATGGGTTTGTCAAGTTCAAACATTGCAGCGCCGCAACTACCTACCCTGCGTTTTAGTCTTAACCAAATTCTTTTTTTTAACCGCAAGGGTCAGCACAAAGCTCGCAAATACTTGGTGTTCTTGGCGTAAAATCTTACCAATTACCCTGCAAATACGCCATGAGCCTGCATGATGGGCAGTACATCATTGGTGCCAATCAGCCGCATCTGTGTTATCCGTGTACTAATTGCTGCCCTAAATCTTATCAATTACCCTGCAAATACGCCATGAACTTGCAGGGTGGGCAGCACCTAAGTAGCTACAAAAAGTTTAAGGAATTTGTGTTTTTTGCTAACAAAAGTTGCAATTGCAAAAAATAGTGGTAATTTTGCGAACTATTTTCACAATCATCGGGTTTACAAAAGGTTGCCGGTTTAATTCAACAGCCAATAAAAACATAAAACCCGCATTTTTTTGTAACTTTACGCCAAATATCCGTTTACAAAAAGCTTAACCCCAAAAACAAGTTTTTATGCAAAATAATTATGGTGCCGACAGTATTCAGGTGCTGGAAGGATTGGAGGCGGTAAGGAAACGACCGGCAATGTACATTGGCGATATAGGCTTTAAGGGGCTGCACCACTTAGTTTATGAAGTGGTTGACAACTCTATAGATGAAGCGCTTGCCGGTTACTGCCAAAATATATTTGTTACCATAAACGAAGACAACTCCGTAACCGTACAAGATGATGGGCGGGGCATACCCGTAGCCATTCACTCTACTGAGGGGCGCTCTGCCTTAGAGGTGGTAATGACCGTGTTGCACGCCGGCGGTAAGTTTGATAAAAATACCTATAAAGTATCGGGCGGTTTGCATGGCGTAGGCGTTTCGTGCGTAAATGCCCTGTCAGAATATCTGAAAGTAGAGGTAGAGCGCGATGGCGGTTTGTTTGTTCAGGAATACGAAAGGGGTAACCCCCAATATGCCGTAAAACAAATAGGCAATAGCACCCGAACCGGTACTACTACTACCTTTAAGCCCGATTACCAAATTTTTACCACCCTCGTTTACAACTACGATACACTTGCCTCACGCCTTCGCGAACTGGCATTTTTGAACCGGGGCATACGCATTACCCTTACCGACCGCCGCGAAAAAGACGACAAAGGCAATTACCCCTCCGAAGTGTTTCACTCCGAAGGCGGCTTGTCAGAATTTGTAAAATACCTCGATGCCAACCGTACCCCACTCATTGATACACCTATTTATATGGAAGGTGAGCGAGATATGGTATCGGTGGAAGTGGCTTTGCAGTACAATTCTACCTACAACGAAAACGTACACTCTTACGTAAACAACATTAACACCATAGAAGGCGGTACACACGTATCGGGTTTTAGGCGCGCACTTACCCGAACCTTTAAAAACTATGCCGAAAAAAACGGACTGTTCAGTAAGGTAAAGGTAGAAATAACCGGCGATGACTTCCGCGAAGGGCTTACCGCACTCATCTCTATTAAAGTGCCCGAACCACAGTTTGAAGGGCAAACCAAAACCAAACTGGGCAACTCTGAAGTAGCCGGTATTGTAGAAGGGGTAGTGGGCGATAAATTAGTGTCTTTTTTAGAAGAAAACCCCCGACAAGCTAAAACCATCATTGAAAAAGTGGTGCTTGCCGCCACCGCCCGAAATGCTGCCCGAAAAGCCCGCGAATTGGTGCAGCGAAAAACCGCCCTTACCGGCAGCGGTTTGCCCGGTAAACTTGCCGACTGCTCTAACAAAGACCCCGAAAGCAGCGAACTGTTTTTGGTAGAGGGCGACTCGGCAGGCGGTACTGCCAAACAGGGCAGAAACCGCGCCTTCCAAGCTATTATGCCACTCAGAGGTAAAATTCTGAACGTGGAAAAAGCCATGGAATACAAAATTTATGATAACGAAGAAATAAAGAATATATACCAAGCGCTGGGCGTGTTCCAAAAAGAAAATAAAGAACTGAACATAGATAAACTGCGCTACCATAAAATAGTGATTATGTGCGATGCCGACGTGGACGGCAGCCACATTACCACCCTCATACTTACCTTCTTTTTCCGCCAAATGAAAGACCTCATTGAGCGAGGGTATATCTATATTGCCACGCCGCCGCTTTATTTGGTTAAAAGGGGCAATAAATCTGTTTACTGCTGGACAGACGACCAACGCGATGCCGCCATTAAAGAACTTGCCGGAAACGACGACCCTAACCGCGTGGTAAATGTGCAACGATACAAAGGTTTGGGCGAAATGAATGCCGAACAACTGTGGGAAACCACCATGAACCCCGATAAACGCATACTCAAGCAAGTTACCATTGACAGTGCTGCCGAAGCCGACCGCATTTTCTCAATGCTTATGGGCGACGACGTGGAGCCCCGCCGAGAGTTTATTGAAAAACACGCCAAATACGCCCGAATTGACATTTAATGACCAACACCAATTTGTTTGCTCTTACCCCTACAAACAAAACCCTAACTAAACCGCACCCAAACCCATTTTTGCTATGCCCTCCTTAGCTTCTCTGCTCAAATTTGCCGCCCAAGCCTCTTGGTTAGGCATCAGTCGCCTTGTTTTTTGGGCAGTGGCAGGGTTAGCACTCAACATAGCGCTGTTTTTTTGGCTGCCCAACTTGTGTGCTACTGCACAAACCTCTTTCTGCGCAGCTAAAATAGCCGCCATAGTTTTGTTTTGGGTGGTATTTCCGGTGGGTTATGCAGTGGTGGCATATAAGTTTGCCATTCAAAAAGTAATTCACTTTGCTTATGTGCAAAATAAAGATTACTTTTATGCCTATACCGTAAACCGCCTTGCCGATTTTTTAGACCGCAATAAACTATCGGGTTCAGTAGTAGGTGGAGGCGGAAAACTCATCGGGCGCTTTTTTGACAAATTAGATAACATGCCTTTTGTTTTCAGAGCCGTGTTGAAATTTTTGAAAAATATGGTGCCCATTGGCGAAATTGTAGAACGAGCAACCAAAAACGAAGGCATTACGCCCGAAAACGAAACCCGAATTGCCGCCCGAATTGCCGAAGAAACCGATAAATACATTGGCAACGAACTGCTAATGCCCGATTACACCTTACACATCATGGTGCTGGTGGTAAATATTGCGGTTTTTGGGTTGTTTATGTGGCTTGCCCGATAAAAGAAGTAGGGTTAATTATCCTGTGTTAAACATTATCGGTTTTTTATCATTAATACAAAACAAATAAATTAAATAACAAAAATCAAATCTTAAAACCACCTAAAAACAATAAACATGGCAACCCAACAATCTGGCTCAGATAAAGAAAAGGCGCTGCTAATGACCGTAGCCAAACTCGACAAAATGTTTGGTAAAGGCACAGTAATGAAACTTGGCGACAAACAAGTAGTTAAAGCCGATGTAATACCTACCGGTTCGCTTGGCTTAGATATAGCTCTGGGCATAGGCGGCTACCCGCGCGGCAGAATTATTGAAATTTATGGTCCTGAATCATCGGGCAAAACCACACTGGCTATACACGCCATTGCTGAAGTGCACAAACAAGGCGGCATTGCCGCATTTATTGATGCCGAACACGCATTTGATAAAAGTTATGCCGAAAAATTGGGCGTGGACGTGAGTAACTTGCTCATCTCACAGCCCGATAATGGGGAGCAAGCTCTTGAAATTGCAGACCACCTCATTCGCTCCGGCGCTTTAGATATTGTGGTAATTGACTCAGTGGCTGCCTTAGTGCCGCGCGGCGAGTTGGAAGGCGATATGGGCGAATCAAAAATGGGTTTGCAGGCAAGGTTAATGTCGCAGGCATTGCGCAAGCTTACCGCTACCATTAGCAAAACCGGCTGTACCTGCGTTTTCATAAACCAGCTTCGGGATAAGATAGGTGTAATGTTTGGCAGCCCCGAAACCACTACCGGCGGTAACGCTCTTAAATTTTATTCTTCGGTTCGCCTTGATATTCGCCGAATTGGGCAAATAAAAGTGGGCAACGATGTAGTGGGCAACCGCACCAAGGTAAAAGTGGTAAAAAACAAAATGGCTCCTCCTTTCCGCAGTACCGAGTTTGACATTATTTACGGCGAAGGCGTTTCTAAATTAGGTGAAATTATTGACTACGCTACAGAATTAGACATTATTCAAAAAAGTGGTTCGTGGTATAGTTATGATGGCAACAAAATTGGTCAGGGACGCGATAACGTAAAAACATTCCTTAAAGATAACCCCGAACTGCTGGAAGTGCTGGAGCACAAAGTAAGAGAAGCTATGTTTGCCCAGATTGGGGTAAGCGCTCATTCAGACGATGATGATGACGACGATTTTGATGCCAGTGTAGATTAACCAGAACAAACACCAAAACGGTATGTAACTAACATACCTGCCATAAACTCACTAATACGGTTTTCTATACTACTACTCAAAAGAGTAAAACGCTATCATTACCTTGGTGTTAAAACAGACACTATCAACAAAACTTGTAGGGCGAACTATAAAAACAAAACATCGGGCAATTTACCGGAAAATGGTAAATACCCGATGTTTTGTTTTAGTAGCATGGAGTTTGCCTATTAGCAGGTTATTTGCCGCATTGTTTTAGTGTTTATCGCCGCAACTGCTCTCTGTTTTACTACATGCACCGGCAGACTTGCAGCAATTGGGCAGTTTATTAAAGGCAATTTCATTAGCAGGTACATCATCAGCACGGTATCCGGTATTGCTTACTACGGTGCGTAGCTTGTCGGCAGATACCTTTTTAGGGTTATATTTAACGGTTAGCGCCTTGGAGTCAAGGTCTAAATTTACGGCTTTTACCCCTTTGGTGTTGTAAATGGCAGTTTCTAATCGGGTTTTACACATGCCACATAATGCTGAGGTAGTAATGGTTACTTCTTCTGAACCTTTGCTTTTTGCGGTTTGTGCTTGTGCAGGCTGTACGCCAGCGCTAAGTAAAATGGCTACAGCCATTAATGCTACAAGAAAAAAATACTTAGTTGCTTTCATTTTTGGTGAATGTTTGTTTATGGTTTGATAATTATTTGACTTAGTAATTAGGAAAAGGTTAAATGAATGGAGTAGTTAAGGTGGTTCTCTGCAAAACGGTGTAAAAAACGGACGTGATATTAGTTAACAGGATAAGGAATTTTGAACCGGATACCGGAGTAAAACATACGCCCCACAATAGGACCCCAAACATTGGTGGCATCAAACTGGTCGCCAAAGGGTTGGTGGTGGTTTAAAATGGGGTGGTGCTGTGTAAAGCCACTTAGGTTTTCGCCGCCCACGTACCACTCAAAATTGCGGAATATGTAGGTAATTTGTGCATGGAAAATGAAATAATCGGGCGATTTTTCGGGTGTAAGGTTTTGAATACCGTTGTCTAATCGGGTATTATAGAGGTATCGGGCACCATGCCATTGGGTGGTAAAATCAAATTTCCAGTGGCGGTTAAGGGTTTCGTAGGCAATGTTGAACAGAGCCTTGTGCTGCGATTGCATGGGCATTTGGAGCAAAACACCATTATAGGTAGCGCGTGCATCGTCAAATTTGTATGACAATTTTATGTCCACCTTTTTAAGAATTTCGTGGGTGGCTTCAATTTGAAAACTATTGGCAAAAGATTTACCGTTTAGGTTATACACTTGCAACAGGTTGCCGGTAGAGTAGGCATCGGCAATTACCTGATTTACAAAATCGGTTCGGTATAGGTCTATAGTTAGGTAGCCCTTGCGGTCAAAAAAATGAAGTTCTTGGGTAAAGTTTATGCCGTAGTTCCATGCTATTTCGGGGTTAAGGTTTTCCTGAATATCCAGCTCTCGGGCAGAAGCAAAAATACCCATATTTTGGGCAAAAACATTAGCAACCCTAAATCCGCGCCCTACTGATGCCCGCAAAGTGGCATGGTCAGTAGGGTTATAACGCCAGTGCAAACGGGGGTTGAGCATAAAACCGTAAAGGTTGTGGTAATCTGCCCTAATGCCCGATACCAAACTCAGTTTATTGGCATGGCTGTAGGTATATTCTGCAAAAATGCCCGGCACGTTTTCGGTACGCACATAAGGAGTGTTGTTGTAGGTTTCGTTGTAGTCATCGTGCATAAAACTTGCACCGGTGGTAATCTGGTGGTTAGTAGTGCCTAAATAAGTTTGGTAAAGCAAGTTTAAATACAGATTTTTTTGGATACCAGAATAGGTTTTAAGCCCGAAAAACGCCTCTTGACGGTGGTAAATGCCCGATACCATAGTGCCTATACTGGTATTGGGTTTGGGCAAAAAGAAACCCGTTTTGGCAAAAGCCTCTACTCTTTGGGTGTTTATCCCTATACCATACCCGTTGGCTATTGAAAGAGGCGCTTTGGGGTTAAACGAAAGTTGCCCGCCGGTACGGTCTTCGGTGAGCATTTTTACCCCAAACATAGATTCCATGTTTTTGCCATGATATGTCCAGCGCTGGATACCGGTAAAGAGGGTATATTTAGGCAGGTCTAAAAACGAGTCCTTGTTATGGTCAATATCGTTTTGCAAGCCCGAAACATGCAGCAGCGCCAAAGTGCTCCACCGGTCGTTGAGTCGGTGGGCAAGGTTTAAGTTGCCTTCTAACCTGCCCATGTGATTAGCGTAGGCATTAAAATAAAGCCGGTCAGATTTTTCGGGTTTTTGGTACTCTACGTTTATTTGCCCGGTTATGGGTTCATACCCATTGGTAACAGAGCCGCTGCCTTTGGTAATGGCTATGGCATCGAGCCACGGACCGGGTATGTACTGCAAGCCGTAGGTAACGGCTAATCCGCGCAGGGTGGGTATGCCCTCGGTAAGCATTTGCACATAAGCGCCGTCTAAGCCTAACATGCGCACATTTTTAGCGCCGCTAACGGCATCAGCTTCGCCCACCTCTACGGAGGTATTGGTTTGAAAACTTTCAGATAAATTGCAGCAGGCAGCTTTGCGCAGTTCATTAACCGTAATCATTTCGGTTTTTATGGTTTTTAACCCCGATATAAAAGTGCTGCCCACTTTATCGGTAATGTTTACCTGTTGCAGCGCTAATCCACTGCTAAGGGCAAACAACACTTCTTGCTGCGCAGGGGCAAGCGCAATGGTATCATTGTTATAGCCTACAAAACTGGCAATCAGTATGTTTTGGTCGGGATGCCGGGTAAGGGTAAAATTGCCTTCTATATCAGTAGTAGTGCCGGTGGCAGCGCCCAGCCAGTAAACGTTAGCGCCTACTACTACCTCGTTATTATCGGCAATAACTTTGCCTCTGATTTGGTTTTGTGCGTACATGTTGCCGGTGGTTGCCATTATACACAAGCATAACCACAATACGGACGGTAAACTATGTTTAGAATGAGATTTCATTTTAAATTATTTGTTAGGTAAGTGAATATCCGCAAAGGGAAATTGAAAGGGTACAATAAAGTTGCCCGGTCTGTTTATTGCCAAACAGCCGGTAAAACATCATTTTCCAAAACCTAACAAATAAAAACCTGCAACAGGGCGCAAGCCGCGTTGCCCCATGCAGGAAGGAGTGGGGGAGGTGGAATGAGGTAATCTGCTTCAAATTTTGCGCCCGATGGTTGCAGCACAAAAAACGGCAAAACCGCCGCTAATGCCGGAAACGTTAAGCTAAAAGCCGATTGTATTTGTGTAGAGCCCGATTGGGGCGAAAACAAATCTGCCCGAAATGCTATGTACTTAGACTCATAGCTGCAACAAGGATTTTGTGCCTTGCTTACCGCCAATGTTTGGCTGGGGGCTCCACAAGCGCTGCTTATGCCTTTGGTGCAGCAGGCATGTTTTACCACCGGTTTGTTGGCGCATTTTTCTATGGGCAGAAAAGAAAGCTCATAAAAATTGCTGCTTAGGCAAATATGCTCATTTACAGGCAAACCCACAGAAGCTGCCAGTATTAACACTGCCATTGTAATGGCAACTATGTTTTGCACTTGTTTGAGCATTTTTGTAAAACAGTAACCTTGTGAACACAAAGATAGGGTAAAAAAGGTTGAGTTTGGTGAAAATAATCTTGTAAAATGACGGTAAAAAAACGACTAATTTTTTTTGCAAAAAAAATTAGTAAATTCGGAACATTTTGCTAACTTTGTTGGTAATTAAAGCACCCAATTACTTTAACCCTAAAACGACCAAGTTATGACCAAGTTACTAACCATTAACCAACGCACTGTTACAGTCAGCTACAAAATACTGGCGCTGGCTTTAGCCGTAGTATTGGTATGCAATGCCATGGTTTATCGCATTGCAGGCGGTTTTTCTGCTGCCACCACCAAAGCTGTAACCGATATAGGTAAACGGCTCTACCTATTAGACCAAGCAAGCGCTTTTGTGTATGACCTTGAGGGGTTTGAGCATAAAGTGCGCCAAGTGAGCCGCAAATTAAACATTCCGGCGGAGTGGTTAATGGCGGTTATGCACTCAGAGTCTAAGTTTGATGCCTCTGTAAGTAATTTCAGGGGCAGCGGCGCTACCGGGCTCATTCAGTTTATGCCTGCCACCGCCCGAGATTTTGGTATTACTACCCGACAACTGAAAAACCTGAGCCATGTAGAACAATTAGACTATGTGTATCAGTATCTTAATGCTAAACAACAGCAGTATCGCCCGTTTGAAACACTTACCGATTTGTACCTGTCTATCTTGTATCCTAAGGCATTGGGCGAGGATTTTTGTTATACGTTGTATGCCAAACCTTCTGATAGCTACCGTTTAAATATAGGATTAGATATTAACGGAGATGGCAGTGTAACCGTACAAGATGTGGATAAATACCTGAAACGAAAGTACCCCAGCGCTTACGTCATCAGCAAACCCGGAAAAACGCCCGATACAGATATTAGAATGATTAGCTCTGTGGGCGGTGGTTTGTAGTATTGCAGTATTTGTTGTTTGCAAAGAAAACCTCCGTCTGCCTCAAATGCGGTCGGGGGTTTTTCTGTGTTAATCAGCCTAAGGTTTTTTAGCAAACAATTTATTAAAACGGCTGAGGAATAGTTTTAAGTATTATTCCATTTCGGGTTTGCCATGTTTGCCATACACCATCATAGCTTTAATGAATGGGGTAAGCTCGCCGTCTAAAACGGGCTGTATGTTGCCGGTTTCTACGCCTGTGCGCAGGTCTTTTATGAGTTTGTAAGGATGCAGTACGTAATTGCGAACTTGGCTGCCCCACTCAATTTTGCGCTTGCCACTTTCTACCTTAGCTTTTTCCTCGTTTTTTCGTTGCAGTTCTTGTTCATATAAACGAGATTTGAGCATTTGCAAAGCTGTTTCGCGGTTTTGCGGCTGCGAGCGATGCACTTGGCACTCCACTACTATGCCCGATGGCAGGTGGCGTACACGTACAGCAGTTTCTACTTTATTTACATTTTGCCCACCGGCACCACTTGCTCTAAAAGTATCCCACTCTAAATCGGAGGCGTTTATTTCTATGTCAATGGTATCGTCTACCATGGGGTAAACAAATGCCGAGGCAAAAGATGTATGTCTTTTGCTGTTTGAATCGAAGGGCGAAATGCGCACTAACCTGTGTACGCCACTTTCGCCTTTTAAGTAACCATAAGCAAACTCGCCTTCAAATTCGAGCGAAACCGATTTAATACCGGCAACATCGCCCTCTTGTAGGTCTAACTCGCGCACTTTAAACCCGTTTTTTTCGCCCCACATCACATACATGCGCATGAGCATAGAAGCCCAGTCGCAACTTTCTGTACCGCCGGCGCCGGCATTAATGGTAAGAATGGCATTTAGCTGGTCTTCGGGCTCATTTAGGGTGGCTTGCAGTTCAAGGTCATCTATCAGCGCCAGCACTTTTTCATACTGTTCATCAACTTCTTCAGTGGTTGCTTCACCTGCCAGCGCAAACTCCTGCAATACGGTAAGGTCATCGTACTCTTTTGCGGCTGTGGTGTACAGATGTACCCAGTGTTTGTTGGTTTTTATAGATTTCAGAATGGTTTGCGCCCGTTTTTGGTCGTTCCAAAAATTGGGCTCTACGGTAAGCGCTTCTTCGTGTATAATGGCTTCGGTGCGGTTATCTATGTCAAAGATACCTCCTAAGGGCAGCCAGCCTTGTGTGCAGCGTTTTGAGCTGTTCGGTGGTCATGGTGTTTGGGCGTTTAACAATAAAATTGCAAAGGTAGGTAAAAATAGTGGTAAATGAATAAGGGAGGTGCAGCCAACCCAATAACTCCCTTTCAGATGAAGCCTGATGGGGTTAGTTAGTTGTGGCGCCATTTAGGTTTATAGATATATCATTGCTGTATGATTGGTCATTAACGCTTGTAAGCGAGCAGTACAAATATGGTTATCATAACAACAGTAATGATTAAAATTTAAGAAAATAGGGTTCAGAAAGCGATGTATAACCCTCACTACCTCAATACACTCATAAACAAAACGCCCGATGAAGTTATGTTCATCGGGCGTTTTGTTTATGAATAAAAAAAATGGGTTCACTTTAATCTAAAGCCAAAAACTGAAAACCCAATACAGTTTCTGGGAGCGGGTTTACTCTTGCCCGGGTTTTAAGCCGTATTTAGTCATAAACTTACGGTATAAGGCTTTTTGCTTGTTATCCAAGTTTATTTGTCTGCCTTGTATAAAGGCATATTCCACAACGCTGGTGCGCATATCTAACAGGTCGCCTTTGGTAACTAAGATGGTGGCGTCTTTACCACTTTCCAATGAGCCGCAGGATTGGTCTATGCCCAGTATTTTAGCAGCATTGAGGGTAATAGAGCTAAGGGCTTGTTCTTTGGTTAAGCCAAAAGCAGCGGCAGTACCTGCATGAAAAGGCAGGTTTCGTTGTTGCCAGTAGGCATCATAACCGGCGCCTACGGTTATGCAGTATAAAACGCCGGCATCTTGCAGCAGTTTGGGCAGTTTATAGGGCAGGTCGTAGTCTTCGTCATCGCGGTTGGGCAGGCTATGGGTTTGGTTAATGATAACCGATACGTTGTTGGCTTTGAGCAAATCGGTTACTTGCCAGGCATCGGCAGCGCCCGATAAAGCTAATTTGAGCCCGTATTTTTTGGCAAAGTTTACCACATCAACTATTTCTTTTACGTAATTTACGTTTACAAACAGTTTTTTAGTGCCGTTAAACAAGCCGCACATGGCTTCCATTTTGAGGTTTTTTTCGGGGTGTTTATCGGTTTGGCAGTAGGCGCGGGCTTCTTCAAAAAAAGACTTAATGGTTTCTACCTGTTCGCCGTATTTTTCGTTGAGTTTAATGCCGCCTTGCTCTGCCCACCAGCCTTCGTAGGTAAACATTTGCGACCAGTTGAGCCATACGCCTTCATCGGCTTTGTAGGCGGCATCTTCCCAGTTCCACGCATCAAGGTGCACTACGGTAGAGGCGCCGCTGATAACGCCGCCCTGCGGGGCTACCTGTGCCATCAGTATGCCATTAGAGCGCAGGGTAGGCAGCACTTCGGAGTCGGTATTATAGGCAATAATAGAGCGGATATTGGGGTTAAGGTCGCCCACTTCGTTGCGGTCTTGGGTGGCTCTTACGGCAGCTATTTCCGATAATCCGAGTGCGGTGCCGGCGGCTATGATGCCCGGGTAAATATGCTTGCCGCTCACATCAATAATGGTAGCGTCTTTAAGGTCAAGTTTAATGGTGCGCCCGTCTCCAAAGGCGGTAATTTTACCATTGTCCATCACTAATACACTGTTTTCCACTATTTGCCCGTTGCCCACGTGGGCAGTAGCGCCCATAAGGGCTATTTTTTTAGTTTGCGGCGGTGCGGGCAGGGGCACGTTAGGGTCTTGGGTTTGGGCGGTGGCAAGTATAGCAATACCTGCAAGGAAAAGGAAAAATATAGATTTAAAGCAGTTCATTGCTTATGTATTTTGCGTATGAAAGAATGAGTGGAGAGTTGGGTTAGTGTTCGTTTTGGTCTTCGTGATAAAAATCCACGTATTCGTGGTCGCCGTGGTCGCCGCAGTGGTAGAGGCGTTTTTTGGTGGGCATTGGTTTTTGGGTATCGCCGCCTTTTGCTTTTTCGGCAAGCATTTTTTGGATAAGGCGGTTGCGTTCTTGGGCTACTTGGGCGCGCAGGGCTTGGTCTTGCCGGGCGTCAAAATAGCGCACACCGTCCACATAAGTTTGTAGGGGTAGGGCGTAAATAGAAAGCGGGTTGTTGTTCCACAGCACCACATCGGCATCTTTACCCTTTTTAATGCTTCCCACGCGGTTATCAATGCGCAGCATTTTAGCCGGATTAAGGGTAACCAATTTCCAGGCATCTTCCTCGCTAAGGCTGCCATATCTGATGGCTTTGGCGGCTTCTTGGTTCATGCGGCGCGCCATTTCGGCATCATCGGAGTTAAAGGCGGTGGTTACCCCCATTTGGGTAAGGATAGCGCCGTTGTGCGGTATGGCATCTTGCACTTCCATTTTATAAGCCCACCAATCAGAAAAGCTGGAAGCATTAACGCCGTGCGCTTTCATTTTATCGGCTACTTTGTAGCCTTCTAAGATGTGGGTAAAGGTGTTTACTTTAAACCCAAACTGCTCCGCCACGCGCATAAGCATGGTAATTTCCGATTGCACATAAGAGTGGCAGGTAATAAAACGCTTGCTCTCTAATATTTCTAAGAGGGTTTCCAATTCAAGGTCTTTTCGCAGGGGTTTGAGGGCTGTTCCCTTAGCGGCGGGTGCATTTTTAAGGTTGCCATACTCGCGGGCGCGGGTAAAGGCATTTACATAAAACTGCTCTACACCCATGCGGCTTTGCGGAAATCGGGTAGTATTGTCATCGCCCCAGTTGCTTTGTTTAACATTTTCGCCAAGGGCAAATTTAATAAAGCCGGGTGCGCCTTCCATTTTAAGCCCTTCGGGCGCAGCGCCCCAGCGGAGTTTAATGATAGACGATTGCCCGCCTATGGGGTTGGCAGAGCCATGTAGTTGCTGAATAGTAGTAACGCCGCCGGCTAAGTGTCGGTAAATATTAATATCTTCGGAGTTTACCACCGTAGCTATGCTCACCTCAGCGCTACTGGCTTGGGTGCCTTCGTTTACACCTTTGCTAATGGCTATGTGCGAGTGTTCGTCAATGATGCCGCAGGTGAGGTGTTTACCGGTGGCATCTATGGTTTCGGCATCTGTGGGAGCGGTAAGATTTTTACCTATGGCGCTGATTTTGCCGTTTTGAATAAGTACATCGGTTTCTTTTAATATGCCGTCTGATTCGTTAGTCCAAACAGTGGCATTTTTAAAAAGAACGGTTTTGGCTTGTGGGCGCTCTGCAAAGCCATAGGCGGTAAAGGGGTAAATTACAGGTCCCGGTTCATCGGGTTTTTCTTCTTTTTTACCGTCTTTGGCATCGGGCTTATCCTTATCCTTGTCTTTGTTTTCATCTTTTTTAGACGCATCGGCGGTTCGGGTGGCAGTCCAAGAAATAAGGTTGCCGTTGGCATCGTTGCCGCTGCCTTTCCATGAGCGGTCATCGGTATTAACCCAGCCACTCAGGCGTACCATGCCTTTACCCAATTTGGGTTGGTTAATGCTGTCGTTATCGGTGGCAAAACTGAGCGAAATGTTGAGGTCTTGCAGGCTGTGTTTTAACTCTATTTTTTTGGTGGTGTCGGGCAAATTGATAATAGCTTTGGGTGCATCGGGTTTACCGGTTACTTCCATATTGTAGGCAATACCGGCAACGGTAAGAGTGTAAACGCCGGTAATATCGGTTATGCTCCAAGGTTTTACCACATAACGTTTGCCATTTACCCAGTTTTCGTTGAGTTCTGTTTTTTCGTCAAAAACGGGTTTCGAGGCAAGTATAAAATTGGCTATTTTACCGGTTTCGAGGCTGCCGGTTATGTTGTAAACACCCAGCATATTGGCGGGGTTATAGGTAAGGGCTTTAAGGGCATCTTCCTCGCTCAGTCCGGCTTTTATAGCTTTTCGGAGGTTTTTGGTAAACTGTGCCATATCTTTTGAGCCCGATGTAGTGAGGGCAAAGGTAATACCGGCTTTGGCAAGTAGGGCAGGGTTAGAGGGTGCAAGCTCCCAGTGTTTCATTTTAGCAAGGTCAATGTTTTGGGCATCAAAGGCATTTTCCACATCGTAGGCATCGGGAAAATTGATGGGCAAAATAAAGGCGGCTTTGGTAGCTTTTAGTTCGTTTAAACGGTGGTATTCGTTGCCGCTGCCTTTTATGATGTATTGAATGCCAAACTCATCGCCAATTTTATCGGCGCGGAGGGCTTCTAATTTGTCGCTCACCTCAAAAATTTGAGGCAGGTTTTGGCTTTTGTTCCATGCTTCTAAGGAAATGTTCAGTTCTTCTACTGTGGGGTTAACCTTGGCATACCACTGGGCATCGTAGTAGGTTTGGCGCAGCAGGGCAATAACACCCATTTGTGAGCTGGGGTAATCTTGCTTTGAGCTGCCCTTAGAAAAAGAGAAATGAGCTGAGGCGCGGTCTTTTACAAACAGCTCCTGCGGTTTACCGTCTGCCAGCGTCACCACCGCTCCGGTGCCGCGGGCTATGCCATCGGGCAGGTGGGTAAGCGCCGCTCCAAAACCGGCATCTCTAAACTCCTTGGCGCGCTTGGCATCGGGGGTAAACTCTTCGGCAGCATTTACTTCGGGCTTAATGGCTTGGTTCCAGTTGTAAGCGCCTTTTTTATTGCTCTCGTATTGTTGCCCTCTGCCAAAGCCGCCTTCGCGTTTGGGCATTTCGGGCATACCGTAGCTGGTATAGGGGTCAATAAATGAGGGGTAAATGTACTTACCCTTGGCATCTATAACCACAGCGCCGGGCGGAATGGTAATGTTTGTTCCTACGGCTTCTACCACGCCTTTGCGAACAAGGAGGGTGGCATTTTCTAATTTTTTGTTGTAGTGGGTATAAACCGTAGCGCCGGTAATAGCATACAACCCCTCGCGGTTATCGCGCACCCCGTTAAAGTTCTGTTCAAAGGTGGGTTGAGCATACAGCAGGCTGCAAGCGGTAAGCAGCAGCAGCCCGATGAGAATGGTACAGCGTTTTTTCATATTGATTTACTCAGTTAATTATTTCGGTAAAAATTTGTCGGTTTTACAAAGATAAGGCAGCGCCGGTGGCAGGTATGAGCATTACCAATGCGGCGAGTTAAGGTAGTTTAACCTATGTGCCAAACCGCAAAAATAAGAACTTACCCGCACAAATAGCGGTAAAGCGGTACATGCAATGAACAATTAGGCTTATTTTGGGGCTTTTTAACACCATTTAACCGTTTTGCATGGCTATTAACTTGCACATACCCTTGCCTATTCATCTAAAAACATCAGGTAAGGCAGTTATTTTACTGCATGGCTTTTGCGAAGACGGGCTCATGTGGCAGCATTTTGCCCAAGAATTAAGCAACCATTACACGGTTATAGCGCCCGATTTACCCGGTTTTGGCAGCGCCCCGCCCCTGCCCGGTATTACCCTGCCCAATATGGCGGCGGCAGTACGGGCTACACTGCAAAACTTGGATATTAACCAATATGTGGTGGTGGGGCACTCTATGGGCGGATATGTGGCGTTAGAAATGGCAAACCAACAACCCGATGCACTCTTAGGGATTATGCTGTTTCACTCTACCGCTTTTGCAGATGATGAAACCAAACGCGCCGGACGCGAGGCTGCCATAAACTCCATACAGCAATACGGCGCCCGCCCCTTTTTGACCCATTTTTTTGAAGCGCTGTTTACCCCCCGTTTTGCCCTGCAACAGCCCGACATGGTGCAAGCCATGAAACAACGTGCTGCCCAACTGCTGCCTCAAACCCTTACCGATGTGCTGCAAGCCATGAAACAACGCCCCGATTATACGCATCAATTAGCCGATTTTAACTTTCCGGTGGGCTTTATTGCCGGCGCTGCCGATACCTTTGTGCCATGGCAAAAAACACTTGCCGAGTGTCATCTGCCCAAGGTTAGCTCTTTACACATTTTGCCCGATGTAGGTCATGCCGGTATGCTGGAACAGCCCTTGCAAACACTTGGTATGGTAAAAGCGTTTACCGATTTATGTTTTTTACTTGCCTAAAAATGGGTGTTTTGCCCTTTACCGTATGCCTCAACGCTTTTTTTTAGAAATAGCTTACCATGGTAAAAATTACGTTGGCTGGCAAATACAGCCCAACGGCGTAAGCGTGCAACAACAGCTAAACCAAGCCCTTAGCCTGCTGCTGGGCGAAAACACAACAACCTTAGGCTGCGGACGTACCGATACCGGCGTACATGCCAGCCGGTTTTACCTTCATTTTGATGCCGAAAAACCATTGCCCGATGATTTGGTTAATAGGCTGAACCGCTTTTTGCCGCCCGATATAGCGGTAAAACGCCTCATAACCCAAGTGCCGCCCAATGCCCACGCCCGATTTGACGCTACTTACAGAGCCTATAACTACCATATACACTTTAACAAAGACCCTTTTTTAACCGATTTTAGTTTCTTTTTTCCGTGGAAACCCCTCAATATGGAAGTAATGCAGCAAGCCGTTGACCTGCTGCCGCAATATACCGATTTTAGAATGTTTTGTAAAACAGGCGCCGGCTCCAAAACCACCATTTGCCAACTTTACAAAGCCGCCATTTATACCGATGAAACCCGCCAAACCATGCGCTTTCATATAGCCGCCAACCGGTTTTTGCGCGGTATGGTGCGCCGCATAGTAGGTTGTTTGTTGTTTATGGGTAAAGAAAAAATTACCTTACAAGAATTTAAAGAGGTGATGGATAACAAAAAACCGCAGTTTCCCTCCATGAACATATCGGTGCCGCCGCAGGGCTTGTTTTTGGCAGAGGTGAAGTACCCATATATACCTAATTAAAAGCATTTATTTGCTAATATAACTGCAAAACAAAGCATACAACCACGCACGGCAATTCACTTACAAAAATAAGTGTTCAAACCTTGTTTTTAGTCAAAACAAGGTCATTTAAGCGCAAAAAGGAGATGAGGGTTGGTAAAACTCCGTATCTTTAAGCCTCCAACCGATTTTTCTCATTCAATTGCCCAAAATTTCTGAAACTATGTACAGTAAACAGGCTAACAATTCTCTTTTTTTGTTTATTGCTCTATTAAGCACAAGCCTATTTTTTACCACCGCTAACGCACAGCCTACTCGTCTTGTGTGGCAAGATAAGGCAGAAAGCGCCATAACGGTTAAAGGCGAGCGCTTCATAGTGCCTACTCTATACCGCACCCTTTTATTAGACCTTGAGGCAATGCAAGAACAGCTCAGCCTTGCTCCTTTAGAGTTTACCCCGCTTGCCCAAACCAATCCTTTAACCCTAATCCTGCCCATGCCCGATGGGGGTTTTGAGCGGTTTGCCGTAGTACTGTCGCCCATTATGGAGGAAGGACTGGCAAAAAAATTTCCGCAAATAAAAACCTGGGCAGGGCAAGGTATAGACGACCCTACCGCCACCATTCGGTTTGATATTACCCAGTTTGGGTTTCATGCACAAATCCTTTCGGCAGTACACGGCAGAATTTTTATTGACCCTTACAGCCGCAACGATACAGAACATTATATCTGCTATTATACCCGAAACTACCCTAAACCCGCAGGTAAAGAGTTTTCGTGCTTAGTGCCCGAAAATGCACATAAAGAGCGCATCAATTTTACGCCCGAACAGTTAGACGAAGCCATGGCTAATTTCCGCTCTTCTGACGGACAACTGCGTACTTACCGAACAGCAGTGGCAGCCACAGGCGAATATACCGCTTTTCATGGCGGTACGGTAGCGGCAGGCGTAGCAGCCATTACCACCTCTCTTAACCGCGTAACCGGCGTATATGAGCGCGATGTGGCTGTGCGTTTAACCTTAATTGCCAACAACAACCTTATTGTTTACACCAATTCATCAACAGACCCATACAGCAATAACGACCCCGGCGCATTGCTTGATGAAGTTCAAGGCAATATAGATGCCGTTATAGGCAGCGCTAACTATGATGTGGGACACGTGGTAAGTACCGGCGGCGGCGGTGTTGCCAGTTTAGGCGTACCTTGTGTAGGCGGCTCCAAAGCCCGAGGCGTAACGGGTACTTCCAGCCCTATAGGCGACCCGTTCGACATTGACTATCTTGCACATGAAATGGGGCACCAATTTGGCGCACAGCATACCTTTAACGGCAATGCCGGCTCATGCAGCGGCAACCGCTCTGCCAGCAGCGCTTATGAGCCGGGCAGCGGCACTACCATCATGGCATACGCAGGCATCTGTTCACCACAAGACCTGCAAAATAACAGCGACGACCATTTTCATGCCCAAAGTAATGCTCAAATTATTGCTTACGTAACTGCCGGCTCAGGTAATAACTGCCCCGTTAAAACTGCCACCGGCAATTTAGCTCCAACTGCCGATGCCGGACCCAGTTATACCATTCCTAAAAGTACCCCCTTTTCGCTCACCGGCGTAGGTACAGATGCCAACGGAGATGCCATTACCTACTGCTGGGAGCAGTGGAACCTTGGCGCGGCAGGAGCGCCCAACTCTCCATCGGGCGATGCTCCTATCTTTCGCTCGTTTAGCCCTACTACCAATCCCATCCGCGTTTTCCCTAAATGGTCGGATATTATCAACAATACCCAAACCATAGGTGAGTTGTTGCCCTCTTACGGCAGAACACTCAATTTTAGGCTCACCGTGCGCGATAACCGCTCCGGCGGCGGACGCATTGCCACCGCCAATACCAATGTGGTAGTTGCCGATGGCGCCGGACCTTTTCAGGTTACAGCGCCCAATACCAGCGGTGTTACCTGGACAGCCGGCAGCACCGCTACCGTTACTTGGAGCGTAGCTAATACCACCGCCGCACCGGTAAGTTGCGCTAATGTAGATATTTTGCTTTCTGTAAATGGGGGCACTACTTACCCGCATACCTTAGCTACCGGCGTACCAAATAACGGCTCAGCCGTAGTAAACATACCCATTATACCGGCCACTACCCAAGCAAGGGTAATGGTGAGGGGGTCGGGCAATATCTTTTTTGATATTTCTAATGCCAACTTCAGCGTTTCGCAGCCCTCTACTCCCACGTTTGTAATGGCGGTTTCGCCTACTGTACAATCGGTTTGTGCGCCGGCAAATGCTACTTACAATATCAATATTACCGGGTTTGCCGGGTTTAGCAGTGTGGTAAATTTTTCGGCAGCAGGAGTGCCACCGGGCGCTACTGCCGTTTTTTCGCCGCCTACTGTTATCCCTTCGGGCACTAATACCCTCACCATAACCAATACGGGCTCTGCCCAGCAAGGCACCTACAATATCACCATTACTGCCAATGGCGGCGCTATTACCCAAACCGCATCGGTGGTGTTTGCTGTATCGCAGGGAACACCCGCGCAGGCTATTCCTACCTCGCCTGTAACCGGCGCTATTAACGTATCTACCACACCTATTTTTGCATGGATACCCATAGCCAATGCCGCTACTTATACCCTCGAAATTGCCAACAATATAGGGTTTAGTCCTGTTTTATCAACACAAAACAACCTTACTACCAATACCTATACCCCGCCTGCCGGTTTGCTAACTGCCAATGCCACCTACTATTGGCGGGTGCGAGGCGAAAACGGCTGTGCCAATGGCGCTTTTTCACCCATTTACAGTTTCACCACTGTAACCTCCACTTGTACTACCTACAGTAGTACCGATGTGCCCAAAAACATATCCAGCTCAGGTACGCCCACCATTACCTCTAACCTAACTATTTCGGGTTCGGGTGTCATTAGCGATTTGAATGTAAAACCCCTAACCGGCACACATACCTATATTAACGACCTTGTGTTTAACCTGCGCAGCCCGGCTAATACCACTGTGCTGTTGTTTGGTAATATATGCGGCAGCCAAAACAATTTTAACGTCAACTTAGACGACGAAGCTGCCTCTGCCAATTATCCTTGCCCGCCTACCGGTGGCGGCACATATAAACCGCAAGGATCACTTGCCGATTTTGATGGGCAAAATGCCAACGGTACTTGGGTGCTTACCGTAAATGATACCTACTCAGGCGATGGTGGGCAGTTGCAAAACTGGGGGTTAGAAGTATGTGTAGCCTCCACACCGCCTACCGCTTTCCAAGTAGTACAGTTGCGGGCATTTTTAGAAGGCGCTTACAATACCACTAATGGCAATATGAGTACTAACCTGCGCACCGGCACCAATATCATACCGCTTGCACAGCCCTATAATAAAGTGCCATGGCTTTACACCGGTACCGAGTCAGTAGGAACAGCTACCCTTATTCCAACCAATGCTACCGATTGGGTTATTGTTGAAGCCCGAAGCGCTACTGACCCCAACGTATTAATTGCCCGCCGTGCCGGATTTTTGCTCAACAATGGTTATGTTATTGACATTGATGGCACGGTAAATGGGGTTAAATTTACCACCCTCACAAATGGCACTCCCTACTACTTTGTGCTGCGCCACCGCAATCATGTGGACGTAATGACACCACAGCCCATTACCCTATACAACCACCAGGCATCTTACGATTTTACCCTTAAAGTGGATAATGCCGCCGGCGCCAACCAGCAAAAACTGATGAGCAACGGCGTGGCTGCCCTTATTGCCGGTGATTATGACGGAAACGGTGTACTTACTTTTGGCGATTTTAACGTGTTTGTAAACCAAAATCCGGCTTCTAACCTTTACCGAGAAGCTGACGGCAACCTTGACCGAAATGTTAATACCGCCGATTTTAACCTGCACCAAATAAATGCCGGACATATAGGTATCAGCCCGATAAGGTACTGATAACCCAATTGTAAACAGCTAAATGGGCTGTTTGCTTTTGATTACGGGCTTAAAATAGGCGTACAGGCTTATTTTAAGCCCGTTGTTTTATATTTTGGGTAGTTTTGGTAGATAGTAGTGGGTAGTTTTGGTAGTCGGTATCGGGTATATAGTACTTGGTAATCCGCAATCCACAATCCGATAATCCGTAGTAACTCCAAACTCATAATTCATAATTCATAATTCATAACTCCTAACTCATAACTAACCAAGCCCAAACAAAAGGAATAACCATATATACAGCATCAAGCCGGTCTAATACGCCGCCGTGGCCGGGTAAAATGGTGCCGGAGTCTTTCACATTCACATTGCGTTTAAGCATAGACTCAGCCAAATCGCCCCAGGTGCCCACCACAATAGATAACGCTGCCACCACCAACCAATCAATGAGCGAAAGGGCAGGTACTAACCAATACGCAATAAGGGCTATGAGCAGAGTAAGAACTGCTCCTCCTATACTGCCCTCCCATGTTTTTTTTGGCGAAATGCGTTTAAGCAAAGGTGTTTTACCTAAGTATTTACCCGCAAAATAAGCGCCTGTGTCATTAGACCAAATTAAAAAAAATACGCCCAGCACCACTAAGGGTTGATATGTTTGCTGAAACTGTGCAATGGCGTTTACCATAGCCAGTGGAACAACGGTATATAAAATGCCCGAAAGGTATAGCCCAAAGCGCACAAAAATGCCCATAGGCTGAGCATATATTTCTTTTACAGCCGCCAGCATTAACAGTGGCGGCAATAGCGCCCAACTTATGCTTGGTAGCCAACCCATAAAAATACCCGATAGCACAAAATACACCACCGAACCCATGGCCACTACCATTATTTTATCGGGTAACGGATTAGTAGATTGTAAGTTTTGGTAGTTTTGAGCAAGTGTAGTAAACTCCCACAAACTGCCTATGGCAAACAACCATAATAGTGCCATTAGTGGATAAGCTCCCGCAAACAAACAAGAAAATGCCACTCCCGCCAGCACAACGGCGGTTAATACCCGAGCGCCTAATCCACTCATGCGTTATGTTCCTCAATTAGTTTTTTTGCCTCCTCAGCATGGCTTACGTGGGTATATAACTCGGCTTCACCAAAAACTATGTATGATGAGTCAGTTTTATTAATAACCACACAGGCTATGCCGTTGCTTTCCAGCATGTTTTTTAAAATTTCGGCTAAGTAGCCTTGTGTTACGCTAAATACTTTTACCCAGTCTTTTTCCATGCCGGTTCTTGATAATGAAAAAGAAAACTTTACCGCCCCTTGCTTTGCTCCTTTATGGGTTAGCTGTGTTACGGAAAAGCAAAGATACGCTAAAACCGTTCATTTACCAACCGGTATCTATTTAGGTGGTAAAACACTACCACAAAAAGCTAAAACAATGACTACCGCAGGAAATAATAGACAAATTATGTACGTTAAACGCTGAAAAACGCCGCCAAGAGCTCTATATTTACCCCGCATTTATCACTTCTCTTAAAAACAAGCCCATGAAACAAAGGTTATTGCTTTCATTTATTGTATTGTTGCTTTTTTCGGCTCTAACTTATGCCCAAGATGCTAAACCAGCAAGTAAACTCAAAGGCTCAAAAGACCGCTTAATTTTAGAATTTGTTCACGACAACTGGTTAGAAAAACCCGATGACATAAAACTAAAGTGGTATAACCGAGGGCTTAATCTGTTTGCCATGTATGATGTGGCTCTCATAGATGATAACGTAAGTATTGCTCCGGGGGGTGGGTTATCTTTTTCCAATTATTATCACAACGGCTTTTTTAGTGTAGATGCCAATGATAATACCCTTTTGCAACCACTGCCTAATAAGGTTTTTAACGGCACTGATTCTATTACCCTTGGCAATTCAAAACGCAATAAACTCAGCACTACATTTTTTGATGCTGCATTTGAATTGCGTTTTCGCACAGACCCTAACAAAGTAAACAAGCGGTTTAAGTTTGCTGTAGGTGCACGCGCCGGTTACCGCCTTGATGCTCATACAAAATATAGAGGCGATGACCTTGCCGGCAGTGGACGCGAAGTTTTTGTGAAAACTAAACTCATTCCAAACCTTAACCGCTTCCGATACGGATTAACTGCCCGAATGGGTTATGCCAATTTTAACCTCTTTGCTTACTACTCTCTGTCTAAAATGTTTGAAAAAGACAAAGGTCCCGAAATTACCCCCTTCTCAGTAGGTATCAGTTTTAACAGCCTTTAACAGTGTGAGTGGGTAGTAGTGAATAGCCCACTACTGAATACTGTCTATCAACTATCCGCTACATAAGTTGTTTAATTTCGTCTATCAACTGCCTATCGTTAGAGAGTCGGGGTATTTTATGCTGACCGCCTAATTTGCCTTTGTTTTTAAGCCATTGGTAAAATGTGCCTTTGGGCACGCTAATTACCATCGGCAGGCGCATAGCCATATCCTGAAAGCGTTTAGCTTCGTAATCAGAGTTTACCTGTTTTAAAGCCTCATCTAAATGAACAACAAATTCATGGAGGTTTTGAGGTGGTTCAGAAAATTCTATCAGCCATTCATGAGCGCCGTTGCCGGTATCAGAAAAATAGACAGGTGCGGCGGTATATTCCTGCACCTGCGCATGGGTAAGCCGGCAGGCAGTTTCTATGGCTGCATCGGCATTGTCTATTATAAGCTCTTCGCCAAAGGCGTTAATATAGTGGCGAGTGCGTCCTGTAACACGTATGCGGTAAGGATTTAAAGAGGTAAACATAACCGTGTCGCCCGGCATATAACGCCATAAGCCGGCATTAGTAGATATAACAAGGGCATAGTTTTTACCCAATTCCACCTCCGGCAGGGTAAGGGTAGCGGGGTTTGCGCTGTTAAGCTCCGACATGGGTAAAAATTCGTAATAAATACCGTGGTTGAGTAGCAGCGCCATATCGTTTCGGTTAGGCATATCCTGAATGGCAAAAAAGCCTTCCGATGCATTATAGTTTTGCCAATACTGCACCTTTTCTGAGGGAATAAGGTGGCTAAACACCTCGGCATAAGGCGTAAAACTAACGCCGCCGTGCAAGTACAGTTGTAAATTGGGCCATACTTGCAAAAGGTTAGTTTTGCCGGTTATTTCCAATACCCGCTTAAACAGCACCAAAAACCAGGTAGGTACGCCTGCAAAGTTGGTAATATCTTGTTTAACCACCAATTGAGCAGTTTTTTCTAATTTTTCGTCCCAGTTAGGAAGCAAGACAATTTGGGAAGGTGGGGTGCGCAGGTATCGGGCAACAGGAGGTAAGTGGCTCAGCAATACAGCAGACAAATCGCCGTATCGGGCAGTTTTATTAAACCGGTTAATTTCGGAACTGCCCCCTATGATAAGGGTTTTACCGCCATACACCGTAGTTTGGGGGTTGTAATGAATGTATAAAGCCATTAAATCGCGGCTGGCGGCAATGTGGCAATTATGGATAGCCTCAGAACTTAGAGGGAGGAATTTGCTTTTATCGGAAGTAGTGCCCGATGATTTGGCAAACCAATAAATAGGTGTGTGCCACAGCACCATTTGTTCGCCATTTAGGGTTCTTTGTATATAGGGTTTCAGCGAGTCATAATCTTGCAGGGGTGTTTGCGCAGCAAAATCCTTAGGGGTTTTAATGGTCTTAAACAAGTGTTCTTTTCCCCAAATAGTATTAGTATTTGTCTGCACAAGATATTGCAAAATTTGCTCCTGATAAACATGTGGGCGGTGCAGCCACTCCATTGCCTTTTTAATGCGTTTGTAAAAAATGTGCCTGATGAGGTTGTTGAGCAGGGAGGTCATGGTATTTGCGCTGATAAGAGCAGGTTGATGCTGCAAAGTTCGGGATAATGTAAATTGTTATTAACCGGTTACATCAAAAACTTTTCGTTTTAGCTCAAAATGCTGCCCTAAATACACCCTGCGCACTTGTTCATCAATTGCCAGCTCCTCGGCAGTGCCCGATTTTAACAAATTGCCCTCAAACAACAGGTAGGCGCGGTCGGTAATAGAGAGGGTTTCCTGCACGTTATGATCGGTAATCAGTACGCCTATGTTTCGATATTTGAGTTTAGCCACAATTTTCTGAATATCTTCTACAGCAATGGGGTCAACGCCGGCAAAAGGTTCGTCGAGCAGAATAAACTTAGGGTCAACGGCTAAGGCGCGGGCAATTTCGGTGCGGCGGCGCTCTCCTCCCGATAGTACACTGCCTTTGCTTTTGCGTACATGTTGTAACCCAAATTCATCGAGCAGCAATTCTAATTTATCTTTTTGCTCTTTAAGGCTTAGAGCAGTCATTTCTAAAACCGCTTTTATGTTGTTTTCAACGCTCAAATCTCTAAAAACAGAGGCTTCCTGTGGCAGGTAGCCTATGCCTAACCTTGCACGCTTGTACATAGGCAGGTAGGTAATGTCTATATCATCTAAAAAAATGGTGCCGCTATCAGGCCTAATTAACCCCACTATCATGTAAAAATTAGTGGTTTTTCCGGCGCCGTTAGGTCCCAGTAATCCCACTATTTCGCCTTGTTGCACCTTGAGCGAAACCTGATTTACCACAACACGCTTGCCGTATTTTTTACTTAGGTTATGTGAATGTAGAAGCATGGGAGTTAGTTGCGAGTTATGAATTATGAATTATGAG
>DDVC01000115.1:49585-67182 GCA_002345145.1 Bacteroidetes bacterium UBA2322
ATTATGAATTATGAGTTATGAGTGGTTAGTACCCACTACTATCTACCAAGTACCATTCACCATCTACTACTAAAACTTAACATCTCGCACATTTACTTGTATGGCTATGTTGTTGTTATGCTTATTCTCTTCTAAGGTAAAACAAACGTCAAAGGTTTTTCCGCTGAGTATAGCTTCATACAAATTACCCATATTATAGGCAATACCCTTTACCACCGGCGAACCCTCTTGTTTTAGGTATAATTTAAGGTGGTTATTACCCACAATACTGGTCCACTTAGTAGCGCTTACCCCTTCACACACAAAAACAGGTCGGGTGTTACCGGGTCCAAAAGGAGCAAACTGCTGAATTATATTAAAAAACTTAGTATTAATGTCTTTCAGCGGCAGTTCGGCATCAATTTGAATTTCGGGCACCAGCATAGACTCATCAATAGTATCAGCCACTACAGCCTCAAACCGGTCAATAAAAGAATGCAGGTTTTCGGCTTTCATAGTAAGCCCTGCGGCGTATTTATGCCCTCCAAACTGGTCTAATAAATCACTACAGGCTTTTATGGCGTTATAAATATCAAAACCCGGCACCGAGCGCGCCGAGCCCGATACAATGTTATTGGTAGCAGTAAGTACAATGGTGGGTTTAAAGTAACGCTCAATGAGGCGCGAAGCCACAATACCAATTACGCCCTTATGCCAATCGGGTTTATAGAGTACGGTAGTTTTTTTATGATGAAAAATCGGGTCGTTTTCTACCATAAGCAGGGCTTCTTCGGTAATGCCCATGTCAATAATTTTGCGCTCCATATTGCGAACTTGCAGCTCGCCGGCATTTTTTTTAGCGCTGGCGCCTTCTTGCGAAAGGAGGAGCCTAACAGCGTGTCGGGCATCATCCATCCGTCCGGCGGCGTTAATGCGTGGCGCTATGATATATACTATATCTGAAATAGATAGCTCCCTGTTTATCGGGTTCAATTCCATGAGCGAGCGCAGTCCGGGTCTCGGGTTACGGTTTAACTGGCGCAAACCGTAGTAAGCCAGTACACGGTTTTCGTCAATAATTGGCACAATATCGGCGGCAATGCTAACCACTACCAAGTCAAGGTATCGGGTTACTTTTTTAAACGACAGTTGTTTGGCTGCTGCCATAGCCTGTACCAATTTAAAAGCAATGCCACAGCCGCTCAGTTCCTTAAACGGGTATTGGCAGTCGTGCCGTTTAGGGTCAAGCACAGCTACGGCATCGGGCAGTTCTTCGCCGGGGCGGTGGTGGTCGCAAATAATAAAGTCAATATCTTCTGATTTGGCATAAGCCACTTGCTCATTGGCTTTAATACCACAATCAACGGCAATAATGAGCGAAAATCCGCGCTCTTTTGCCCAGTTAATACCTTCTACCGATACGCCGTACCCTTCCTTAGTACGGTCGGGAACGTAGTAATCTACGTAAAAGTACAGGTCTTTTATGAACCCGTATAATACAGCAACCGCAGTTGTACCATCTACGTCATAATCGCCATAGACCAAAATTTTCTCTTTCTTTTGCATAGCCCTGTCTATTCGTTCCACCGCCTTGTCCATATCCATCATAAGCAACGGATTGTAGAGGTGTGTTTCTAAAGACGGGCGAAAAAACTTTTTGGCATCTTCAAAAGTTTTTACTCCTCTTTGTACCAGCAATTTGCAAAGAATGCGATTAATTCGTAGGGACTCATAAAGTTCATCAACTGCTTGCTCGTCTGTTTCGGTGAGTACCCATCGCTTATTCATTAAAGTATTTTTTTCACTCAGGTGGGCTGTGTTTACCCGCTTCCCAAAATGCAAAGCAAAACACTAACCCTTTTACTTGCCCCTCACTACTGTTTTCTACACTTATGCGCCCTCCCCTTTGCTGCCACAATGCCGGTACTTATAACCCACTACATGGCATAAAGTTTAGGTTTGGCGGTTTAATACCTCGTTTTTGTCAGTATGGCAGCAAGCCAACTGTTTGATTATGCCATTGTTGCCGTTTTTGCAGGAGGGCATATTTTTTGCCCACTAACATCGGTTACTAATTGTGCATAATCATAAAACCCCAAAAAAGGCAAAAGCGTTTACCGGCGTTGCAACTTTATAGTAAAAAAAACAAACCAAGCAGCCAACTAAACCGGTAAACTCCAATACTGCGCCACTAAACTTGGTTAAATGTGGTTCATTTTGAACGGCTGGCAATTAAAATTAGTTATACCTTTGCACTTAAGTTTAGTATTAGTGTGCTAAATTCTTACTTTTTATTAAAACCAGAATATTATGTCGGGCTTTTTAGGCAAAATAATGGAGGCTATTTTCGGCAGTAAGTACGAAAAAGACGTTAAATCCATTAATCCCCTTGTAAAACAAATTAACGAAGAATACGCAAAACTAAAAGCGCTCTCGCATGATGAGCTTCGGGCTAAAACGGGTTATTTTAAACAACGCATTGCCGATTACCTTTCGGGTATTGATGCAGAAATAACCGCACTTCAAAATGCTATACAAACAAACCCCGACATGAGCGCATCTGATAAGGAAGAGGTTTATGCCGAAATAGATAAACAGAAAAAAAACCGCGACCGGCAATTAGAGGAAATACTTAATCAAATACTGCCCGAAGCCTTTGCGGTGGTAAAAGAAACTGCCCGAAGGTTTACCGAAAACGAAACCATTACCGCTACAGCTACCGAGTTAGACCGCAATTTAGCTGCCAAAGAAGACGTGGACTATGTTTCCATTGAAGGCGACCAAGCCGTGTATAAAAATGAGTGGACAGCAGCCGGCGGACGGGTAAAATGGGCTATGGTGCATTTTGACGTGCAACTTATTGGCGGTATTGTATTGCACCAAGGCAAAATAGCTGAAATGGGTACCGGCGAAGGTAAAACCTTAGTGGCTACCCTGCCAGCCTACCTTAATGCCCTTAGTGGGCAGGGCGTACACGTGGTTACGGTAAACGACTATTTGGCTAAACGCGACTCGGAGTGGAACCAGCCTATCTTTAACTTTTTGGGCATTACCATTGATTGCATAGATAAACACCGACCAAACTCTGCCGCCCGAAAAAATGCCTATAATGCCGATATTACTTATGGCACCAACAACGAGTTTGGGTTTGACTACCTGCGCGATAACATGGTGCGCACTCCCGATGAAATTGTACAGCGAAAACTGCACTACGCTATGGTGGACGAAGTGGACTCAGTGCTGATAGACGATGCCCGAACACCGCTTATTATTTCCGGACCCGTAGAGCGGGGCGATGAACAAGAGTTTGAAGCCCTCAAACCCCGAATTGAACGCTTGGTTAAAACCCAGCAGGAGTTAGTGCGCAAGTTGCTGGTAGAAGCTAAAAAACTGATAGACGAAGGTAAAGCAGACGAAAAAACCGGCGGACTGGCGCTGCTTAGAGCCCATAGAGGGTTGCCTAAATACAAACCGCTTATTAAATACCTGAGCGAGCCGGGTATTAAAAATATACTAACAGGCACTGAAAACTATTACCTGCAAGAGCAAGCTAAAAGAATGCCCGAAGTAGATCAGGAACTCTTTTTTGTAATAGAAGAAAAAAGCAATCAGGTTGTATTAACCGAAAAAGGAGCTGAGCTGATAACCCGCGAAGGCGAGGAAACAGACTTCTTTATTATTCCCGATATAGGCGCGCGGGTTGCCGAAATTGAGCTGCAAACCCAACTATCGGACGATGAAAAACAACAGGAAAAAGACCACATTTTACAGGATTTTGCTATTAAATCCGACCGTTTGCACTCAGTAAACCAATTGCTAAAAGCCTATACCCTTTTTGAAAAAGATGTGGAATATGTGCTGCTGGAAGGTAAGGTAAAAATTGTAGATGAGCAAACAGGGCGCATTATGGAGGGCAGGCGCTACTCCGATGGGTTGCACCAAGCCATAGAAGCCAAAGAAAACGTAAAAGTGGAAGAAGCTACCCAAACGTATGCCACCGTTACGCTTCAAAACTTTTTTAGAATGTACCATAAACTTGCCGGTATGACCGGTACTGCCGAAACCGAAGCAGGTGAGTTTTGGGAAATTTACAAACTTGATGTGGTGGTAATTCCGCCCAATAGACCTATTTCCCGAAAAGATGAGGAAGATTTGGTTTACCGCACCGCCCGCGAAAAATTTAACGCCGTAATTGACGAAATTGAACGCCTGCGAAATGCCGGACGACCGGTGCTGGTAGGTACTACCTCTGTAGAAATATCGGAATTGCTGAGCCGTATGCTCGACAGGAAAAAAATTCCGCACAATGTACTCAACGCCAAACAACACGCCCGCGAAGCCGAAATAGTAGCGCAGGCCGGTAGCGCCGGAGCTGTTACCATAGCTACCAACATGGCAGGCAGGGGTACCGATATTAAATTAGGGCAGGGGGTTAAAGAAGCCGGCGGGCTTGCCATTATTGGTACTGAACGGCACGACTCGCGCCGCGTTGACCGCCAGTTGCGCGGACGTGCAGGCAGGCAGGGCGACCCCGGCAGCTCACAGTTTTACGTGTCGCTCGAAGATAACCTCATGCGCCTTTTTGGGTCAGACCGCATATCGGGTATTATGGACCGCATTGGTTACAAAGATGGCGAGGTAATTCAACACAGTATGATTACCAAATCTATTGAACGCGCACAAAAAAAGGTAGAAGAAAACAATTTTGGCATCAGAAAACGCCTGCTCGATTACGACGAGGTAATGAACGTGCAGCGAAATGCCATTTACGCCAAACGCCGTCATGCCCTTTTTGGCGAGCGCCTTTCTGTTGATATTGCCAATACCTTTGCCGATTTATGCGAAGAATTGGTGAATAGATACCACGAAACGCGCGACTTTAAATCCTTTAAAATTGATACCATTACCACCTTTACCGTAGAACCTCCTTTTGGTGAAACCGAATTTAGAAGCCTTAAATCCGAACAACTGACAGACCTCCTTTTTGATGCCGTTACCAATGCCTATAAGCGCAAGTGCAGCGCTATAGCCAAAGAATCGGCAATGGTATTGGGTCAGATTTTAGAAAATCAGGGCGAACAAGCTGGCTTGGTGTATATTCCTTTTTCTGATAGCGCCAAAACCTTAAAAGTGGTGGTGCCGGTAAAAAAATCGGTAGAAACACAAGGCAAATTAGTGGTTAAAGAGTTTGAAAAAAATACCTCGTTAGTGTTTATTGACGAAGCATGGATGGGGCACCTGCGCCAAATGGACGAACTTAAAAACTCCGTTCAAACAGCAGTGTATGAACAAAAAGACCCCCTGCTCATTTTTAAACGCGAAGCTTACCACTTGTTTAGGGAAATGATAAACGAAGTAAACCTTAAAATTGCCGATTTTCTGTTTCAGGCTACCCTGCCCGGCATGGCAAATACGGGCGAGGTTAAACAGGCTACTGCCCCTAAACGCACCGATATGAGCAAGGTTAAAGCCGGCAGAGATACTTCGCTTTCGGGCTCCTCCGATAATACCAATAACACCGCCCAGCTTAATACCAATACCGAACAACCCCAAAAACCGGTTACCTTTAAACGCACAGTGCCTAAGGTAGGACCTAACGACCCCTGCCCCTGCGGTAGCGGGCTTAAATACAAAAAATGCCACGGTAAACCCGGCGCTAATACACAGGTGTAAAGGAGTGAGCACATTGTTTTTGAACCTATTTGTAGTACACTGTAAGATTTAAAAAAAATGGATTCTATTGTATTTGATGCGCAGTTGGCTGCCAAAATAGACCATACTCTGCTCAAACCCGATGCTACCGCCGCTCAGATAGACCGGCTTTGTAAGGAGGCAGTGCAGTATGGTTTTGCGGCAGTGTGTGTGCCACCCTATTACGTGAGTAGAGCAGCAAAAAATTTGCAACCTACCTTGGTTAAAGTGGCTACGGTAATAGGGTTTCCGCTGGGCTATCAGTTTTCAGAAGTAAAACTGCAAGAAATAGATATGGCTGCCCGTTTAGGAGCTGCCGAAATGGATATGGTGGTAAACATTGCCGCCGTAAAAGATGGAGAGTGGGAACTGGTAGATACCGAAATACGCGTGGCAGCAGCCCTTACTCATCAACACAAAGGTATATTGAAAGTTATTTTTGAAACGGCTATTCTTACTCCCGATGAAATAATATCTCTATGCCGTATTTGTGCCAATGCCCAAGTGGATTTTGTTAAAACTTCTACCGGTTTTACCGGCGGTGGCGCTACCCCCGAAATAGTACAACTGATGCGCCAATCCTTGCCCAACAATATTAAAGTAAAAGCATCGGGCGGCATACGCACCCGCCAAGATGCCTTAGCTATGATTAATGCCGGCGCCGATAGGTTGGGTTGTTCGGCAAGTGTGCAAATAGTGGAAGCGGTGTAACTTTATGCTGCAACCTCATACTCCTAATTAACCTAAAACCGGTAAAACACCTGCAATTTGTATTGTAACCGCAGGCAAACGCCTATGCGCACTTTTTTTAACCCATTATTATCTCTTTGTATGTACTACCAACAAAAAAAAATCGGGCTTACGGGTTTTTTAGCTTTTGTCTTATTGAGCATGGTTTTGGGAAGCAGCGTTTCTGCTTTGGCACAAACAAGTGTTATGGGTATGCAGCCCAATGCGCAGGTAAACCTAATGGTAGAAGCACACAAAAAAGCCAATGCCAAAAAGCATACCACCGCCGGTTTTAGGGTACAAATAATACAAGACAGCAGCCGCGATGAAATTAGGCAGCAAAAAGGCGTTTTGCTGAAAAAATTCCCTGCCATGCGCGCCTACGAACTGTATGAGCAACCCTATTTTAAACTTCGGGTGGGCGATTTTACCAACCGTTTTGATGCCTATGTAGCCTTAACCAACCTTAAAACCGCTTTTCCGCTTGCCTTTATAGTGGCTGATAAGGTAAATATATCAGAATTGTAACCACCTGCAACATCGGGGAGGTGGTTTACAGTTTAATTTTACTACCGAGATTGTTGTTTTCGCTTTGATTTTTTAATGTATTGAATATCGCTCAAAAATTGCATTACCCCGCCCTCTAAGCATTGCTCATAAGGGGTGCAATAGTGCGTACAGAGCTTGCCTTTTAGGGTTACGTTTTTACCCCGCCACCGGTCGTTGGCAAACTTGCGCCGGTTGGGCAGTTTTTCCAGTTCGGAAGGGTCAATGAGTATGCCGCTAATGTAAAGTTGAGCGCCCTTAGTGCGCTGCCACTCACCTTGTATAATTTGGTTATTTATACAAGTATCTTTTTTAGGGTATAACACCGTAACGGGCTGCATAGGGGTGTTACTTTGTTGCAGGGGTTGTGCAATAATGTTATCGGTGGCAAGTAAAAACGTTATAACTACCAATAATAGGCGCATAAGGCTATAAATTTGAGGTTTTAAGACCGTGATAAAATTTTGCCGGCAATATTACGCCCTTTTTTACAACCAAAAGTGTCCTTTGTCGGTTTTTTGGTTATTCAGCACATCGGGAAAATTTTAAAAATGGCAAAAAAGCAGTTGCAGCGTTTTAATTCCGGCGATTGGGTAAAACTTATTTTTACCGAGCAAACCGGCACAGTAGTAAAGGTTATAGACGCCGAAATGGTGCAGGTTAAACTTGCCGATGGTGATACCATACCCGTTTTTACCGAACACCTTGAACTATTGGAAAAAACACCCAATGCCCAAAAACCTACCCCTAAACCCAACAACCCCCAAATTACTGCCGAACTACTCAAAAAGCAAAAGGAAGAGGCTGCCCAAAAACTGCTGCAAATGGGCTTGCGCAATGCAGAAGATACCGCCCCCGACCGCGGACTATACCTTGCCCTGCAACCTTTTTACCAGCCCGATGGCATTTTTGATTACTTTTTGGTGCATTTGGTAAACGATACCCCCCGAGCCGCATATTTTTCCTACCAAACTTACTTAAACGATAACACTATTTTTTCGCTAACTAAAACCCTGCCCCCCCGCGATACGCTTATACTGAACGATATTAAACATGACTGGCTTAGAGAAGATTATATAGACCTGTGCATAAACGGTAAACTACTGCTGCATAAAGAGGAGGAAAGTAATAAAAATGCTCCTAAATTGCCCGATTTTGACAAAACGTTTACCCCAAAAATAAGACTGCTGTTTAAAAATACATTAAAACCCGTTGCATTACTCCAAAACGCACAAGCTCACCTTTACCCCATTTTGCCCCCCAACAGCGCCATTGCCACAACCCAGGTTAAGCCGCCACCAGCCCTGCCGCCCATAGACCCCGCCGAGGTTAAAATAAATATGCTTACCACAAAAGAAGAACCCAAAGAGATAATACCGCTTTCCCAAAAACCAATTTTGCTAAATGCCGGTGAGCGCGAAATTGACCTGCATATTGAAAAAATAAAACCCGATTACAAACTGCTGCACAAAGGTGAGATACTGAGCCTACAGTTGCAAACTTTTGAACGCAACCTGCAAGAAGCCATTAAACTGCAAGAACGGCGCATGGTGGTAGTACACGGCAAGGGCAGCGGTAAACTGCGCACCGAAATTATGAATATCTTGCGCGAATACCCCTATATACAAGATATTACTTCCGATGATTTTCATCATAAGTATGAGTATGGCGCCACTACCATTACTTTTGCCTACTATTAAATTACCACACACACAAAGTTGAAAATTTATCATGAAAGAAAAAGTAGTTATAATTACCGGCGCTAACTCCGGCATAGGTAAAGCTGCCGCCATAGAGCTGGCAAAACAAGGCGCACATATTGTTATGGTATGCCGAAACAAAGAAAAAGCCGAAGCCGCCAAAACCGATATTATAGCCCAAAGCGGCAACCAACACATTGACCTGTATATATGCGACCTTGCCTCGCAAAAACAAATACGACAACTGGCTGCCGAACTCCGAAAAAATTACCCGCAAATTCATGTGTTGCTCAATAATGCCGGGTTAATTATGGCAGATAAGCAAGTTACCCAAGACGGTTTGGAAATGACCTTTGCCACCAACCATTTGTCGTACTTTTTGCTTACCAACCTCCTGCTCGATGTAATTACCGCCACTCCGCAGGCACGCATAGTTAATGTATCATCGGGCGCACACCAAATGGTGCGCAGCATAGATTTTGACAATCTGCAAGCCGAAAAATCGTATAGCATGTGGCAGGTTTACGGCTTGTCTAAATTGGGTAATATCTTTTTTACCTACGAACTTGCCCGCCGCCTTGCCCAGCAAGGGTGCGATACTACCGTAAACTGCCTGCACCCGGGCGTGGTAAGTACCAATTTTGCCCAAAAAGAAACCGATGCATGGTGGGTAAAATTAGGGTTTAAACTGCTTAAACCCCTCATACGCACACCCGAACAAGGCGCTGAAACCAGTATTTACCTTGCCTCCTCGCCCGATGTGGCAGGCATATCGGGTAAGTATTTTGATAGTAAAAAGGCGGTAAAATCTTCGCCGCTTTCTTACAACCCAGATATTGCCGCCCAATTTTGGGAGGTGAGCAGGCAGCTTACGGGCGGGTGATGACAACATCACCTAATGCCTTGCCATCAAGCATCAACACAAAACAGTAATCCATAAATAGTTTTGTGTATTACCATAGATACAAGCAAATTAGTTTAATAAAATAACCTGCACTGTGCCACCGGCACTATCATACCACTGTACTGTAATAGTGTTGGTGCCTTGACCGCTTAAAATAATGCCTTCCGTTACTATCCATTGGTAAGCGGTATTGGGTTGTAGTGGTGTGGTATAAGTACTTATTTGATTATTGCACAACTGACTATTGCCGGTAATAACGGGTGTGGTAGTGCATGCGCTGCAAGTATTGGTAGTGTATGCGGTTACATTTCCGGTGGCATTGAGGGTAAATTGGTAATTAACGTTATTGTAGCACAAACTATTTAACCGGTTGTTGGCATCTCTGCCCACCGGAACCTGCGTAAACGAAAAAACACAGGTAGCATTAGTATTGTAAAATCGGGTATGATTGAGCCCGTTTGCGTATAGGTTAGCAAAATATAAAAACTGATTGAGTGGTTCGCTACGTCCATTGTTAAATCTAATAAGGGCTAAATCGAGCGTTTTTTTTGTGTCTATAAAATACTGATTGGCAATAGAGGCAATAAACTCTTGCGGATTTTCGGTAAAAAAACCAGAGGGTATCATGCTTCTCAAATAGTTTAAATTGTCGGTGCCGGCTTGGGCTATAAGTTGTGTTTTGCGATTTTTAAGGGCAGTATTGCCTTCAATAAAAAAGGCATCAACAATATGGTTTAGTTCATGCGGGGCAGCCGAACAAAAAACATCGGATATACCCGGCGGCACATCGGGCGGAAATTGGTTTTCGGGATAAGTGCCTATGGTGTTTGAAAAAGAGTTTACACTTCCTTCGTTCCCCACTAAAAAAGAGGGTATAGCGCCATAAGAAGCTACCGGTGGCGAGCCCATTTCATCAGCAAAAGACATTAACCGCAAATTATGTAATTCGGGCTGCACTGCGCTAAATAATAACATAAGGTAGTCTTTCTGATTGGCATCTAACGAAGAGTTATCGGCAAGAAGAACAGAAAAGTTTGTCCATATATGCTTGTACTGTCCGGTCAATCCCAATGTGCTGGCTATTTGGGTTTTTAGTGCAGGAGTAAGGGATAGCGCATCGGCATAGGTGCGGTGCATGCGCTCTCTAATCCAAATAAAGTTGTTTTGGTTGGTTGGGTTATAGGCAATTCCCTTTCTAAACAATGCGGGGTAGGTGTTTATAAGCGTTTCTAAGCAGGAGAATACCTCTTGCCTAAGCGGGTTGTTTGCAGGTAATGACTTAACTGTTTCTTTCATAAACAGATTGGCATTTATGAAATCGGTACGAAGCGCAGTATTGGTTTGCAAAACAGTGGGCAAATTTGCAGCATTAGCGCCGGTTATGTTATTTAGTGTAGCACATGCCCCGGCAACGGTGTAAAGGCTGGCAGTATTGGGGTAGAAACCGGTAAACAGTGGTTGCCCATTATACTGGTTGGTGGGGTCGGAAATACCGGTGTCTGTCCAGTAAAAACCAAACTGCTGCCCAATTTGATTCATGGGGTATGCCGAAAGCCCACCGCTGTTATAGGCAACCCAAGACCAACCTAAACCCAACATTAACAAACCGCCGCCATTTTGCACATAGGTAAAAATGGCATTTTTTTCTGCCTCGCTATACGTTCCCCATCCATTACCAATCATTAAAACACCTTTACCCACTAATGCCGCAGCCGTTATTGTGCCGCTGATATTGGCAACAGCATAACCATTTACCTGCAACTGACTTTTAAGCGTAGTGGCATTGCCAAAATTTAACCACTCACCGTGTCCCGATGCTATTGCCACTTGGTTGGTATTGGGCTGGTCTAACCAATCAAATATGTTAAGGGCAAACGCAACGTTATTGAATTGTGTAATCTCTGAGTTAGAAAATACGCCTTCGTGCGCAAGCGCAACGGCTCTACCACTACCATATACACTTGCCAAACAAAAAACAGACGGATACGATGCAGTATTTATGTTTCCACTTACAATGGGAACAGCACTGCTATTATACGGAAACAAGGTAGATGGATACCCACCTCCCCAAACGGTACTTAGTCCTGATACCAAATTCTGGTAATTTTGCCCCCAAGCATTTGAAAAAATCAAACACAAAAGCAATGCAATTTGCAGCCTTGTTAATTTCATTGAAAATCATTTAAGTTTAGACGACATCATTTTAATAGCACTACAAATGTAATGCTTTGCTTTACAATTTGTACATCTTTTATCGCAAAATAACAATTGCCTGCTATACTCTGTAAATTTACCCCTATCTTTACCCTAAATATCACATGTGTTTTGCTATTTTTTTCCTAATCTTCTCTTTATTATCATGCTCCTGCTTCGTTATTTATACTCCATTTGGTCGGGTTTGGTATTTTTGGCATTGCTGCTGGTGGCAGTGTTGGTTTACAGTGTAGCCTCTGTTTTTGGCAGGCGCGGTTTTAAATACATGCTGGGTTACAATAAAATATGGGTAAACACCTGGGCAGCTCTTACCGGTGTGCGCTTTGAAATAACAGACAACCCTAACGTAAAAAAATCGGAGCCTTATGTGTTTGTGGTAAATCATACCTCTATGGGCGATGCAGTACTGGTAAATGCCGCCCTGAAACACAACAACTTTACCCCGCTTGCCAAAGCCGAAATCAAAAAAATGCCGCTGATGGGGTATGTGTTCAGCAAAGTATCGGTTTTTGTGCAGCGCGATAACCCCGAAAGCAGGCGAAAAAGTATTGAGCAAATGCTTGACCATGCCAAACACGGCATATCGGTTCTTATTTTTCCCGAAGGTACGCGCAATAAAAAAATGGAACAGCCACTAATGCCGTTTCATGCCGGCGCTTTTAGGATTGCTATTGAAACACAGTTGCCCATAGCGCCGCTAATCATCATTGGCGCTAACGACCTTATGCCCAACGAAAAACTGCCTATCAGACCCTGCACTATGCGCGCCATATTTGCCAACCCCATTGAAACAAAAGGTATGACCGAAGCCGATGTGCCGGCATTGCAAGAAAAGGTTTACCAAATTATGCTCAACTTGCTGCTTACACACCACCCTAAGTTTAAACAGCCTGCCAATACGCACTCATAAATTACGAAATTTTACTCCACTTGCTTCGGGTTTGTGAATTTTGGGCGGCAATATAGTTTTTCAGGGCTTGGTGCTGAGGTGCGTCAAGGGTGGGGTCGGCGGTAATGATATGGGCGGCGGCATTTCGGGCGGTTTGAAGCAGGTGGCTATCGCGTACTATATCGGCAATTTTAAGGTTTTGCAAACCGCTCTGCTGGGTGCCTTCTATATCGCCGGGTCCGCGCAGTTTTAAGTCCACTTCGGCTATTTTAAACCCGTCGGAGGTTTCTACCATAGTGTTCATGCGCACTCTGCCTTCTTTTGATAGTTTTTGACCGGTAATGAGTATGCAATACGATTGGTTAGCGCCTCTGCCCACCCGTCCGCGCAATTGGTGTAGCTGCGAGAGCCCAAACCGCTCGGCGCTTTCTATAATCATAACCGATGCGTTGGGCACATCTACGCCCACCTCTATTACCGTAGTAGCCACCATAATATGGGTTTCGCCCCGCTTAAACCGCTGCATTTCAAATTCTTTATCGGCGGCGCTCATTTGCCCATGTACTATGCTTACCTGATACTGTGGCATAGGAAAAGCGCGGCTGATGCTTTCAAAACCGTCCATCAGGTTCTTATAATCCAGCGCTTCCGATTCGTTGATGAGGGGGTAAACCACATAAATTTGCCTGCCTTCGGCAATTTGGCGGCGCATAAACTCAAACACTTGCAGGCGTTTATTTTCAAAAACGTGGCTGGTTTTGATGGGTTTTCTACCCGGCGGCAACTCGTCTATTACCGATACATCTAAATCGCCATACACCGTCATGGCAAGGGTGCGCGGTATGGGTGTGGCGGTCATAACCAAAATATGCGGGTATTTTTCATCGGTTTTTTCCCACAGGCTGGCGCGCTGGGCTACACCAAAACGGTGTTGCTCATCTATAACCACCAACCCCAAATTTTTAAACACTACCGTACCTTCAATGAGGGCATGAGTGCCTACCAAAATTTTGGTTATGCCCAATTGGAGTTTTTCTAACAGGTTTCGGCGGGCTTTTCCCTTTACCGAGCCGGTTAAGATGTCTATGCCTATATCCATACCGGCGAGTAGGCTGCTCATGTTTTGGTAGTGCTGCTGCGCCAGTATTTCGGTAGGAGCCATAATGCAGGCTTGAAACCCGTTGTCTATGGCAATAAGGGCGGTAAGCAGGGCAACTACGGTTTTGCCGCTGCCTACATCGCCCTGTACCAATCGGTTCATTTGGTGCCCGGTAAGGGTATCTCGGCGGAGTTCTTTTACTACGCGTTTTTGTGCGCCGGTTAGCTCAAACGGTAGTTGGTGGTGGTAAAAGTGGTTAAACACCTCGCCCACTTTTTCAAAAACAAACCCATGAAACGTGGTTTTTCGGTTTTGTTTTCGTTGCAGCAGGCGCATTTGGATAAAGAAGAACTCTTCAAACTTGAGCCTATGCCGGGCATGTTTGGCTTCTTCGGCATCGGCGGGCAGGTGTACCTGCTTAAAAGCGTTGAACCTATTGATGAGCCGGTATTCTTCAAGCAGGTCATCGGGCAGTATTTCGGTAACATCGGTAGGGCGAATTTTTTCAAACAGGGCTTGCACCAATTTGTAAATGCCTCTACTGGTGAGTCCGTTTTTTTTCATTACATCGGTTGTATTATACACCGGTTCTAAGCGGCTATCGAAACCGGTTTCTTCGTCTGCTGCCTGAATTTCGGGGTGAACAATGCTGTATTTACCAAACTTAAACACCGGTTTACCAAACACCAAGTATTGTTTGCCGGGTTTGAGCGCACTTTTAATAAAGGTAAGCCCCTGAAACCAAGTGAGTTCTATGGTATCGCCACCGGCATCGGTAAATGCGGCGCTGATGCGCTGCATACGCTGTTCGCCATGGGTTTGCAGGTTGCCCAATGTGCCCTTGAGCTGTACAGAAGGCATATCGGGGTCTATATCGGCTATGCGGTGCAGTTGGGTTTTGTCTATATACCTAAACGGGTAGTACTCCAGCAGATCGCCAAAGGTGAAAATTTCTACTTGTTTGCGCAGCACATCGCCGCGCTTAGGACCCACGCCGCGCAAGTACTCTATGGGGGTATCCAGTATGTTGTGTCCTTGTTTTTCGTTCATGGAAAACGAATTGCGAATTTCTGCGAATCCTTTTAGTTGTGTTCTGTACAGCAGGGGTTAGCGCGTATATTGTGCAAAAAATACTTGTTGGTATGACAACAACTCATTATGAACTATCTTTTTGACTTTCATGTTGTTACTCGCCATAAATTTGTTTCAGTATCTCGTTTAATCGTGTATTTAAATCGCCGTTAAAACTGTAGTTTGGAACATTCAATGTATTTAGGGCTTCTTGAAAACGCATGTAACCACCGTTATTTCTTAGCTCTATCCACTGAACATTCAGCATTTCTGCTTGCTGCTTATTTTTGTCTGACAATTTATCAGCCAAAAATATTGCCGGTTCTCTTGCAAAAATTGCATCTGCGCTTTCCGGATTTCCTTTGCCCATCAGTTTAACTTCTGTTCTCAGTTTTTTGCCGTCTTTTGAAAGTACATAAAAATCAACTTCTCTGAAACTCTCTGGGTTTTCATCTTGTGTATGATACTCAAACGGAACATTAAAAAGCATACAAAGTGTTGTCATTAATGGTTTTTCTACTTGCTTGCCAACGGTACTCCACATACCGCCGCGAATTTCTGCACGTTTTACAGCTATTGTGTTTATTACAGTTAAACTCTCTGCAACAGTTAAATCAACTGAAACGTCTTTGAATTTTATGGATAGTTTTACCTCAAAATCTTTTCTGCCGGAAGCCAAATCCTCAATGGTATTTTGTAGTCTTTTATAGTTGTCGTAAGATGCCTGAATGACGATTTCCTTGTTTGACGAATTGAAAGCATTGGTTCAGGTGTTCGGGTTATCCGCTACAAGTCCTCGCTACACTGTGGGTTTTTCTCCACTACCCCTCACCCAGTTTCAGTTTCTGCTATAAGTTCATTAAGTGAAACAGCATTTTCTTTAGGGTTCACTCCTACGCCATCTTTGAAACTACTATCCTCAAACTCTGAGACATACCAAACCCAAATTTCTTTCCCTTCGCTATCTGTTACTTTTAGTGGTTTTAAAAAAGCACCTATTGTAAATATTTCCGGCTCACTTTGAAATACTACGTTTTTCATAACACAACTCGTTTTAAAAATTTTTCTGTGATTGATTATCTCTTCTTTACACTTTCAAAAAACTCATCCAGCTCTTGATAGTTTTTGAAAACATATTCTTGTTTTATTTTGTGAAATGGATTTTTTTGTAACTCTCGTTCAAACTTTGATTTGTTTTTTTCTTCAGCAATAATATAGAGTTTTATCCTTAATTTATGAACCTGATAAAGCCTTAATAACCCCTTAGTAATGTCAGTTGAGTGTTCAACTTCAAAAGCATGGGTTGGATAACCTTCTTCATCAAACCAAATAACATCAATAAATTTTACTGTATCTATGCTTACAGCAGGAATGCTATCCTTTGGGACTTCTTTTTCGGAACACAAATCACCTAAAATCCCATAAATACTTTGTTTTCCTCTATCGGGTGTGTAGGTTCTATAATTTAGATAACTTCCAATCAAAATTAATTTTGCCTGAATATCAGAATGAGTTAATGGCGTTTCATCATTGACCTCAATATTTATAATTTTTGCTATTTTCTTTAAATGACTTAAATCCTTCTTTTGATTTGGGAAAAATATTTCAGCTACCTTGTTACAATATAAATCAGGAATTTCTTCAACATACAAACCATCTTCGGTTGTAATGCAGTGAAATTGAAATCCACCACTTTTAGTCTTTGATAGCTTTTCTTTATTTGAGATAAAGACAGAAAGAGAGCCAACACATACTTCAAGTTTTGTTTTAAATTTTTTTACTACAACTAATGCACCTTCTTTATTGTAATTATGCAAATCTTTCATCCCATTTTTTGTCAATCCATGCCAATCTTCTTTTCCTCCAAAAATTAAAAAAGGAATCTTATTTTCATCAACAAAAAGTTTTCTTGAAGGTTTAACTTGTGTAAGTTTTGTTTTTTGGATTTTTTCTAATTCCTCTAAAACTAACCTTCTATCTGCATCTGTAAATTTTTCAACTTTCATAGGGGTTATGCAGCATTAGAGATTGAAGTGAATACTCTTTTTTCTGCGTTAGCATTTGTGCGTTGAGAAAAAAGATTAAAACGGAAAGCTCTACCACGTCTTAGTCTTGGCTTGTGTGATAGCGAAAGCAGGAGAATACCTAAATAAAAAAATCTCAAAGCTAAACTTTTTGCGGTTTTTCCCATTGTGCCGCTACCGCCAAAAGGGTCAAAAACTAAGTCACCTTTGTATGAGTAATACTGAATAACTCGTTTGCAAAGTTCAACCGGGAAAACTGCGGAATGAACTTTATCAAAGCAGGGGTCAATTTTCCAAACATTGGTTGTTTCGTAACCTTCAGGGACTTTGCTGTTTTGAACAGTTTGCCAATCGTATTGGCGAATGTTCCAATCTAAAAGTTTTTCAGTTGATTTTCTGTAAACCATTAAATACTCGGTTACAGAATTTGGTTTGTAACCAAGTGGTTTTCTGTGTTGTTGAAAACCGCCAATTCGGTTTTTTACACTTGCTTCGGGTTTCATCCAAACAATGTCATCAATAAACTCCCACCCCATTTCTATTAAGTGCGGGTGAAGGTCAAACGGAATAGGGTAGCGTTTGCTGCTGTGTGCCCTGCTGATTCTAGGAATTATTATTGGCGAAGTATTTACAATTAAAAATCTGCCTTCTTTGGTAATTCTGTGAACTTCTCTAAAAACATCAGCAAGAAACTCTAAATATGCTTTATAGCTTGCGCGCGTCCGGCCCGGCGCCAGTTGACTGCGGGCGA
>DDVC01000163.1:0-3826 GCA_002345145.1 Bacteroidetes bacterium UBA2322
GCGTCTTTGCGTGAGCCTCCAATTTCTTTTCGGTTTTACCTTCTCTTCACTTTTAATATCTCGTTCTCATGTTCCGAACTTTTACCCTCATCATCAATCATTTCCATAATTTGCCGGCGTTACTGTTGCTTACCTGTTTGCTTGCCATCCTACAACCGGCATTTGCCCAGCAGCAACCCGGCGATACCGTAGTGGTGCAAACCTTTACCTTTGCCGACCCCAGCCCTATTGGGTGGGGCGCTCCGTATGTGGGCACTTTTAACTTTCCTACCACCGCCGATACCTACGAAAAAGTGCTGATGGTGCAAACCCTTAAATGCGACCCCGCTACTAATGCCGACTCGTACCCCTGCGGAGAGTGGGATTACCTTACCTATTTTGTGGTTACCAACCGCGATGGTTTGGTGGACTCTACCTTTAAAACGCAACCCAATTTTACCATAAACGGCGCTACACCCGCCAACCTCCACTATACCAACCAACCCGCTTATACCATTTACCAAACCCAGCAGCAGCAAATAGTGCATACCAACACCCTCTCGCTCAATACTACACAAGTGGGCAGCGGCGCTACTACCAACAATGTTATGCTGGGCGCACAAACGGCAGGCACACGCCGGGTACAGTACCTTTGGCGGGCATCGGAGCTAACGGCTGCGGGGTTGGCATCGGGCAGTATTACCGGTATGCAGTTGAATGTAGCGGCTTTGGGCGCTGAACTTCGGCACCTGACCATTAAAATGAAACATACTTTTGCCTCACAGCTTACGGCTACGGCTTATGAAACTGCCGATTTTATAGAGGTGTACAGGCTCAATACCCAATTTGCCGCCACCGGTTGGCAATCGCTCCAATTTACCAACCCGTTTTTGTGGAACGGCGTTTCTAATATAGCCATTGAAATTACCTACAACAACCCCACAGACGGGGGCAGCAACTGCGAAACGCTTGCCGAAGAAACCACTTTTTCATCGGGTATTTATACCAACCAAACCGAGTATTGCCTCGATTTTAAAGGCAGCGATTATATCAATGTGCCGGTAGATGCCGTTGGCGCGTTAAACCAACAAGTTACCGTTGCTTTTTGGACTTATGGCAACCCCGATGTGCAACCTAAAAACAACTACAATTTTGAAGCCGTAGATGCCAATAACAACCGCGTGTTAAACGTGCATTTACCCTGGGGCAATGGCAGAATTTACTGGGATGCCGGCAACAGCGGCACCGGCGGCTACGACCGTATTGAAAAAGATGCCCTGCCCATAGAGTACGAAGGGCAGTGGACGCACTGGGCTTTTACCAAAAATACCGCCACCGGTATGATGAACATTTACAAAAACGGCATACTCTGGCACAGCGGCTCTGCCAAGTTCCGTACCATGGCGGGTATTACCAAATTCCTAATTGGCATTGGCGCTAATACCACCAACCCCGCCGACTACTACAATGGCATGATGAAAGAATTTGCCGTTTTTGATAAAGAACTTTCGCAATCGGCAGTGGCAGCCCTTGTGGGGCAATCTATTACCGCCGCTCACCCCGATTATGCCAACCTTATTGCCTACTACCCCATGAACCAATCTTCCGGTACCACGCTTACCGATGCCTCGCCCAATGCCAACCATGCTACCATGCACGGCTACCCGCAATGGAAAAAAATAAACCCCGCACAAAACGTGTGGAACATAAACGCCACCAACCTGCGCCCCAACGTTATTTTTGAGCAGGGCGAGTATGAATCGGTGGTAAACACCCTTATTACCGAAGATGCCGAAGAAAACGATATGGCTTATATTGTACTGTATGGCAACCCCGGCAGCAACGGTATTATTAACGATAATGCCCCCAACCACCCATCTGCACCTACCGATGCCTTTTACGCATGGCAAGCCAATGTTTATACCTACACTTGGCTAAACGGGGTAAAAGTGGACTCTATCCTTATTGAACCACAAACTACCATTGCCCGAAACGACCACCAGTATTACAGCAATACCGTTACCTACGAGATAGGCAGATACATTACCCCCTACGGCATTAACCTTGACCTGGGACCCAACGGCACCCGATGGATTTTTGACGTTACCGATTATGCACCCCTGCTGCGCGGCACCATTGACCTTAGAGCCGGTAATAATCAGGAACTTTTAGACCTTAAATTCCTCTTTATTAAAGGTACGCCGCCCCGAAATGTACTGGGTATGAAAAAACTCTACCCCGATGGCAGCTACGACTACGCCCCCATGATTGCCAACACTGCACTGCCGCCCGTAACTCTTACCCTGCCTGCCAACGCCGGCACCTTTAAAATTAAAACCCGAAGCAGCGGGCACGGATTTGGCGCTAATGCCGAAAACTGTGCCGAATTTTGCCCCAAATTTCACCGCCTTAAAATAGACGGTGTGCAGCGATTTAACTGGTACTTGTGGAACGAATGTGCCGATAACAACGTGTATCCACAGGGCGGCACTTGGGTATATGACCGCGCCGGCTGGTGCCCGGGTGCAGTAGTATATCCTTTTGAGCATGAACTTACCCCCTTTGTAACCCCCGGACAACCGGTAAACATTGACTACGAAATTCAAGGCTCTACCATGCCCTACGGCAACTACGTTATAAGCGCACACCTGTTTAGCTACGGACCGCCCAATTTTACCCTCGATGCCGCTGTTACCGATATTATTTCGCCCAGCCAAGAAGACCTTTACAGCCGCAAAAACCCTATTTGTGCCAGCCCCCGAATTAAAATTCGCAACAACGGCGCTCAAACCCTTACCAGTGTGTTGATTACCTATGGCGTAAAACAATACAGCGAAATAGCCCCTACTTTTCCCTGCTACTACCGCTGGACGGGGCAATTAGAATTTATGCAGGAAACCGAAGTGGCTTTACCCATTTTTAATTGGACTAACCTTGATGCCACTAACCCCGTTTTCTTTGTAGAGGTTAGCGAACCCAACTACGCCATTGGCGGCGACCAATACCCCAATAACAACCGAATAGAATCGGCTTTTACCCTGCCGCCGGTTTACCAAAGCGGTTTGAGCCTTTATTTCCGCACCAACAGTGTGGCTGCACAAAACGCCTACACCCTTACCAACGACCAAGGACAAGTTGTTTACTCGCGCACCGGTTTAACCAATAACACCACGTATGACGATGTTTTTAACCTGCCCGAAGGCTGCTACACCTTGCGTTTTACCGACTCCGGACAAAACGGCATCAGTTGGTGGGCAGCGCCCAGCGAAGGCAATGGCTGGGTAAGGCTGAAAAATCCCGGCGGGGGCTATTACGTGCAGTTTGAACCCGATTTTGGTATGGATATAGTACACCAGTTTACCATTGGTTATACTTTGGGCAGTGAGTACAACGCCATTGAATGCCTAAACACTACCGCCACCGAGCCCAATACAACTATTGGCAACTACGTAAAAGTTTTTCCCAATCCCTCTGCCGATGCTCAGGTGTTTTTAGACATTCAGTTCCCCGATTTTAGAGAAACCCAAATTACCGTGTTTAATGCACTGGGGCAGCTCATACAAACCCAACAGCGCACCATTAGCTCGCAAGTAGTAGAGCTAAACCTGCCCAATGTATCGGGTTTATACTACATACAAGTTGCTGCCAACAATCAGGTGCACACCCAAAAAGTGGCAGTAATGAAGTAAGTGAACAGTGAAGAATGAACAGTAGAGACGCACAGCCGTGCGTTTCTACTGTTATGAATGACAAATTACCAACTACTCACCCGATTTTGTTTCACGCAAAGGCGCAAATTAGTGGTTAGTGGTTAGTGGGTAAATTCATAACTCACAACTCATAACTC
>DDVC01000163.1:4109-18932 GCA_002345145.1 Bacteroidetes bacterium UBA2322
CATAACTCATAACTCACAACTCACAACTCACAACTCACAACTTTCTCCTACTCGTCTTTTTTCTGTAAAATTTCCCTTTTTTGCGGTTTATGCAGCGCATTTTAGTAGCTTTGCATAAACATTTACCCTCCACAATTCTTTCGGCGCTTTTTTATGAAACAATTTTACCTTTTAGTGTTGGTATGCCTCGTTGCAGGTCAGGCGCTACATGGTCAGTGCAACACAAGCAATGCTACCGGTTGCCTGTGTCCGGGCGGAATAGACACCTGTAGTTTATACCCCGATTTAAAAATTACGGAGTCCCTGCTACTGGAAGCCGCCCAAAACCCCGAAACCTTGGGCGAGCTGCGCGTGTCGGTTTCTACGCCCAATATCGGGTACGGACCGTTGCAGGTATTGTCGTCTAATTATTTTGTTTGCGGAACCGATACCATTTACAGCCCGGGCGGCATGAGCGGTTATTGCCCCGATGGCGTTACCTATCCAAGCCAGCTTATAAAACAGCGGGTTTATCGCAAAGAAGGAAATACCATGATTAACTACGAACGCTGGGCAGGTTCCATGACCTACCACCCTACACACGGACACATGCACGTAGATGCTTGGTGCATTTTTTCTATCAGAACCCCTATAGCAGGTGTAACCGACCCCTTGCAGTGGCCCATAGTAGCAGAAGGTTCTAAAACGGGTTTTTGCCTTATGGATTACGGCTCATGCAATTACTACAACGGCTACTGCGTAAACGACAACGGACAGGTAGTAACCAGCAGTAATCAGGTAAACTACGGCTTGGGCGGCGGCGAGTACTCATGCGGCTTTGACCAAGGCATTTCGGCAGGATTTACCGATATTTACCACCACTACCTCGAAGGTATGGGCATTACCATTCCGCCCGGTGTTTGCAATGGTAATTATTACTTGGTAGTAGCCGTTGACCCCGAAAATCACTTTATAGAAACCAACGAGGATAACAACATTATGGCTGTACCTATAACCCTAACAAAACAAAATGTACAGCCTACCAACCTCATAACCGCATCGGGAGCTACTACTTTTTGTCGGGGCGAAAGCGTTCAACTGCAAGCTACTGGCGGCGATTTGTTTTTATGGTCAAATGGCGAAACATCATCTTCTATCACTGCTACCGAACCCGGAGAGTATTGGGTAAATGTTGCCACTAATTGTTACTCCATAACCTCACAATCTATAATGGTAAACGTGCTTGATGCCGATATAGAAGCCCTACAGCCCGATATGCCCACCGTAGTTTGCGAACCCACCCCCGTAACCATAACCGCTACCGCACAAGGCACAATTGATTGGTTTGACTCGCCCGATGCTACCGAACCCATTTTTACCGGCGCTGCCTTTACCACCCCGCCCATAGCTGCTCCGGCTACCTACTATGCCCAAAGTACGCAAGTTTTTGAGGGCAATGCATATTTTAACCCGCCGCACAACAATACCTTTGGAGGAGGTGGGGTTAATGCAGCCATTTATAACGGATACCTCATTTTTGACGCCTATAAGCCGTTTACCCTCCAATCAATAAAAGTATATGCCACCGGCGAAGGCAACCGCACTTTTCAGGTGCGTAATGCCGATGGCAGCGTTATACAAGAAGTAACCGTTATGGTTCCTGCCGGCGAGAGCCGCGTAACCCTAAACCTTGAAGTGCCTACGGGCAGCAACCTGCAATTTGGTACCGCCACACACCCAAACATGCACCGTACCAATACCAACGTTGTTTTCCCCTATACCACTCCCGGACTACTTTCTATAAAGGGTTCTAATTATGACGACCCTGCCAATAGCGCCTACTACTACTACTATTTTTACGATTGGGAGGTAAAAGAACCCGATTTTACCTGCTCCGGCATCCGCACACCTGTTAGCATTGGTTATGAATTTTGTACCGATGTTGTACCACCTACTGCCGCCGGTAATTTTGAGGTTACCGTAGCCCCCAATCCCTCTGCCGGCGCTTTTACCCTTTACCTTGCTGCCGTTCAGGGCGCTGATTACGCCGTAAAACTGTATAACCTTACCGGCGCTGTACTATACAGTACACAGGTTGCAAACACCGGAACGCTTACTCAGCTAAATATAACGCCTGAACATAAATTGCCCGCGGGTATTTACCTGCTTCAGGTAAACAACGGTTACCAAACCAAACACCATAAAGTGGTAGTACAGTAGCAACCCTACTGCCCACTCAATGCCGCAAAGCCGCCTCCGCATCATGTTAGGGGGCGGCTTTGTAGTGTTACCAAACCCGTATCGGGCAATCCTAACCTGCACATTGCAATAAGTAGGGGCATATTTTACCAATATCGGGGTAAAGCGTTTATCTTTGCGGTTTGTTTTGATAGGAATTGCTTCACCCACCTTACAGCCGCAAACGTGAGCTACAAAGAGCAGATAAACTTAACCCATTTGCCACAGCATCTTGCCATAATCATGGACGGCAACGGTCGCTGGGCAAAACAACAGGGCAAAAACCGCATTTTTGGTCATCATAAAGGCGTTGATGCCGTAAGAACCACCGCCGAAACCTGCGCCAACTTGGGTATCCCGTACCTAACCCTATACGCTTTTTCAACCGAAAACTGGGGCAGACCCTCCTTTGAGGTAAACGCCCTTATGGAATTATTGGTACACACCATAAAAAAAGAAATTGCAACCCTGCATAAAAACCAAATCAGGCTTCAGGCAATAGGTAATTTGCAAATGCTGCCTCCCAAATGCCTACGCGAACTGAATGTAGGTATAGAACAAACCAAAAACAACCAACGGCTTACCCTTACCTTAGCCCTCAGTTACAGCTCGCGCTGGGAAATAACCCAAATGGTTAAAAACATCAGCCACTTGGTGCAACAAGGAAAACTCAACCCCGATGACATTACCGAGCAGGTAATAACCCAACACCTTTGTACCAACCAATTGCCCGACCCCGAACTGCTCATCAGAACCAGCGGCGAGCAGCGCATCAGCAACTTCCTCCTCTGGCAAATTGCCTACTCCGAACTCTATTTTACCGATATTTTTTGGCCCCAGTTTGACCAAGAACAGTTATACAAGGCAATTTACCATTTTCAACAGCGCGACCGCCGTTTCGGAAAAATAAATCCCGATGATACCCACACATCGGGGCAATAGTAGCCCTTCAATATCGTTCTTTATCTGCTTTTATCTAACGAATCTCCCGCATGATGCATCGCACATCAATCCAACTGTTTACCACTTTATTACTGCTCAGCCTTTTTATTGCCCTGCCAAATGCCCTTAAAGCACAAGATACACTGGCGCTGCCTCCGGTAATCAGTTATGAAAAACCCACCACCTACGAAATAGGCGGCATAACCGTTACCGGCACTAAATATGTAGATGATATTGTGCTTTTATCCTACACAGGGTTAAATGTAGGCGATAAAATCTCTATTCCGGGCGATGATATTCCCATTGCCATCAAATCGCTTTGGCGACAGGGGCTGTTTGCCGATGTAAAAATAGTGGCTACCCGTATCATTAACGAGGTTATCTTCTTAGAAATAAAACTTACCGAACGCGTTAGGTTATCTAAATACAATTTTAAAGGCGTAAAAAAAGGCGAAGAAGACGACCTTCGGGAGCAACTTAACCTCATCAGAGGGCGCATTGTTACCCAAAACCTCATAAACAATGCCCGAAACAGTATCTTTAAATACTATCGTAAAAAGGGCTTCCTTAATGCCACCGTAGAAATTACCGAAACCCCCGACCCGCAATTTAACAACAGTGTAACGTTAACTTTTGATGTTACAAGGGGAGCTAAGGTGAAAATTAACGAAATTCAGTTTGTAGGCAACCAAAACGTGGCTTCCCGAAGCCTTAAAAAACAACTAAAAGAAACCAAAGAACGTTTGCGCTTAAATAAAAAAGCGCCCTCCATAATGGCGCAAGACCTCAAAAAAACCAACCCTATTAACCTATTGGCTAACCTTTCGCCCATTAACATATTTTCATATATAGATGAAAATATCTTTCGGTTTAAACTATTTACTACCTCCAAGTTTATAGAAGATGAGTTTGAAGCCGACAAACAAAAGCTAATTGAATTTTACCACGAAAAAGGCTACCGCGATGCACGGGTTATTGCCGATACCATTTATGTTGTTGATGACAGAAACATAAACCTCGAAATTAAAATAGAAGAAGGCAACCGCTACTACATACGCGATATTGCCTGGCGCGGAAACACCAAATACTCCGATGACCACTTGGGCTCTATACTAAACATAGAAAAAGGCGACCCCTACAACCGCAAACGCTTAGAAATGCGCCTGTCTATGGACCCAAACGGAAACGACGTAAGCTCGCTGTATATGGACGATGGTTACTTGTTTTTTAACGTTACCCCTATTGAAAAAGCCATTGTAGGAGATTCTATTGACTTAGTGATTAACGTATATGAGGGTCCGCAGGCTACCATAGACAAAATAATCATTAAAGGCAACGACAAAACCAATGAACACGTAATCAGGCGAGAGCTTAGAACCGTACCCGGCAACAAATTCAGTCGTTCCGATATTATCCGCTCACAACGCGAAATTGCCAACTTAGGTTACTTTGACCCCGAACAAATAGGCATTAACCCCACACCCAACCCCGCAAAAGGTACAGTGGACATAGAATACACCGTAGCCGAAAAATCATCAGACCAGTTAGAGCTATCGGCAGGCTGGGGAGGTAATACCATTGTGGGAAGCGTGGGTGTTGCATTTAACAACTTTTCGCTTAGAAACATTACCAATAAAAGCGCTTGGCGACCCCTGCCCAGTGGAGACGGACAGCGACTAAGTGTGCGCTTCCAATCTACCGGACGCGCTTTTCAGTCTTTAAATGCCTCCTTTACCGAGCCTTGGTTGGGTGGTAAACGCCCCAATGCCCTTACCGTCAGCGTTTTTACCAACCGCAGCTTCCGCAATTTCTTTGTTGCCAATCTTGCCGAAAACCAACGCGAAATCCTCTATATTGCCGGCGCATCGGTAGGTTTAGGACGCCGCTTAACCTGGCCCGATGACAACTTTAGCGCACAGGTAACCTTAAATTACCAGCGGTTTATCCTGCAAAACTGGCGTTCCGATTTTATCTTTAACAACGGTCAATCAAACAACCTAAGCCTAAACTTTACAGTAGCCCGATTCTCCTTAGACCAACCCATTTACCCGCGAAGCGGCTCTAATATAAGCCTGTCTGTACAGGCAACGCCGCCCTATTCTGCGCTTTTCAGCCCCGATGTAGATTTTAGTGAGGTTTCTCAATCGCGCCGCTACAAATGGGCAGAATACCACAAGTGGAAATTTAAATCGGAGTGGTTCACCTCTTTGGGCAAAAAATTAGTGTTGCGAACTTCTGCCAAAATGGGAGCTATGGGCTTCTATAACCCCGATATAGGGCACTCACCCTTTGAACGCTTTGAAGTAGGAGGCGATGGCATTGCTAACTTTAACTTGTTTGGTAAAGACATTATAGCCCTCCGCGGTTATGATAACACCGAAATAACCCGAAGAACCACCAATACCGGACACCCGTTTTATGCCAAATATACCGTAGAACTTCGCTACCCGCTAAGCCTAAACCCCAGTTCCACCATCTTTATGCTTGCCTTTGCCGAGGGCGGCAATTCATGGGCATCATTCAAACAGTTTAATCCGTTTGAGGTAAACAGGTCGGCAGGTTTGGGTTTGCGTGTATTCCTGCCCATGTTTGGTACGCTCGGATTTGACTACGGCGTAGGTTTCGACAAAACCATTCCCGCCGCCACTGATAACTCAATATGGCAGTACATCTCTAACAGAGGCAGATTTAATGTGGTATTGGGTATGGAACCGGAGTAATTTTGAACTTGGGTTAAACTTTTAACCCATTGCCAAAGTCTTATACAACAGAAAATAAGTACACAACATTTTAAATCAAACAAAAATACATAGCAAAATGAAAAAAGTAGCAGTTTTTCTCGCTTTTATCTTTGCAGTGGCTCAGGTAGCTCAGGCACAAACTATCGGGTTTGTGGACAGCGAAGGTATTTTGGCTAAATTACCCGCTTACAAAAAAGCCCAGGATCAGGTAAACAGTATTGTGGACACATGGAATAAGGAAATTCAGCAGCGCTACAAAAACATAGACGATGCTTACAAATCCTTTCAGGCAGAACAGGTGCTGCTGAGCGCCACTGAAAAAGCCAAACGCGAACAGGAAATTGTGGATATGGAAAAACAAACCCGCGACCTCCAAAAACAACGCTTTGGACCCAACGGCGATTTGCAGGCAAAACGCGAAGAATTGGTAAAACCCATTCAAGACGAAGTATATGCCGCCCTTGAAAAAGTGGCTGCCCGTAAAAAAGTGGACTTTGTTTTTGACAAATCAGCCAGCGCCAACATGCTTTTTGCCAATCCTAAATTCGACCTCACCGATGATGTGCTGAAAGAATTAGGAATTTCGGGCGGTAAATAGTACTTTTGCACCCTAAACACCCAAACCTTTGTATTTTTACTTAACTAAGCAGTAGTCAAATTTATTCACACATGAAAACTTCCTTTAAGTTTATTTTAGTTGCTTTTTGTTTATTTGCCTTTACCGGCGTTTTTGCCCAGTCTAAAATAGGGCACATCAACAGCGTTGATTTATTGAGCTCGCTCAATGAATGGAAAACAGCCCAAGTAGATTTGGAAACGTTTGCCAAAAAAATTCAGGAGCAATTAAAAGCAAAAGAAAAAACCGTTATAGACGAGTACAACGTTTTTGTGCAAAAAGTCCAAAACGGCGAACTTACCCCCAAGCAGCAAGATGAGCAACAACAATACTTTCAGCGCAAACAGGGAGAATTAGAACAAGACCAGGCTAAAGCTCAGCAAGATTTAATGAAGAGAGAAGATGAAGTTACCGAGCCTGTTCGCAAAAAAGTAATTGATGCCATTAAAGCAGTTGCTGTTGAAAAGGGATATGGCTACATCATAGACACCAGCACAGGCGCTACCTTGTATGCCTCGCCCGATGACGATATTACCGCTTTTGTAAAAGCAAAACTGCAATAATTTACCGTCCTTACTAATAACCACTAAGAAAAGGCTTTTGCTTATTTAGGCAAAAGCCTTCTTCTTGTTTAATGCGTTCATTGCCTCCTTTTATGCTCTTGCCCTCGCACCCCATAGGCATTTTTGACTCCGGCATAGGCGGGCTTACCGTTGCCCAGGCAATAGCCCAAATGCTGCCTAATGAGCAAATTATTTACTTTGGCGATACCGCACACATGCCCTATGGCGAAAAATCTGCCGAAGCTATCCAGCATTACTCGCTCAAAATAAGCGAGTTTTTACGCCAAAAACAGTGTAAAATTATTGTTATTGCTTGCAGTACCGCATCGGCAGTGGCCTATGAATTGCTGCAAAGCCAACTGGGTCATAAAATTGACGTTATTAACGTAATAGACCCTGTGGTGAGAGCAGTTGCACAATCGGGTATCAATAGGGTAGGGGTTATTGCTACACAACGAACTACCAAATCGGGTGTTTACCCCCAAAAACTCCTTCAACATAACAACCAGATTTCCATTGCTGCCAAAGCTACCGGCTCTTTGGCATCGGTAATAGAGGAGGGTATGTTTAAAGACCCGCCTACCATGCAGGCTATTATGCGCTACTACCTCTCAAACGACCCCCAATTTACCCATATTGAAGGCATTATTTTGGGCTGCACCCACTACCCGCTTATAAAGCAGCACATCTTGCAACTATACAATAACCAAATACAGGTTTTTGATGCTACTGTAACCATTGCACACGAAGTAGAACAGGCATTAGCCCAACGCCAACTGCTAAGAGCCGATAAAGCCGACCCTCACCACCACTTTTACGTTTCCGATTTTACCCAGTCTTTTGAACAGGCTACCCAAATTTTCTTCGGAAAATACATTCATCTCAACCATTACCCAATTTGGGAGTTATTATAGTCAATATAAACCGGTGCATCTTTTTACCCCCACAAAAACACGTTTTATGAAGTATAGCGTTAAGCTCCGTATGGCAATGGTTTTATTTGCCCTCTTTTTCTCTTTTGTGCATAACTACGCACAAAACACCGCACCCAAAGGACAGGGTATTCAGTTTTTTACCGGCACATGGGAAGAAGTAAAAGCCGAAGCTAAAAAACAAAACAAGCCCATTATGGTAGATGCCTACACTACCTGGTGCGGACCTTGCAAAATGATGAGCGCCAACACTTTTCCCGACCCCAAAGTGGGCGAGTTTTATAACCGCCACTACGTAAATTATAAAATTGATGCCGAAAAAGGCGAAGGTAAAGATTTTGCCCGACAATACCGGGTGGACCGATACCCTACCTTGCTGTTTATTAACGGCGAGGGCGAAGAAATTTACCGCACCTTAGGCTATCAGCAGCCGGCACAGTTTATTATGGAAGGCAGGAAAGGGCTGTTTGACCAAAAAACCCTGCTTGCCATGCAGCAGGAATACAATAGCGGCAAGCGCGATGTTACTTTTATGCGTCAGTTTGCCATGCTTTTATGGGCGGGAAGCTTGCCCCAATACAACCAAATAGCCGCCGAATTACTGGCAACACTCTCGCCCGAAGAACTGAAACAACCCGAAAACCTCAATTTTGTGTTTGATTTTGCCACTACACTCAACTCAAAAGCCTTTGATGTATTGCTTGCCAACCGGCAGATGTTTGCAGAAGTAGTAGGCGCTAAAGAAGTATCGGAAAAAATTGTATCGGTAGCATTTCAGGCATTGCCCGATGTAGCAGCAAAGCACGATAAAAACATGTTTGACCAAATTGTGAACACAGTAAAAAAATCGGGACACGAAAATGCCGACGAATATACCTATTATGTAGGCTTGGATTATTACAACGGCACTGCCGATTGGAAAAATTATATTACCACTGCCAACCAATACATGGGTAAATTTAAAACCGAAAATCCCAACCTGCTCAACAACGTTGCATGGGAGTTTTACCTTCATGCCGAAAAAAAGAAAGACCTTAAAAATGCCGTTAAATGGGCTAAACGGTCGGTAGAAATTCAGCCTGCTTTTTACAACCATGATACCTACGCCGCTTTGTTATACAAAACCGGCAATAAAAAAGAGGCTCTTAAAATAGCCGAAAAAGCCGTAGAACTGGCAAAGCAGGCAAGGCAAGATTACTCCGAAACCCAAAAACTGATAGACCGAATTAAAGCCGGTCAATAACCAAACCAACCAATTTGTTTTCATGCAAAAGGGCGCAACAGGTTTTTAACACCTTTGCGCCCTTTGCGTTTTTATTTGCGCTAAACGGTTGCTGTTATTTAACGTGAGGTTGGAGTTATTAGCTTGCTCAAAGGCTTACCGCAAAAGGCTTTTAAGCAGGTGGGGCGAAATATTTTGGTGCGCTGCACCTTTCCATTAACCAAACATGCCAATTTATGGACGGTGGTGAGTAACACAAAAAGGGCAGCGCCCTGTAATCTTGGTAGAACAGATGCGTATCATGTTGCTAAAAGGTGCAGCGCACCGTAATATGTTGCTCATTTTAACAAGTGCGCCTAAACCTTATGCTGGTTTTACCACTCGGGCATTCATTTTAATTCCAACCTCGCGTTATTTAATTTCGGCGCTGTAGTTGGGCGATTCTTTGGTTATTTGCACATCGTGCGGGTGGCTTTCTCTAAGTCCGGCGCTGGTAATGCGCATAAACTGGGCATTAAGCCGAAGGTCAATTAAGGTAGCGGCGCCACAGTAACCCATACCGGCGCGCAATCCTCCTACTAATTGAAACACGGTATCGGCAAGTGGTCCGTTGTAGGCTACCCTGCCTTCTATACCTTCGGGCACTAATTTTTGGGCATCGTCCTGAAAATAGCGGTCTTTGCTGCCTCGTTTCATTGCGCCAATGGAGCCCATGCCTCTGTAAACCTTATAGCGGCGACCATGATACAACTCGGTAGCGCCGGGGCTTTCATCGCAGCCTGCAAACAAACTGCCCAGCATACAGGTATGCGCACCGGCAGCCAGTGCCTTCACTATATCGCCTGAGTATTTAATACCGCCATCGGCAATAATGGGCACGCCAAAAGGTTTGGCGGCTTCGGCACAGTTGTAAATGGCGGTAATTTGCGGCACACCTACGCCTGCTATAACGCGGGTAGTACAAATAGAACCCGGACCAATACCCACTTTTACCGCATCGGCTCCGGCTTTTATGAGCGCAACAGTAGCTTCGCCGGTAGCCACATTGCCCGCTATGAGTTGCAAATTGGGGAACAGTTGTTTCAATTGTTTTACCATATCTATTACCCCTTTTGAGTGTCCGTGTGCTGTATCTACCACTACCACATCTACACCGGCTTTATACAGAGCCGTTACGCGTTCTATGGTATCGGGACTGGTGCCCACGGCTGCCCCCACCAACAGTCTGCCGTTGGTATCGCGGGCGGCATTAGGGTAGCGTATGGCTTTTTCTATGTCTTTAATGGTAATAAGTCCGCGCAAATAACCTTCGTTATCGGTAAGCGGCAGTTTTTCAATTTTGTAACGCATGAGCATATCTTTTGCCTGCTCAAGTGTAGTGCCTACCGGTGCAGTAATGAGGTTTTGCGCGGTCATTACCTTGCCAATGGCTTTAGAGTGGTCTGTTTCAAACCGAATATCGCGGTTGGTAATAATGCCTACCAACTTGCCGTTTTGGGTTACCGGCACGCCCGATATTTTGTATTTAGCCATTAGTTCAGCCGCTTCAAACACCTTGTGTGTGGGCGAAAGGTGAAACGGCTCGTTAATAACCACATTTTGCGACCGTTTTACCCTGTCCACTTCTTCGGCTTGTATATCGGGTGGCATGTTTTTGTGTATAATGCCAATGCCGCCCTGCCTTGCCATGGCAATTGCCATTTCCGATTCGGTTACAGTGTCCATGCCTGCGCTTAGCAGTGGAATGTTTAAGGCTATGGAGGCGGTAAGTTGGGTAGAAACAGTTACGTCCTTTGGAAGTACTTCGGAGTAACCGGGAACGAGCAGCACATCGTCAAATGTGAGCCCTTCTTGTGTAAGTTTGTGCATTGCAAATAGTTTGCGTGCAAATTTCTAAAAAAAATACGCCCCCTGCAAGTTTATCGGGTTAAATAATGGTAAAATAACCAAAACAACGGTAATTGGTAGCATTTTGTGCCCTTAGGCAGGAAAATGTATTACCATGGCTGTGCAAAAATGATTGCAAATTGTGTTACAATAGGTGATTTTTGCTTGTGCCGGTAAATCGGGCTATATTGCCATCAATAACTAACCGCCATTGGTATTTAGCAAACCAATGGCGGTTAAATGTTGCCATCTAAATCAACAAGTTGGCAGCCGCTGCATTACCTAATACCTTATGGGGGTTACTCCCATTTGCTTAATGTGGGGAAGCATAAGGGTGAAATCGGAAATACTTACAATGCCGTCAAAATTACAATCAGCCGGGTTATAGCTTGTACTGCCGGTATTGGTGGCATACACATTATAGTCGGCAAAGTTTATGATGCCATTGGCATTAAGGTCGCCCGGAATAAGCCCAAACAAACCCAATGTGCCCACTTGTACAAGTTGTGAGTTGCCGCCTTGCACATTGGCAGGCAGGGTAAAGTTAACAGAGCCGCCATTGGGGTCAAAGGCATTGGCGCTCAAAACAGCCAGGTGGTTTCGGTGTTTTACGGCAACTTTAAAAGTGCCGTTGGCAACAAAGGTAAGCCCCTGTTTTAGTTGGGCGTTATATACGGTTCCGTTGGCGCTGAGCAAAGCGGCTTGGCTTTCTACAACGGCGTTATTGGCAGTATTGAGCAGTTGCACCAGCACCCAATCAACCATATCGGTAGGTATGGGTGCAGCCACCGAAATAGGCGGTGCATTCCAGGGTGCAACACTATAAGGTGAGTTGGTGGGCAGTAAGGCATTAATATCGGTGCGCATGGCGCCGTTATTGGCGGTGGTATTATAAGCCCCGCCCAAAATTACGGTTAGGTTTAAGGGGGCTTTACAGGTAGTAGCCACCGTGCCGGTATAGTTTACCACAGTTGCCCAGGTAATGTTTTGGCTTGCTGTGCAGTTTCCGCCTGCACCCGAAAAACTAAGCGTAGTGCCACCCAATGCGCCGGTTATATCTGCCTGACTCATTCGGAGCCATACTATTTCATTGTTGGTTATGGAGGCAAAAGGTTGCAGGTTATTGCCCAATAAGGTAAACAATGTGCCTTGCGATGCAGTAGCCGTGTAAGATACACAATCGGGACCCGATATGCGAACCGGTACGTATAGGTAATGCGGTAGGGTAGGGTTGGTTTGACCGGTTATAGCTTGCAGGCAAAACGCAACGGGTAGTGGGCTGCTAACGGGGTTATTGCTCACGTCAAAATTTATAAAAGAAGCAGTAGCAACACAAGCGCAATCTGCCGCACAGGTACAGAAATTTTCAGCGCCATCGCAAGTGCCATTACCGCAAAATACCGGAGGCGGGCAATTGGGCAGGCTAACTGTTACGGGCATACCGGCACAGGTGGGGTTGCCGGCATCTACCACGTTTATCGTAATGCTGCCGCCTGTGCTGTTGGCAATACTTACCACAATGGGCGAAGAGCTGCCTGTGCTTAGTATATTGTTGTTGGCAGTGTTAATTACATTGTAAACGCCGCTACCGTTGGCTGCGGTAAATAAAACATTAAAAACGGCGCTGGTGCCGCTGCAAGTGGCAAGGTCTGCACTTACACCGGTTATGGCGCAAACAGGTGTGCAATCGGGCAAGTTTACTTGTATGGGTATGCCGGCACAACTTGGAGCGGCGGCATCTACCACGTTTATGCTGATACTGCCCCCTGTGCTGTTGGCAATACTTACCGCAATAGGCGAAGAGCTGCCCGATGCCAAAACCAAATTGTTTGACGTGTTAATGACATTATACGTTCCGCTGCCGCCGGCAACGGTAAAACTAACGCTAAAATTTGCCGAAGTGCTGCTGCAAACCGCCGTAGTTGCATTTACCCCGCTTATATTGCAGGTTACAGGCAACGAAACGGTTATATTATCTAAACCAAACTCATCGCGGTTGCCTACGCCGCTAACATCATTGCTTGTCCAGCGCAAAAAGAATATGGCTCCGTTAGGAATGTTTAACCCGGTAAGCGTAGTGTTTTTGGGTATTACGGCTGCTGTGGGTGAAGCATCGGCAGTAGCAGGCGAGGTATAGTCTAAGGCAGATACAGGTGTATAAGTAACGCCATTGGTAGAGTAGGCAAAATTAAAACTGTTTGCCCGGTCTTGGTCGTTATACACCAATAAATCATAGGCTACATTGAGGGTGGTAATTGCGCTGCTGCTGTTATTGCAAATTTGCAGGTTAATAATGCCGCCGTTTGGCGAGCTAAAATCGTTGCTGGCAGGCTGCAACCAAAGCGCCTGATTGCCGGCGGTATAGGTACAGCCATAAATGCCGCCCGATGTAGGCGCTCCCGGTGTGGTAGCGCCTCGGGCAAAATCGTTGCCGGTATTAGATTGACCGGGTTTGTATAAATCGCTAAACCCGCTAAAGTTCCACACCTTTGACGATAACTGCGAGGCAGAAGGGGCAGACGTAAATCCGCCACCGCCAAATCCCGAAAAAGTAATGCTCAACGGCGCGCCGGTAAACGACTGGCAGTAGGTATTGTTTTCTAAAGCGCCTCCTTTAATCCAATTTCGTATGATGGCTATATCGGCAGCGCTTACTGTGCATCCGCCTCCCAAGGGCATACGGCTACTGCCACAGGTTAGCGGTACAGAGCAGTCAATTTTTATAACTAACGGGCTGCTATTGTCATCAAACGGGCGTGCCGTTTGCGCGCATTGGGTGCCGCCGTTTAGCACACCTGTATAGGTGCTAAGGGTTAATCCGCTGCTTCCGCCGTGGCAATTACTACAACCATAGCCGGTAATAAATGTTTGTACGTGCGGGCTATAAAAGTAGGGCTGAGCATGGCTATTGTTCAAAGCAAATATACTAAGTGCAAGGGCAATAAATGCCCCAAATAAGGAGTAAAACTGTTTCATGTGATTAAATTTATGGAGTGGAATGTGGGAGTTAAGAACAAAGGTAATTAATTACCTTATAGTCTTGTGTTTACCAACATTTTTGTTTTAAACAGCATAGTAAAGCAGCGTTATACAGGGCACCTCTCTACCTCTTTGTGCCTTGGCGAGAGTCATGAAAAGCACATGGAGCAGAGGATATTGCATACGCTTACCTTTTTATGCGCCGCTCTTTTTGGGCAAGCAAATTTTGTTCTCCAACCCGTTAACCCTCCTTATAAAAAGGTGAATGGTTATGTATAATGGCTTGGTTATCATTACGGGGCGCTGCCCCTTGTGTGCTACTAATTGACCCTCATAAATTGGCATTTTTGGTTTTACAAAGGTGCAGCGCACCGAAATATAACGTAAGGTTTGAATTAAAATGAACGCCCGATAGGGGGGTAAAATCTGTGTGTGGTTTATGATAAAATGGGCAACAGATTACGGTGCGCTGCACCTGATAAAAGCACTTTTGCATCTGTTCTACCAAGATTATGGGGCGCTGCCCCTTGCCGTTGTATATTATTGACCAACCTCCATAAATTGATATTTAGTTTTACACAGGTGCAGCGCACCAAAATATAGGTAGCAACCATGTTAAATACCCGATTAACAAGGCGCTGCGCACCGAACCAATAATGTTTTTTTATAAAATACTATTCGCATGACAAGGGATAATTGCCAACGGTACAAGTACCGTTGCTCC
>DDVC01000137.1 GCA_002345145.1 Bacteroidetes bacterium UBA2322
TTATCCGTGTGCTAAATTTTGCCGGTTTTGCGCTCCTACCTTTGTGTACCGGTTTACGTCAAACTCGGATCACACCCCATCGGGGTTATCATTTGTACTGTCTATTGAGCAGTATAAATACTGTTCATATTGGAAGAATATAATTACCAAAAGTGGAAAAACAGGGTGCGGAATGAGAGTTACAACAAAACATAGACAAACAGCCACTGCTAACACAAGCAACCCAATCAGGAACACAACTTCCCGAACACGAACACATTCGCGGACCCCAAAACTACCGGTAACTACCCAATAACAACAAATCAATAAATGCTTTTTTAATTCAAAAAACAACAAAAATGAACACACAAGAAACGTTAGTACAACTTAAAACGCTGCGACTAAGCGGCATGTCCCAATCTTATCAGGCAATCCTCCAGCCGCCTGTGCATCAACAACCCGAAGCACATGACCTAATCGCCCAACCTGTAGATGCCGAAAACCTCCACCGTACCAACAAAAGAACCCAGCTCTACCTCAAAAACAGTAAACTGCGCTATACAGCCATGATAGAACAGCTTGCCTTTTCCGACCAACGACAACTCACCAAAAACCAAATCCTCCAATTAGCAGACTGCACCTTCATCAAAAAGGCAGAAAATATACTCATCAGCGGTGCCACCGGCGCAGGCAAAAGCTTCCTCGCCTGCGCCATAGGGCATCAAGCCTGCCTAATGGGCTTCAAAACCCGTTACCTTAACTTTAACCGATTTATAGAAACCATCCTGCAAACTAAACTCGACGGCACCTATGCCAAACTACTCAATCAATTAGAAAAAACCCAACTCCTCATCTTTGACGACTTCGGACTCTGCCCAATAGACAACCAAACCAGGCTCGCCCTACTTCAAATACTCGAAGACCGTTATGCAAAATACCCCACCATTATTGCCGCACAATTACCCATTGCCAAATGGTACGAAATCATAGGAGAACCCACCATAGCTGATGCTGTTTTGGATAGATTGCTTGCACACGCACACCGTTTTGAACTAAAAGGTCATTCCCTAAGACATCCTACTATTCAACCCAAATAACCTACCTTTGTAACCACCCTCCAATACCAAACCGCAGGGTGGGTCAATATACTCCGAAACGGTGGGTCAATTTGTCCGAAAAATGCGGTTACCGGTGTATGAGCAGTTTTTGGCGTTGGGCAGCGCCGTTTTTGTACTGTGCCTCGGCAATATACAAGCCGGCGGGTAGGTGGGCAATGACAATTTGCGAGCTGGTAACAGGGTTTTGGCTGCACACCACTTTGCCCGATAGGCTGTATAAATTAAAGGCTGCCATGTTTTGCCAATCTTGCAGGTGCAGCAGGTTTTGGGCGGGATTGGGGTACACCACCACCGGCTCCCCCCCTTGCCCCCCCTCAAAGCGGGGGGGAGTTTGGTCTGTGCCTACCGCCCACTCGCAGCCGGCTGGCAGGTAGCAGGCATTGCCCAGGCTGTCTGTACGTACTACCCAAGCGGTTTGGGTGAGGGTAGTGCTATCTGTATTAAATGCGGAGGTGAAACCTGCAAACATAAACCCACCCTCCGGCGTATCTGTTATACCCCAAACGTAATCGGGTATGGGGAGTGCGCCATTGTAAGCATAAGTGCGGCTCCATAGGCTATCGCCCTCAGCAGTTAGTTTCATTAGCCAGGCATCGGCGTAAGAACCGCCCCAACCATTGTTTTCAACAGCACCTAATACTATAAGTTGGTTGTTTTCCAAAATCAATAAATCAGTAAACCCATCTGTATAAGGGCCTCCGTAGAGTTTTACCGTTTGTTGGTTTCCCAATGTATCAATTTTTAAAACAAATCCATCACCATAATTAGGGAAACCATAAATACGCTCAACGCCGGTAATAATGTATCCATTTTGGGCAGCTTTCATAGAATATGGATATGTAAAATTACCATTTCCATAAACCCTGTTCCACATAGGATTGCCCTGCTGGTCTATTTTAAATACCCATGTAGAGGTTGAACCGGCACTTCTGGCAGCACAAACTGTATAAGTACCGTCATAGTTTTGCAATATATCCATAACTATTTCACTTGCATTGTCAAATCCATAGGTTTTACTCCATTCAATATTGCCTACCGAATCGGTTTTTAAAATCCATGCCTGGGAATATGCACTGTTATCGGGAAAATTATCGGAAAAACCACCTATGATGAAACCCCCATCTTGTGTTAAGAGAATGCATGCCGGACCGTCATTGTATATTCCCAAACTATATGTTTTACTCCAAAGCGTATCACCCTGATAATTCAATTTTAATAATAAGTACTCATAATAGGGATTTATCGTATAATCCGGCATATAGGAGCAAACTATGGCAAAAGATGAATCATCAACATTAATAATGTAATGACCTGTATATAAAGAATGTTGGTTTCCATAAAATTTTGTCCATAAGGTGTCTTTACACAAGTCGAAATTAACAAAATACAATTCATCTTTTGTTGGGATATTGCGCTTTATTCCGACAGCAACATAAGTGTTGTTATTTAACCTGACAATGTCTCTAAATCCTGAAGAATTGGGTAATTGCTCCATAGCCGTTCCTTTACAGTAATCGTTAGGGTTTTGTGCTGTTGCAGCAGGGCTGCACCATACCATACCCATTAAAAGGGTAGCGTATAACCAAATATGTTTCATGTTTCGTATAATTTTAGCTCCCAACCTGCGCTGTAGGCACAGGCGGGGCGTAGTAATTAAAAATGCGGTTACCAGTGTATGAGCAGTTTTTGGCGTTGGGCAGCGCCGTTTGTATATTGCGCCTCGGCAATATATAAGCCGGCGGGTAGGTGGGCAATGACAATTTGCGAATTGGTAACAGGGTTTTGGCTGCACACCACTTTGCCCGATAGGCTGTATAAATTAAAGGCTGCCATGTTTTGCCAATCTTGCAGGTGTAGCAGGTTTTGGGCGGGATTGGGGTACACCACCACCGGCTCCCCCACTTGCCCTACCTCAAAGCGGGGGGGAGTTTGGTCTGTGCCTACCGCCCAACAGCCATTATAGGGCGGACAGGCATTGCCCAGGCTATCCGTACGGATGACCCATGCATCTTGGTTGTTGGGAAACACCCTACCGCAAAAACCTGCCAGCATAAAACCGCCATCCGGTGCAGGGGCAAAGTCCCATAAATACTCCGAACGATTGGCTGCTGTTTCGTAGCGGTAGGTTCTGCTCCAAAGACTGTCGCCCGCTGCACTGATTTTAAACAACCAACCATCGGCAGAACCGCCGCCAGTGCCAATCGTTTCGTTGCTGCCTAAACACATATAATTCCCGTCGTCCAAAGGCATGATTTTTTCTATATGCTCACCATATTGACCGCCATAAGTGTGTACCCACTGCGTGATACCGAAAGTATCGGTTTTCAGAATATAGGCATCGCCGGCAACCTGCCATGTTGGAGCGGCATATTGAATGCCGGTGATTAGGTAGCCATCTGCAACGGGGATGATATGCGCCCCATGTGTAAAATAGTTGTTTCCATAAAACCGCTCCCACAATACATCGCCTTGGGGGTTGGTGCGAATAAGCCAGATACGGTACACTTGGGTTGAATGATTGTATCGGTAGCCCAATATCAAATATCCTCCATCGGGCAGTTGCATCAGGTGTTCGCCACCTTCCGAGTTGTTGTTGGTGCCGTAGTATCTGTCCCATTCTATATTGCCTTGGGCATCGGTTTTGATGAACCAAATTTGTGCATAGTCGTTGGGAAAGTTTTGCGAAAAACCTACCAAGGCAAAACCGCCGTCCGAGGTTTGGATAACGTCTTTGGGAGCTGAGTTTTTAGAACCTGCTAAATATTTCCTTAGCCAAATAGTGTCGCCATCTAAGCTGATTTTTACTAAACCATAATAGTATAACTCATTATTATAATCATAATACAGCATACATGAAACAACAAAATTATCCCCTTGTTTATAGTAAATATCAGCATCAACGAAACTTTCATAGCTTTGTCCGTAAGCACGGGTCCAGATACTGTCGCCGCAAATATCTATCCGGGCATAGTACATATTGTAATACCCAACCGTAGAACTCCATGAAGAACCACCTGCTATATAGTCCCCATTATCTAATAAAGCTAATGATTTGAAAGCCTCTATTTGAGCATTATAGTCATAAACTTTACCGGGCAAACATTCACTCTGAGCTAATAAACAGTGGTTTAAAGCACCTGTCAAAAGTGCTGCAAAAATTACTTTCTTCATAGCAGAGGGTTACTTAGAGATGAACAATTTAGCGGTTTGGGTTTGACCGTTATCGAGGGTCAGTTGAACGATATAAATTCCGTTTTGCAGGTTCTCGGGCAACAACAGACGATTATTTTCTGAGGTATATCCGGCTACTGCCTTTCCGAGTAAATTGTAGAGTACGGCGTTTTTCCATTGCAGATGAGAAGCAATGTTTATAGTGTTTGTGGCGGGGTTGGGGTACACCACCACCTGCTCCCCCCCAGGGAAAACGCATCACAGG
>DDVC01000138.1 GCA_002345145.1 Bacteroidetes bacterium UBA2322
TTATCCGTGTGCTAAATTTTGCCGGTTTTGCGCTCCTACCTTTGTGTACCGGTTTACGTCAAACTCGGATCACACCCCATCGGGGTTATCATTTGTACTGTCTATTGGGCAGTATAAGTACTGTTCATATTGGAGAATATAATTACCAAAAGTGGAAAAACAGGGTGCGGAATGAGAGCTGTATTAAACCGTTCACCCATAATACACAGGATAAAAAAAGCGCAAGGTTACCCTTGCGCTCCAAAACAAAAGAAAATGAAAAATTTACTTTGGCAATAGCACCTCGTCAATTACATGAATCATGCCATTGGCGGTAGGAATAGAAGCTACTATTTGAGCCGTTCCGTTTACATACGTTTTACCGTCTTTTTTAGTGATGTTTATTTTATGTCCGCTCACCTGCTCAAAACTTTGACCGTCCTGAAAATACTCGGCTTTTAATGAACCCACATAAGTGTGGTACTCCAAAATAGTACTCAAATCGGCTTTTTTTTCGGGTTTCAGCAGTCCTTCTACGGTTCCGGCGGGTAGTTTTTCAAATGCGGCATTGGTAGGAGCAAAAACGGTAAAAGGTCCGGCATTGCTAAGCGCATCTACTAAACCGGCTGCTTGTACGGCAGCAACTAAGGTGGTGTGGTCTTTGCTGCCCACCGCTACCTGCACAATGTTGGGCTGCGATACATCATCTTTTACCCCCGATTGACCCACAACAGGTGTTGATGTGGCAGCTCCCGATTGACTTGTGGCAGATTGACTGCCGCCATCTCCCTGATTACAACTTCCAAATACAAGCATAGCGCCTACAATAGCACAAAAGGTTATGAACTTTTTCATGTTGGTTTAATTTTTGCCAAAAGTACGGTAAACCGCAGCCCAACTTTTATGCTTATAATCACAAGTTTCCAAGTTTTTAACCTTGTTTTTTGTACCAAACAAGGCAATGTCCACTATATCGGTTGCAACAGCCTTTCTTCTTTATCTGGTGTGCCGGCTGCCTGTAAATTACCTTTTTTGCTCAGCCGGATATTGCTGATAAACAACACCAATAAAGCGGTAAACATGAACAATGCCAAACCAAATAAAATAAGGTTTATATGCGGTATTAAGGTGTAGCTAAACGAGGCTATTCCTTGCACAGCAAGCGCTATTTCGGTTAAAAAAATACCGCCGATAAAAACAAGCAAAGCCGCTACCGAAATTTTACCCGCTGAAATGTATTGGTTGGCAAAACAATGGGCAAGCAGGTAAACGGTAATAATGCCCAATAAAACCAGATGTAGATAGGCAATTACAATGGGGCGAAACCCAAATGCCAGCTTACTCACCGCCGGAATGTTAGAACCCAACTGCAACGAAAACTTGATGCACAGCGATAATACAACCAATAACAATAACAACTTAGACACTTTTGACAGTGTGGGCAGGGCATATACCCGATGCTTAAACATGGCATAAAGCATAATGACCCATGCCAAAAACTGTGCTACGGAAGCCGCTACTATAATTATAAAAATCCAAACCGGAAGTTCTGCCCATAGTACCGACAAACCATAAGCCGGAATGCAACTTGCAAAAAACAACCAAAACACCGATTTGGGTAGAACGGCGCGGGCAATAATCTGCTCTAAATAGGCTATCCATAAACCCATACAGGCAAAAAAGAACCACCCGTTATACTGAAAATGTAAATACCAGTAAACCGATGCAAGGTACTCATGCTGCCTCATTTGCTTAGATGCCATCATGTAAGCAAGTGCAAAAGTGCCTAATGCGGATAAGATATTAAACAGCAAGGCAGCGCTAAACCACAACCGCCACGGCTGTTGCTTGCCAAAACGGTTAATGTCGGCAAAATACAGCATAGCAAAAATAAATGCCAATACAACCGATACAGTAGAAAAGGTAATGGAAAATAAAGCATACCCCTGCATGGCAAAACTGATTAACATGGCAAAACTCACCAACAAATTGGCAATCAGCAACCGGTGGTATAACCTCAGCCTGTTTGCCGGTAAATGCGATTGTATTACCGTAATCATTAAAACCATAAGGGTTTGCGATACCCAACCCATAAAAGCAAAGTGTGAATGTGCATGTTGCAGGTTTTTTTGGTTAAAATAAGGAAACTCAAACCCTATTTTATAACGCATCAACAACCCTAAAGCGCTAACTATCAGCAAATTTAAAAGCGATATTTTAACCCATGTTTTGGTCTTAAAAGCATTCATATCAGTAATAAAGTTTTCGGTTAATGATGGCTACTTGCTTTTTTTCTTTCATTTTGGTTAGTGTTCTGATGACGGTTTCTACCCGCAAACCGGTAAAATTGGCTATTTCTTGGCGGGTAAAGGGGATGAGTATTTTGTTTGCGGCGGCATTTTTATGGTGTGCCTTATAGTTTTCCAAAAAACCGATGATGCGTTCTTCGGGCGAATTATTGATGATAATTCGGGCAGTAGTGGCTTTGTTGTGTATGCGTTGGGCAAACTCATAAATTACCTGTTTGTGCAGGGCAGGATATTCATCTATCAGCCTCAAAAAAGTGAGTTTGGGCAAGCGCATAATTACGGAGGGCATCAGGGTAATAGCCGTTGCCGGATAAGTTTCGTCAATAAACAAGGGTGGCTCGCCAAAACTGTTGCCTTCATAAAAATAACCCTGTGTAAATTCTCTGCCTTCACTGTTAATGTTTACCATTTTAACTGCGCCGCTCACTATTTGGTAATAGCTTTTGGGCTCTGTTCCGTCCTGAAACACTATTTCATTCTTTGCATATTTTTTAGAGTTTGCACCCCATGCCAGCAAAAGATCGGGGTTTAGTTTCATGGCAGCCTATTTAGCAATTCATACAAATACACAGTTAGAATGGGTTTGCCCGTTTGGGCAAAGGTAATAACTTGCCTCCACAATAAAAAGCCCGATAATCGTAAATGTAATTCTGTTATACCCTAAAAGCAAAACGCCGCTTAACAGAAATGTTAAACGGCGTTTTACTGCTGCACACAACTACTGCAAATTATTTCATGGTATGCAGCCCTATTTTATTACCTTCGCTGTCAAGAAAAAAGGCAATAAAGCCTATATCGTCGGCTATTTTAGTTCTTGGCATAATTACTTGTCCGCCGGCTTCGGTAACCCTAACCAGCGTATCGTCAAAATCATCGGGGCGGAAAAAATACACCGTAGTACCATGTGCAGAGGGTTGCACATGGGGGTCTTCAATTAAAGCGCCGGTAACAGCATTGGGCGGGTTAGGTAAAAATGCCATTTTAGCGCCATAAAACTCACCGCCCTCAATTGTGAATTTTAATACATGCGAGTAAAATGCAGCAGCTCTTGATAGATTGGTGGTTGGAATTTCGAACCAGGAAATAACGTAGTCCATAAAGCAAAAATTTAGGGGGTTAGCAATGTTGAATAACAGTGCAAAATTACAGCCCTTGCGTTTAATCGCCCAATTTTTTTGCAACTTTTTTTAGTAAAAAACCACTTTTTTTGGAATTATGGGTTGTGGTTTTGAATTATCAACTATTTACTTGCCACTCCCCATGGAAAACGCATCACAGGGATTCTAATATTTTGGTTCTATGGGAGTCGCTCAAAGCACATTTGTTTATTTCTCCTTGTATGCTACTTTTGTTCTTGTTTTTGTGAGGTTGGAGTATGTTGAGTATCATTTTGTGGATTAGGGACATGTTATGCGCGCTATTTTTGGTTCTTTTTCGGTCTGTATCTTCTCCTAAAATAACATCTAACTGCCAGTGCAACTTATTTTCGGTGGTGGGCTTAATCGGTTGAATGTTGTATCTTTGCCCTGTTTTTAAAAATAAAATTTCGAGTTGATATGGTACATCAAGTAATACAAACCTGTCGCCACTGTGGGGGCAGTAATCTAAGTAAAAATGGGCACCGTCCCGATGGCACACAGCGTTGGCGGTGCAATGCGTGTAAAAAGAGCTTTCAAATGAGTTACACCTACAATGCAAATAAACCGGGACTGAAGGAACAGATTACTACCCTTACGCTAAACGCATGTGGCGTAAGAGATACAGCCCGAATACTCGGGATTTCAAAAGGTACCGTCATTCGGGAGTTAAAAAAAAAGTGCCGTCTCACAAGA
>DDVC01000026.1 GCA_002345145.1 Bacteroidetes bacterium UBA2322
TTATCCGTGTGCTAAATTTTGCCGGTTTTGCGCTCCTACCTTTGTGTACCGGTTTACGTCAAACTCGGATCACACCCCATCGGGGTTATCATTTGTACTGTCTATTGGGCAGTATAAGTACTGTTCATATTGGAAGAATATAATTACCAAAAGTGGAAAAACAGGGTGCGGAATGAGAGATGTTAGCAACTTTGGAGTAAAATTTAGCGGGTGAAGTTGGCATTTGGCGGTCAGTATTTGACACTAAAAAACGAGCAACCAATCTGCTTCTTTACAAGAAATAGCATTTGACTTAATACTTGTTGTGCCCCAAACTTGGTGCGTGAAGCATATATTACTCATTGGGGTTAATGAACCCAAAACGCTGTGCCTTAGTGGTTAATAGGCGTTTCTATGAGCAAAAACCGGCATTGTGGCAAACATTGTAATAATACCGATGTGGTATGCCATACACCAATGGCATCTCTGGCTTGCAGGGTTTGTTCATTCACCACCATATTGCCCGATATGCAAAAAATAAACACGCCCTTGTTTGGGTGATTTACGGGGTATTCAATAGTAGTTTGAAGGGTATAGTAACCCAAACAAAGTTGGGCATTTTGGTTAATCCAGCAATGCTCTGTACCCTCTTGGTTAGAAACAATGGTAGTAAGTTGGTTAATGCGCTGCTGTTCGGGAAAAAAGCGGCGTTGGTATCGGGGAGTAATGTTTTGCAGTTTGGGTTCAATCCAAATTTGCAAAAAATTTACCTCATCAGTACCCACATTATATTCTTCGTGCCTAAGTCCGCTGCCGGCGCTCATTATTTGCACCCAGTCTTTGGTTACCGTTTCGGCGTATCCCATGCTGTCTTTGTGGTTCATGGAACCATGCAGCATTACCGATATAATTTCCATATTGGTATGCGGGTGCAGCCCAAAACCAAAGCCCGGCTGTACAAAGTCGTCGTTAAAGGCTTTGAGCAGCCCAAAACCGGTTCGGGTAGGATTTTGGTAGCTGCTAAAACTGAACGTAAAGTTGCTTTGCAGCCAGCCTATATTTTTTACCCCTTTTTCAGAGGCGTTATAGCATTGATGGGGCATGGTTCCACTCATTTTGAAAAACGAACTCTACCAAAGGTTTTCGGGTGCGGGGGGCAAGTTCGCGGGTTTTAAAAGGCTCAATAAGGGTATCGGGCGTATCTAAGTAACCCAGGGCTATCATCACCACCGGCTCATATCCTTCGGGCAGGTTAAAATCGGTTGTTGCTTTTTGGTGGTCAAAGCCCGCCATAGGGTGCCCCACTAAACCGTTGGCGGTAGCTTCCAGCATCAGGCACATATTAGCAGCGCCAATATCGTGCATTGCCCATTTTTGGGGTTTACCATCGGGCGTTTGCGTTTGTGCTACTGCCAATACCAATGCCGATGCGTTTTTAGCCCAGGGTTGGTTACCACCGGCAAGGCAGTTAAACAGTTTAGAAAAAGCCGCTGTATCATGGTGGTGCGCATACAGGTAGCGCCAGGGCTGGGTGTTACTTGCGCTAAAACTCCATGAGGCAGCCTCAAAAAGCTGCATGAGCAGGCGCTGGGGTATGGGTGCGGCGGTAAATGCGCGGGCGCTCCACCGGTTTTTAATAAGCTCGTGAATGGGGTAGCCGGTTTGGGCTTGTTTTAAATAAGACATGGTTGTAAAAGTGCGATAATAAAAAAAATAGGAGCAGAACAAAACAGCAACATAAACAACCTTAACCCGATATGGTTTAGAAGAGGGAAAAATATATGCAACCTTTTTTAGGCAGAATAAACCCACCCTTAAACAAGCATTGGCTACAAACCGGTAAAAATTTAAACTTTGGACAAACGGCAGAAGCCCCGCACTTGGTTTGGGGGCTAACCATTTTTAATATGCTTTTTTTTGGAGGCGTAGCCCCGGCATCTTAACCCCTGCCCCCCCGCCAAAAACCATTTCAAAAGTTGCCCGATGTTTTCGGGAAATACCTAAAACAGCCTTACCCTTGTGCATTTGTGGCGGTTAAAAGATTTCCGGCATACCCTATACAGGCTAAAATTGCTACCGGAAAATCTGAAATTTTCAGAAAATTTCAGATTTTTCCTATATTTCAGTTTGACGAAAAAAATATGTTTAGTTGAAGAACAAAATTATTTGTTTTTTTGGCAGAAAGGGGTTATCATTGCAAAAGATTACTAAATAAGTATAACAGCATAGGCATAGCGGGCTGGTTTTGTGCGGGTAAGTAGGTAGGTAAAAACGGCGGTTTGTAGCGTCTAAATGCCCATTTACCATATCCGCAGGGTTACCCGCCAATATTAACTGGAACAGCAACAACCACCCTTTTATGCTACCACCCTTTAACCTTAACGGAAACGACCCCGTTTTATTTGCTACCGACCTGGTTATTCCTGCCGGCATTACCCTCACCATTACCGATTTGCAACTCTTTTTTTCCTACAAAAACCGCATCTTGGTACAACGGGGTGGCAGCTTGCAACTGATAGATTACGACGATGCTTCTCCTACCCGAATTACCGGACTGTGTAATATGGTATGGCAAGGTATTCAGGTAGAAGGTCCGGGACAGTACACAGAGCGAAATCTGCTGCCTTTTGAGCCGGTAACGGCTGCCGCTAATTTTGGCGAGGTAGTTACCACAGGCGCTATCCATATTGATGATGCTATATTTGGCATAGTAGGCATGTCCATCCCATTTATGGATACCGACGAACTCATTGCAAACCTTATTGCCGCCCCCAATCCGTTTCCCCCTGCAAACTCAGGCATTTACAACAGTACTTTTTTTTATGCCTTTTTGTTTCCGTATATTGGTTCAACACAATCTTTACAAACCGCCGGTGGAGCGGTAAAAGTGAGAAAAGGAACTACCTTTACCAACTGTTTTGAAGGGGTAAACCTTAGCTACTACAAAAACGGGGAGTGTATTGATGGTTGCCATGCTGTTGTTGATGGCGCAGAATTTACCACCACCGCCCTGCTTTATCCGTTTAATACACACCCCCAAACACTCCAATCAGAAGCAGGTATTCACCTCATAAATTATACCAACTTGCCCATTAACGACAATGATTTTACCCGAGTTAAATATGGCGTAAGAGGCATCTTAACAAACCGGATAAGTTGCACCCTAAACACTTTTTCGCACTGTAAAGCCGGTATTTCTGCCTCTAATACAGGTTTTTCCTTTTTTACGGAACATACCTTAGATATTATCAACAACACCTTTGAGCGTTGCGATATAGCCATACAAGCCTCCGGCGCCATAGCCCGCATACACCACAATGCCATTAACGAAAACCTAACCGGTTTGGCAGGCAAGGTGGGCATATTTTTAATGGGTGGCGCTGCTCATGTAGTTAGTAACCGCATTTACCAAAACCTGCGAGCAATAGCGCTTTTATCTTGCCAAACTGCCGGTACCGAAGTGCGATTAAACCGAATACAACGCAACTTTACCGGCATACTCCTCTACGGAAACAACAAAGGCGTAACAATAAGTTGCAACGATTTTTATGACTACGGCGTAGCCATAGCCGCCGGCGACTATATCCTTAACAACACCCTCTTTGAAGCGGGCGATATGATAGACCAAGGTGATTGCTACCCTACAACTACAACAGGCACCCCCGCCGACAACCGATTTTTTCCCGCCCCGGCTGTGCCTACCGCAAATGCCTTGTACTCGGCTATTTTTACTGCCGACCCGCCGGTGTTTACCTACTTCTACCGAAACGAAACGCCTCATATACCGGTAAACTTCCTCCCTTTTGGAAGTTGTAGCGCAACCGCTTGTGAGATACCTAATGTTAAGTCATATTCTCAAAATTGCGGCGATGGACCGCAAATGATTAGAGAAGACGAAGACATTAAAAACCTAACCGATGAAGACCGGCGCAATGCCGAAATGCTGCGCAAACTGTACTACTATGCCGATGAAAAAGACACGCTTGCCGCCCGCCTGCTGCTGCAAGACATTAACAGCTATTTGGCTAAACGCTTGCTGCTGCCTTATTACCTGCAAACCCGGCAGTTTACCCCTGCCGATAGTTTGTTGTTATCACTACCCACCGAGCGCCCCGAAGAACAACATTTTAGCACACTATACGGCATATACCGCCAAATTTTTGCCAACGATACCGCTGCATGGAGTTTAACGCTGGCACAAGAAACACAAGTGCGCGCCATAGCAGCCACCTACACACCCACCTCTTTTGATGCCCGAAACCTGCTGTATTTATTGTATGGCGAAGAGTACCTAATAGAACTACCCCCGCTGCCCGAAGAAGCAGGTATGGAAAACTGGCTGCAAACCATAAATGTACAGTTTAAAAGCCAAGAAACAGCGGTTGTTGCCTCCTCGCTAAAAGTTTACCCCAACCCTGCAAAAGATGGCGTAACAATAACATTTCCGCCGCTTGAAAATGGGGGACAGTTTGAGTGGGCGCTATACCACTACACCGGTAAACAAGTGCATACACTCACTGCCCAATCTGCTCAAACGTACTTGTTGGATACCCAAACATTTGCACAGGGGTTGTATTACTATCGGGTGTATTTAAAAGGAGAAGCCTATACACAAGGTAAGCTCATTATTGTTAAGTAAATCGGGCATTTTTGTAACAATTGGTATGGATAAACAAACGGTTTATTCATACCAATTTTTTAAATCAAATTACCATGAAAGTTTCTAAATTTTTACATACAGGCTGTTTGTGTTTTGGCAACAGCTTTTATCTGTGCAAAAACACACACACATACAAGACGCTATTGCAAAAACTTTATTGTATTTCATTTTTGCTGTTTCTGTTTGCGTTATCGTTCACTATTGATTTGCAGGCTCAACAGAAATATTTTAGCAATACGTATTGGTGGGGAAGAACGCACGAGGGTAAAAGAGGTATTGAAAATGCAGACAAATGCATCATTGTTGCTGGAAATTATACCAGTGTGCTTGGTGGAAATGTACATGGCTATTTATTAAAACTAAGTGCTTTGGGCGATAGTATTTGGCATAGAAATTATCAATACTTAGGAGAGCAAACCTATTTTAGTTATCTAATACCTGTGGAAAATGGTTATGCAGTTACGGGTGTACTTCATCTTACTTCCGATGAATACTCCTATCGCGGTTTTTTGTTAAAGATAGACGAAAACGGCAATCCGCTGCAATTTGCCTACACCGGCGCACCTGCCGATACCATGCCCTCTAATATCTATGCCATGCTGCGCACTCCCGATGGCGGGTATATTATGGCAGGGCACAAAATAAACGAGTGGGTGTTTCCCAATTACCGGAAGTTCTACCTCGTAAAACTCAATGCCGACCTGCAAACAGAATGGGAGCA
>DDVC01000147.1:0-2707 GCA_002345145.1 Bacteroidetes bacterium UBA2322
GGCGCTGATTAACGCCGATTTTTTAAAAATAAAGGCTCAAGTAGTGGGTAGTGAAAAGTTAGGAGTGTGTTAGTGCCTATTATCAAATATCCCCAAACCACACTTCTACCCGCGTTTATCCGTTTAATCCGCGTTATCTGTGTGCTTTTTTGCTGAAAACAGGGGTAATCACCTCCATCTGTACATCAAACCGAAGGCTGCGCCCTACAAAGATTGACCTGAGCACAAAAAGCCATTCTACCTTGCAAAAAGGTAAAACGGCTTTTTAGGTTTATTGTTTGAGGATTAACCCCTAACGGGCAGAGCAATGGTTAATACTCATCTTCGTTGAAGAAGAAGTCGGAACGAGTAGGGTAATCGGGCCAGATTTCCTCTATACTTTCGTAGTAGTCTCCCTCGTCTTCCAGTTCCTGCAAGTTTTCTATCACCTCAATGGGTGCGCCAAACCGAATGGCAAAATCAATTAACTCGTCTTTTGTTGCCGGCCATGGTGCGTCTTCCAGATAAGAGGCTAATTCAAGCGTCCAATACATAGATTTTCAATTGGATTAGGGTTAGATATAATAAGTTTTAGAATTTGAGCGCAAAGTTAGAAACATGCTTTAACTAAGCAAGTACTTAACGCAAAAAAAAGTAAAAAGGTGCAAAAAGCTCCCAAAAAAATAGGGTAGTTAGGCTCTTGGGTTCCAGATTACCTCGTTTGCCTGCAATTCTACGGTTAATTTACGCGATAGCACAAACAAATAATCCGATAGCCGATTAAGGTACTGCACAACCAAAGCATTAACCGGCTCGTGTTGGGCAAGTAATACTGCTAACCTTTCGGAGCGACGGCATACGCATCGGGCAATATGGCAAAAGGAAACGGTAGTGTGTCCGCCGGGTAAAACAAAATTGCTCAGGGGGGGCAGCACAGCATCTAACCGGTCTATTTCGGTTTCTATGCTTAGCACGTCTGCCTCGGAAATAGCCGGCGGCTTTGCGTTGTGCTTAGCGGGGTTTGTAGCCAAATTAGCGCCTACCACAAACAGCATATTTTGTATTTGCTCTAAAAAAAGGCGGTGATCCTGTGCAACAATTACATCTCGGAGCAGCCCTATATGTGCATTTAGTTCATCAACGGTTCCGTAAGCCTCTATGCGTATGTGCGATTTAGGCACTCTGCCTCCGCCAAAAAGCATTGTGGAGCCGTCATCGCCTGTTTTGGTGTAAATTTTCATGGTTTAAATGGTGTTTATGGGTTAATTACCGGCTTTACAACATAGAAACGCAACGGCGGGTTTAGTGGTTGTTCAACTTAATGTTGTAGGTTATTCGTAAAACTGCGCCTTTGCGTTAAATTATCATACCGGCTGCTACGGTTTCATTGGTAGCTTCGTCTATCAGTATGAGGCTGCCGGTAATGCGGTTTCGGCGGTAACTGTCGTAAAAAAGGGGTTGGGTGGTGCGTATGGCAATGCGGGCAATGTCGTTCATGCCTATTTCTTCTACGTTTTCCATGCGATGCAGGGTGTTAATGTTTACCTTATACCGAATTTCTTTTACTACACAACGGGCATCGCGTGTAGTATGTTTTAGGGCGTATTTGCCCTTGGGCAAGAGCGTTTTTTTGCTCAGCCAGCAAATCATCAGCTCTATATCTTGTCCTACATCGGGTACGTTATTGGAGCGTACCAGCATATCGCCTCGGCTGATGTCTAAATCATCGTTTATACGAATAGTAACCGACATAGGGGCAAAAGCCTCTTCTACCTGCCCATTGGCGGTATCAATGGCAGAAATTACAGAGGTAAAGCCCGATGGTAGTACCATTACCTCATCGCCGGGTTTAAAAATACCGCCTGCAATTCTGCCGGCATACCCCCGGTAATCGTGAAACTCATCGGTATTGGGGCGCACTACGTATTGCACCGGAAAACGGCAATCTATACGGTTGTGGTCGCTGGCTATATGTACGTTTTCTAAATGGTACATGAGTGTAGGTCCTTCGTACCAGGGCATGTTTTCTGACCGTTCTACCACATTATCTCCATTAAGGGCGCTTATGGGTATGTAATGCACATCGGTAGTTTGGAGTTTGGTAGAAAAGTTTTCAAACTCGGCTTTTATGTTTTCAAAAACCTCTCGGCTGTAGTTTACCAAGTCCATTTTATTTATACAAACTGCTATGTGCGGTATGCGCAGTAAGGAGGCAATAAACAAGTGGCGGCGACTTTGCTCCACCATTCCGTGCCGGGCATCAACCAGTACAATGGCTAAGTTGGCAGTAGAAGCGCCGGTTACCATGTTTCGGGTGTATTGAATATGTCCGGGTGTATCGGCTATGATAAATTTGCGTTTGGGGGTGGTAAAGTAACGGTAAGCCACATCTATGGTAATACCTTGCTCGCGTTCTGCCCTAAGCCCATCGGTAAGCAGCGCTAAATTTACATAGTTTTCGCCCCGTCGCTCGCTGCCTTTTTTGATGGCTTCGTACTGGTCTTCCATAATTTGCTTGCTATCATAGAGCAACCTGCCTATAAGTGTGCTTTTACCATCGTCCACACTTCCGGCAGTGCTGATGCGCAGCAAATCCATGTTTAAATAGTTGGCAATATCCATTGAAAAAGTGAAAAGTGAAAAGTGAAAAGTGGTATTCTTTGGTGATTAGTGGTTAGTTTTGGTAGATAGTAGATAGTATTGGAAACTCATAACTCATAACTCATAA
>DDVC01000147.1:3011-12700 GCA_002345145.1 Bacteroidetes bacterium UBA2322
ACTCATAATTCATAACTCATAATTGATAACTCCTAACTCATAATTTTTCACTAAAAATACCCTTCTCTTTTTCGGTCTTCCATAGAGGTGTCGGAGCGTTTATCGTCTGCTCTGCCGCCGCGCTCGGTTATTTTAGCGGTGGCAATCTCCCTTACAATATCTTCCATAGTTGAGGCGGGCGATTCTATGGCTCCGGTGCTGGTCATATCGCCAATGGTGCGAAACCGAACTGTTTTTTCCCGGGGTATTTCACCTTGTATGGGTGGGAGGTAGGCGGAGTGTGCCAGCAAAACGCCGTTGCGTTCTACGCATAAGCGTTTATGCGAAAAATACAGGTTAGGCACGTCAATTTTTTCGCGCCAAATATACTGCCACACGTCTAACTCTGTCCAGTTGCTAAGCGGAAAAACCCTAAAATGTTCCCCTTCGTTTTTGCGTCCGTTAAACAAGTTCCACAGTTCGGGGCGTTGGTTTTTGGGGTCCCACTGCCCAAATTCGTCTCTGTGCGAAAAAAAGCGTTCTTTGGCTCGGGCTTTTTCTTCATCTCTGCGTGCGCCTCCTAATGCGGCGTCAAAACCGTATTGTTCAATAGTTTCGAGCAGGGTAGTAGTTTGCAGTCTGATACGGCTTGCGCTCAGTCCGGTTTCTTCGCGGGCAGTACCTTTGTTAATGGAATCTTGCACATGCCCTACTATGAGTTTTACCCCTAATTTGGCAATAAGCTCATCTCTGAAAGCGAGTGTTTCAGGAAAGTTATGACCGGTGTCTATGTGTACCAGCGGAAAAGGTATTCGGGCGGGGTAAAAGGCTTTTCGGGCAAGGTGCGTCATCACAATTGAATCTTTTCCGCCCGAAAAAAGCAGCGCCGGATTGGCAAACTGTGCTGCAACCTCCCGAATAACGTAAACCGACTCGGCTTCTAACTCTTTTAAGTGGTTTAGTTTGTAATAGTGCATTGGGTACCTATTGGTTTCAAAACGGGCGCAAAGATAAACCAATTTTGGGTTTGTTGATGAATGGTTAGCCCTTAGTTGTTAGCGCCGAATACTGCATGTTAAAAGATAATGTTAAGTGAGCAATTGTGGGTGTAGCCCGAAAAAGTATTACTTTACAGAAACTCATAGTTATTTAACAACCTATGAAGAGTTAAACATGGTTTTGTATGATATTTTGTGGTGATTGTTACCAATTTAGGTAAATGCTCACACTGTTTACGCTTCTTTTTTTAACCTAACATTCAAAAGCTACACTTATTTTACCATTTATGCAGCAGACAAACTCTAAAAAGTTTGCTTTAACCGGTACAAGTTTGTCTTTTTGTTTTTGGATAGAGCCTACTTTTTGTGCAAACGCCCTTTTTACCACCCAAACCATGTTCCAAACATCAAAGAAGATACTAAAAAGTTGATTTGGGGAGCTTTTAGGTTAAATTTTTAAGCTAACAGGTTAATTGTTTAAGCTAACAGGTTAATTGTTTAAGCTAACAGGTTAATTGTTTAAGCTAACAAGTTAATTGTTTAAGCTAACAAGTTAATTGTTTAAGCTAACAGGTTAATTGTTTAAGCTAATAGGTTAATTGTTTAAGCTAACAGATTAATTGTTTAAGATAACAGATTAATTGTTTAAGATAACAGATTAATTGTTTAAGATAACAGGTTAGTTGTTTAAGCTAACAGGTTAATTGTTTAAGCTAACAGGTTAATTGTTTAAGCTAACAATTTAATTGTTTAAGCTAATAAGTTAATTGTTTAAGCTAACAGATTAATTGTTTAAGCTAACAGATTAATTGTTTAAGCTAATAGGTTAAAGTTTTAAGCCGATAGCATGAACTTTGATGCTAAAAACATGGTTTTTGATGATAAAAGCCCGATAAACCAAGTTTTTAACCCGATTCTTGAAGTTAAAAACATTGTTTTTGCGCCCGATGAGTGTTTTTGCCTTGAGTAAACTATCTGTGGTAATGTTTGGGGCATCGGGTAAACGGGGAGCAGTAAAAGCTATCGGGCTATTTTGTCTTTGTTTGAACCGTATTTTATCACTTTAAAATCATACAGTATGCCTTATGCAAATTTGCAAATTGCTTTTACAGAAGCCGATTATCAGCTTGTAAGGCAAGAATTGATTGACCTAACAAGTAGGTTTCCTTTTGCGATAAACTTAACGCCTGAGGAAAAAAGCAGCTATCTGCGCTTGGGTAAAAAAAACCTGATGTTTGTGCAAAAATCGTTGTGGTTTTATACAGAAACGCCAATGCTGCACTCCAATTTTTTATCGGTAGCCGAGTGGAAAAACGATTGGGAAACCATGCAGCGGTTAGATAGCCTGCTGACACAGGTAAATTCTTTGCAGGAAATGCTGCAAGATACCGTTACGGCGCTCAAAATGGAAAATACCAAAGCTGCGCTTACCTTTTATAAGATACTGAAAAATGCCGCCGGAGTGAATGTGCCGGGAACCCATACGGTACTTGCCGAGCTGAAGACAATGCTGCCGGGCAATTTCAAACAAAAGAAAGCGCCGCTTGCCGATATGCCTAATGAGGCTGAAAAATAAGGGGGCAGACTGCTGCGGCATATTGTGCCTTTATTGTACGCACACACATAAACCTAAGTATTTTGTATTTTAGTAACTACTTAGGTACTGTCTGTAATTCAAATTTATAGCGTATTTGCAGGCTAAATTGGTAAGATTTTGCACAATACTTTATTTCACGCAAAGACGCAAAGTTGGTATTCAGTAGTCGGCAAGAAGAATAGCTCTCGCAAAGGCGCAAAGAAAAAAATTGAAGTGCGTTATGAATTATGAGTTATCACTTACCCGCTGCTGACTAACCACTAATCACTAACAACTAACAACTAATTTTGGAATTATTTTGGCGTTGTGGGGGTTTATGTATTGAAACTGAACAATAAACATTACCTTTCTACCAATTTTATCACCATAAACCAACATTTTACTATGGAAGCCTTCTTTTCATCGGGCGTTATTGTTATTTTAGTTATTCTGTTTTTGGTACTCACCGGTTCTTTTACTGTAGTTCCGCAGGGGCATGTATCGGTTGTTACTATGTTTGGGCGTTATAGGCGCTTGCTTCATGCCGGTTTGGGGCTTAAACTGCCGTTTTTAGAGTCTGTTTACAAACGCATTTCGCTGCAAAACAGAGCCATAGAGTTACAGTTTCAGGCTACCACCATTGACCAAGCACATGTGTATTTTTCTGCCATGTTGCTCTACTCTGTATTAGATGACCGTGAAGAAACGGTAAAAAGCGTAGCCTTTAAATTTGTGGACGAACGCAGTTTTATGCAAGCCCTTACCCGAACCATAGAGGGCTGTGTGCGCGGGTTTGTAGCTACCAAAAAGCAAGCTGAGGTGTTATCGCTTAGGCGCGAAATTGTGGAACACGTAAAAAAAGAGGTGGACGCTACCCTTGAAACATGGGGCTACCACCTGAGCGATTTGCAAATTAACGATATTACCTTTGATGAGGAAATTATGAAATCTATGTCAAAAGTAGTAGCATCGAGCAACCTGCGCGTGGCTGCCGAAAACGAAGGACAAGCCCTGCTCATTACCAAAACCAAAGCCGCCGAAGCCGAAGGTAATGCCATTAAAATAGCTGCCGAAGCCGAAAGGCAAGCCTCTCAACTGCGCGGGCAAGGCGTGGCTCTGTTTAGAGAAGAAGTGGCACGCGGTATGACCCAGGCTGCCCGCGAAATGGAAGCCGCACATTTAGACGCCTCCTTTATTTTATTTGCCATGTGGACCGAAGCGCTTAGGCATTTTGCCTCTGAGGGTAAGGGTAATGTTATTTTCCTTGACGGCTCATCAGATAACATGAAGCGCACTTTGCAGGAGCTCATGTCGGTAAACCTTCAATCAATGGGGCTTGGTAAAGACAAACCGGTTAAGTAATTCCATTTGGGTTTACAACCCGCTCCGGTTATTCCCCCCATATGGTAACCTAACAGCCACGCTATAGGCTATTAAAAAAATATCTGCCGGGTTTAAACAGAAAATAAAAAACGAGTTGTGCAAAACAGGCACAACTCGTTTTTTTATAGAGGGGGTAAGCACAAATTAGAGTATCAACATAGCATCGCCGTAGCTAAAAAACTGGTATTTTTCTTTTACCGCCTCTTCGTATGCTTTCATTACCAAATCAAAACCGGCAAAAGCACAAATCATAATGATAAGGCTGGTTTGTGGCAGGTGAAAATTGGTAATCATGCAATCGGTAATTTTAAACTCATAGGGGGGGTAAATAAACAAGTTTGTCCACCCATCGGCAGGTTTTAGACGGTGCATGGCAGTTACTGATGACTCTATGGTGCGCACCGAGGTAGTACCTATGGCACATACCTTTTTCAAGTTGTCTTTTGCGGTATTTACCAAATTTGTTGTAGCTTCGGGTATATGGTAGTACTCGGCATCCATTTTATGCTTCGACAGGTCTTCCACCTCAATAGGTCTAAAAGTTCCCAAACCTATATGCAGTGTTACCTCCGCAAAATTTATCCCCTTTAAGGCAAGCCGCTTCATTAGCTCCGTACTAAAGTGTAAACCGGCAGTAGGGGCAGCCACAGCGCCTTCGTGTTTTGCATAAACGGTTTGGTAGCGCTCTTTGTCTATATCTTCGGGTTTGCGCTTAATGTATTTAGGCAGTGGCGTATTGCCCAGCACATCTAATACTGCTCTAAATTCATCGTTGGTGCCGTTAAACAAAAATCGAATAGTGCGCCCGCGCGAGGTAGTATTATCTACTACTTCGGCTACCAACTCATCGTTATCGCCAAAATACAGTTTATTGCCTACGCGTATTTTTCGGGCGGGATCTACCAACACGTCCCAAAGGCGATTTTCGGCGCTTAGCTCTCGCAATAAAAAAACCTCAATTTTAGCGCCTGTTTTTTCTTTTTTCCCAAACAATCGGGCAGAAAAAACCTTAGTGTTGTTAATCACCATTACATCGCCGTCATCAAAATAACCCAGTACGTCTTTAAAAATTTTGTGTTCAATGGTGCCGGTTTTTCGGTTTACCACCATTAGCCTCGATTCGTCTCGGGTTTCGGGCGGATACTGTGCAATGAGTTCTTTGGGGAGGTTAAAGTCAAAATCGGATAGTTTCATGTTCTTACAGGAACTGATTTTATGGGGTGGGTTAATGATTGGGTAAAATAACAAAGGGTAAAACGCATTTGTTCTTACAAAGGTTTATATCCATACGCTCAAAAAACAGACCCTACAAGTAGATTTTTGCTTTGTGGTTCATATTTTAGGGTTACTTTTGTAAACATTTACAAGGGTAAAGTACTAATAACACAACTAATACCGCAGGCAGTGTTTCTTTTTATCAAAATACTGGCAGAAGCCGTTATACAGGCGCTTCAAGAGCTTTGGAATAACCGGCTACGCACTTTTTTATCCGTCTTGGGCATCACCATTGGCATTTTTTGTGTCATTGCCGTACAAATGATGGTAGAAAGTGTACAGCAAAATGTTAAACAATCTTTTGCCCGATTGGGCAACGATGTGGTTTATATTGACCGGTTTCCGTGGGACGAAGACCCCTCTATGAACTGGTGGAAATACATAAAACGCCCCATGCCCACATTATCGGAGTTTAAGGCTATTGAGTCAAAAGCTATGAGCGCCGGCGCCGTAGCTATGCGTATAATTATTCAGGGTCAAGACCTTAAACACCGCAATTCTGTAGTAGAAAATGTGCCTATGGCTGCCGCCACGCATGAGTTTGGCAACATCTTTAACCTTGAGTTTGAAGACGGACGCTTTTTTACCACTGTCGAATCGCAGTTGGGCGGCAATGTTATTGTACTCGGAAGCAAATTAGCAAGCAACCTTTTTCCAAACCTTGGCTCGGCAGTAGGCAATGAGGTGCGCATGAAGGGTAAAAAACTTACCGTAGTGGGCGTGCTGAAACCCGAAGGGCAAAGCCTGCTGGGAGACGGATTTGACGAAGTAGCCATACTACCCTACAACTTTATGCGCCGCTACATAGACCCCAACAGCGAACGCGTAATGCCCCTTATTGCCGTTAAAGCTGCCGATGGCGTTAATACTGAACAACTAAAAGACGACCTCCGCGCCGTGCTTAGGGCAGAGCGCAAGCTAAAACCCAAAGAAGACGATAACTTTGCCCTTAACCAAATGAGCCTCCTTACAGCAGTAATTGATAACGTTTTTGCCGTTATAAATGCAGCCGGTTTTTTAATAGGTATTTTTGCCATTTTGGTGGGCGGTTTTGGCATTGCCAATATCATGTTTGTATCGGTAAAAGAACGAACCGGCATTATAGGCATCAAAAAATCGTTAGGAGCTAAAAACTATTTTATTTTAATTGAATTTCTGATTGAGGCTGTTTTTCTGAGCATCTTGGGCGGGTTACTGGGGCTGCTGGCAGTTTGGCTGCTCAGTTTGGTAGGCAATAACTTTGTAGAAAGTTTTAAACTGGTGCTATCTATGAATAACGTAAAAACCGGCATATTCCTATCGGTAGTAGTAGGTGTTTTATCCGGATTTATACCCGCCCTCAGCGCCGCCCGAATGAATCCGGTAGAAGCTATCAGGCAAAAATTTTAACCCCCCAATCCCCCTGTATGAAACAATTATTCCTTGTTCGCCACGCCAAATCAAGCTGGGACAACTCCTCCCTGCCCGATTTTGCCCGCCCACTTAATGAACGCGGACTAAAAGATGCCCCAAAAGTGGGTAAATACCTGTACCAAAAAGGCGTAAAACCCGATGTCCTTATCAGCAGCCCGGCTAACCGTGCCCACACCACCGCCACCCTAATTGCCCATGAGCTGCATTATCCAATTGAAAAAATTACCACCAATTTTAAACTATACGCATTCTCTTACGATGTATCCGATGTGCTGCCCGTTATAACCGGTTTGCCCGATACTTGTAATTCCGTCATGCTGTTTGGACACAACCCCACCTTTACAGAACTTGCCAACTATTTTACCCACCGCCATTTTCCCGATGAAAACCCCACTTGCAGCGTAGTTGCCCTTGAATTTAACACCCCACATTGGCAACTTGCCTCGCCACAAAATGCCCGGTTAATGTGGCATGTATTTCCTAAAATGTTGTAGCAAAGGGCAGCACAAACGCACTGCCCTTTGCTATAATAAACTACAGGCGATAAATAAGAAATATGGGTAAAACCGGCATAAAATAATGATACACCCACTCTCATAGTCCATTCAGGCAAAAAGCCAAACCACCCTTCCCTACCTCCTTTATAAGAGGTAATTAATTTCGTTTCCCCATCAGGCAGCATTATATGCCAATCCTAACTCCCATACTTACCCCTCATTACTCAAAAACGGATATTGGTAAGCAACCGGCGGCACAAAATTTTCTTTAATAGACCTTGCCGAAACCCATCGGATAAGATTAAGATAAGAACCCGCTTTATCATTAGTGCCCGATGCCCTGCCACCGCCAAAAGGCTGTTGATTTACCACAGCGCCGGTAGGTTTGTCATTTACATAAAAATTGCCGGCAGCATGACGCAGTTTTTGGGTTGCCAAAGCAATAGCATAACGGTCTTGGGCAAAAACAGCGCCCGTAAGCGCATAGGGCGAAGTTTTATCCAACAATTCCAGCGTTTGCTCAAACTCGCTGTCTTTATACACATAAACGGTAAGTACCGGACCAAAAATCTCCTCGCACATGGTTACATAATGCGGGTCTTTAACCAATATAACCGTAGGTTCAATAAAATAACCTTCTGCTTTGCTGTATCTCCCCCCGGCAATAATTTCGGCATCGGGGTGGTTTTTGGCGGCATCTATATAATCGGTAATTTTGTCGAACGATTTTTCGTCAATTACGGCGTTAATAAAATTGCCAAAGTCTTCTACACTACCCATTTTAAAGTCTAACAGGGCTTCCACCAGTAGCTCACGCACCTCCATCCACAAACTCTGCGGAACGTAAGCCCTTGATGCCGCCGAGCATTTTTGCCCCTGATATTCAAAAGCGCCCCTTGCTAAGGCAGTTGCCACTGCTTCGGCATTTGCCGACGGGTGAGCAATCACAAAATCCTTGCCGCCGGTTTCGCCCACTATACGGGGATAGCTTTTATACGTGGCTATATTTTGCCCAATGGTTTTCCACATAAAATTAAACGTTCCGGTAGAGCCGGTAAAGTGTATGCCTGCAAAATCGGGGTGAACAAAAACCGCATTACCCACCGTAGGACCATCAGTATAAATCAAATTGATAACCCCATCGGGTAAGCCGGCTTCTTTTAATACCTGCATTATCACATTAGCCGAGTAAATCTGCGTTTCGGCGGGTTTCCACACTACCGTATTACCCATCATAGCCGGCGAAGTAGGTAAGTTGCCGGCAATAGCGGTAAAGTTAAACGGAGTAATTGCCAGCACAAAACCTTCTAAGGCACGATACTCCATTCTGTTCCACACCCCTGCCGATGACGCGGGTTGTTTGGCATAAATCTGCGTCATGTAATATACATTGAACCGCAAAAAATCAATCAATTCACATGCCGAGTCAATCTCTGCTTGATAAGCATTTTTCGACTGTCCCAGCATAGTGGCAGCATTTATTTTATACCGGTAAGGTCCTGCCAAAAGGTCTGCCGCCTTTAAAAATATGGCTGCCCTCTCCTCCCATGCCAATGCCTCCCATGCAGGTTTAGCCGCCAGTGCTGCTTGTATAGCCTGCTCCACTTGCTCTGCTGTACCTCTGTGGTAATACCCAAGCGTATGTTTGCGTTCGTGAGGCGGATGTATGGCTATCTTATTGCCGGTGCGCACTTCTTTTCCGGCAATATACATAGGAATATCTGCCTCTTGGGCTTTGGCTTCTTTCAGCGCTTTTTTAAGAGCCGCCCGCTCTACAGAGCCGGGTGCATATCCTAAAACCGGTTCGTTATGGGGTGTGGGAACGGTAAAAAATCCTTTAAGCATAATTTGCAAGTCTATTTTCTGATGAACAATAACTAACTGAAAAGGGCAGTACCCTAAAACTTGATAATAACGAATGTAGATAGCCAAATGGTTCTATAAAGGGTAAAAGTTGCCCCGATAACCAGCTATTCAACGCCGCGCATACTGCTCAACCTAAAAACAAAGCGCCCCAAAAGTTCTTTCCATCATACTGCCCGATGAATAGAACTTTGGGGGCGCTTGTTCTTCCTACCTATGCTTTACCTTGTCAGTAAAACAGGTAGTGTTATCCTGTCGCCCTCCACCCTATTGAGCACGGCAAAATAAGTGCCTGCGGGCAGGTGGGTCATATCTAAGCTAAACTGTAGCTCCACGTTTTCTTCGGCAGTACCGTCAAACAATACCATCACCTCCTTGCCATCTATGGCATACAGTGCCACCTGTACCCATTCTGCCTTAGGCATGGTAAGGGTTAGGGTGGTTAAGCCCTCGGTGGGGTTGGGTGCAGCGCTAAAACCTATGTCTGCCTGTTCTATTGTTTTAAACCCGCGGTTGGTATCGGTTACGGTGAACGTGCGCACAATACTGTTGCCGCCGCAGTCGGTTATGGTTACGGAGTAGGTGCCGCCCGGCAAGCCGCTGTACGTATGCGTACCATTGCTGGATGTTTGCATAGCATCAGCCACCAAGGGCGACCATGTGTAGGTGTAATACGCTCCACCACTGCACGCTATACCGCCGGTA
>DDVC01000147.1:13103-13704 GCA_002345145.1 Bacteroidetes bacterium UBA2322
TCCACTGGTAGCTGGTGCCGCCGCTCGAAGTGAGGTTAATGGTACTGCCCGTGCATATTGGCGTGTTGTTGCCTGCGGTAGCTACCGGCAGCGGGTTCACCGTTACGGTGCGACTGGCACTGTTGGTACAGCCTGCTGCATTGGTTACGGTTACTACATACGTACCACTGTTGAGGGTAGTAGCGCCGGGTATCGTTAGCGGGTTGCCGGCACCGGTAAACCCGTTGGGTCCGCTCCAGCTATAACTTGCCATGCCCGTAGTTGCGGTTAGGGTTAGCGTAACACCGGCACATATAGCGGTTGAACCGCTTACGCTTACGGTGGGTTTGGCTGCGGTGGTTACCGATATGCTCTTGGTACTGCTGCAACCCACGCCGGCGCTTACCGTTACGGTGTAAGTGCCCGCTACTACCGGTGTGCGGGTGGGGTTTTGCAGGGCAGAAGTAAAGCCACTGGGTCCGCTCCATTGGTAGGTAGCGCCGCCGCTTGCCATCAGTTGCAGGGTTTCACCCACACAAACAGGGCTGTTGCTTGTGGCATTTGCCACCGGCGGCGAGTTCACTGCTACCGTATGGCTGGCTGTGGCGCTACAACCCGTTGT
>DDVC01000023.1 GCA_002345145.1 Bacteroidetes bacterium UBA2322
GTTTTCAACTCTGCGGGGGGGGGGCAATTTACGGATTTTTTTTGAGCTTTCATAATAACAATCAAATTTAGTGTGAATAAAAAAGGTGAAAAGTTTAAAGATAGTGTCAGGTGTACAGATTACCGCCAAGCCAATTAGGTATGCTGTATAGTAAACTGAGGGGTTGTTATGTTCATTAAGTTCTTATTTTCGGGTTAAAGCTATTAAATACCCAAATAGCTTGTATATTTTTTTTCAATTTTCTATACATATTTATTTTTAAAATACATAAAGGTTTGATTGTAAAGCGTTTGGGTTGATTTTAGAAAAAGTGGGTTTTTTCTGTGCATCGGGTTTGGAGTGTGTGTGGGTAAGATAGTATTTCATCGGGCAGGTTACAGGCAGGCTTTTACCTGTTATATCCCTTTTCGGCAAAAAATCTTAGCCGGTTTTGGGTTTTTTTTCAAAAAAAGTTGATTTTTTTGGGGGGAGGGACAAGGTATGGCGCAACTCATATTTGAGGTTTACAGGCAGAGACGGTCAATGGTCATTACAAGCCGCTAAGTAACAGCCTATTTCTAATTCATCAGTCGTACATATTGTTAGTTTATCTACTTTTTTTGGGTAAAAAAGCAGCATAAAATCAAACCTTCCTGAAAATAGGCTAAAAATATGAACTATTACAGAATTAACCATCTCTATGGCTGTGAGGGGCGGCTTACGCGTTGGTAAAGTTTTGCCTTACAATAAAGCGCCTTGTTTGCCTTTACCGGCATTTTCCTGCCTGCTTTGCCAGTAGGAGTTGATTATTTTGGGAAAGGCAAAATGGCTGAGGTGTGTAGGCAATGCCTGCTCAAAATCATGGTTCAACCATGTTTCTAAGTTGGTTACTTGCAGCTCAACAAACCGGGCAACAATGGTTTGGTGGGTGAGTTGCTGCTTAAAAACGGGCGAAATAAGATGAGGCGTAGTAATGCTTGCGCCAAGTTTGGGTGGTATTAAACCCAATGTGGGCAGGGTTTGCAACTGCTCTATGGCAAGCAATTGGTTGGGGGTTTCTATAAGGTAAGGCTCATACAAGTGTTGCCAAATATCCTTATGGGTTCTTTTGCGCAGGAGCAGGTTTCCGGTGTTGGCGGCAGTAAGCACTAAGTAGTTAAAGTATCGGGTTTTGCGTTGCAATTTTTTGGCTTTTACGGGTAGCTCTGTAATTTGGTTTTGTTGTGCTGCCGCACAAAGGTGGTTCATGGGGCAAGTGTGGCAAAGCGGCTTGGCGGGTTTGCACTGCACTGAGCCAAAATCCATAATGGCTTGGTTAAACGCTGCCGGATTGGGCGCATACAACAGTTCTTGTGCAAGCGCAGCAAATTGTTTTTTACCCTGTACCGAATCTATGGGCGTATCTATGCCAAAAAAACGCGCCAGCACTCTATATACATTGCCATCTACCACTGCATAGGGCAGCCCGTATGCAAAAGAGGCAATAGCCGCCGCCGTGTAAGCGCCTACGCCTTTTAACTTGCTCAGTTCCTGATAGGTGCGCGGAAAAACGCCGTTTAGCTCATGGGCTATGTACTGAGCAGTATGGTGCATATTGCGCGCTCGCGAGTAGTAACCCAGCCCTTCCCACAGGCGCATAACGGCTTCTTGCGGGGCGTTTGCCAGGTCTGAAACGGTAGGATAAGCAGCTACAAACCGAAGATAGTAGGGCAACCCCTGCTCTACGCGGGTTTGTTGGAGTATAATTTCGGATAGCCATATTTTGTAGGCATCGGGTTCGTTTTTCCATGGCAGTTGGCGGCTGTTGTGTTGCTGCCACTCCATCAATAGCCGGGTAAAGGCTGTGTTTATTTGTTCTGCCCCGAAGCCCTCCCTTAAAGAAGGGGGAAGTTTAATATGTATGTTTTTTTCAAGGTTATTGGGTGCATTTTTCATGGTTTTAGCTCCTGTTTTTTTCCTGAAAATAGTAAACGAGGCAACCTAAATGGGCTCTATGATTTTGGGGGTGGCTTGCCCGAAAAGTAGGCTGCAAAGAATAAAAAGGAGGTTTTACCGCAGCAGGTGCAAAAACTCGCTTATAATCATGGCAGTAGCGCCCCAAACCACATGCCCATCTACATCGTAGTAGGGCGCTTGTATGGTAATGCCGGTAGAGCCGGTTATGGTTTTTTGCTTTACAATGCTCTCTTGGAGCAGGTAGGGTAGCGGCACTTCAAGCACGGCAGCCACCTCGCGGGTATCGGGGTTAAAGGTGGGGCGGCGGGTTAGGTATCCCACCGTAGGCAGCACCCAAAAATTGCTGGCGGGTATATATAGTTGGCTAAGAGCTCCCAATACGGTTACATGCGTATCGTCTATGCCAAACTCTTCGCGGGTTTCGCGCAGGGCAGTGGCGGTAAGGTTGGCATCGGAATCCTCGTATCGCCCACCCGGAAAACTAATTTGCCCACTGTGGGCATGACCGTCCACGTTGCGCTGCATAAGGGCAGTAAAAACAGTATCGTGGTGCGGGTAAAGCAAAATGAGTACACCGGCTTGCATGGCTTGGTCTATATTGTGCGGTTTCCAGTTGGCAGGAATGCGCAGATTAGGAGCCATGCTCATGCGCACGGTATCGCCGGGTAGGGGCTGTTGGAGTTTGGTTTGTAAAAGCTGGGTTACGTGGTTTAGGTGCATAAGAGCGGACAAAAATTGTACATAAAACAATGCCTAACTGACTACAGAAGCAGCACAGAAAATGACACAGGGGTAAAACAAATGCAGCAGCTTATCGAGTTATAAAACACTGTCGAACAAGAATGGTTATTGCCCATGTTCCCTTTTTTAACGCCGATTTTTAGAATGGCGATTGGTAGGACTTGGTTAAGAGGGTGTTTACCCGAGTTTGATATAAATGACGTGCTGCCGGTAAGTGCACAAAACCGACATCAATTAGCAC
>DDVC01000070.1:0-148 GCA_002345145.1 Bacteroidetes bacterium UBA2322
TTTATCAAGAAAAAAGTAGATAAGCTAACAACTTGCACGACTGTTGAAGTGCAATGAGCTGTTACTTACCGGTTTGTAATGACAATTGACCGTCTCTGCCTCCACAGATCGGGAATGATTGCCATTGTTTTGTGTCTTCACAAACAAC
>DDVC01000070.1:553-2983 GCA_002345145.1 Bacteroidetes bacterium UBA2322
ATTAGTTGTCATTCATTAATTATCCATGGTTTAACTATGCTTCTCCGCAGAGTAGTTGGGTCTTATAAGTAGATAGCCCTGGCAATACCTGCGGCATAGCGCCCTGTTATTCAGATTATTCGGTAGGCATATCACCTACGCTACAGGGCAGCACACCGGTTTCTTCCGCCGCCGTATATCCCAATCCGGTGCCTGTGGGCATTGGGGAGGCACAACTCAGCTACACGCTACCCCCGTAGTTGCCATTTGGGGTGTGGGAGTTGTATAATGTGCAGGGGCAAAAAATGCGGTATCAGGTGTTGCCGGCAGGCAGTTCGCCCTCGCAAATCCAAACCCTTGATTTATAGGGCTTACCGGCGGGTATGTACGTATGGCGGTTGGCATTGCCGGGCGGCTATAAGCAGCACGAGGCAAGCGGGAAATTGGTAGTAGAGAGGGGGTAGTGAATAGTCGGTCGTTTCGGTAGTTGGTAATTGGTTCTAATAGCTAATTTGCGTCTTTGCGCCTTTGCGAGAAACAAAATTGGAATGGTAGTCGTAATTCGTAATTCATAAGGCATTTCGGAGGTAAAATGCTACAATTGGATAAAATATGTTTAATAGATTAACCATAAATGCGTCATTTTTGCATTGCAACTCATTTTTATTATAAAGATTACATATTATATATATTGTGCTGATTTTTAAAATAATAAAGATGAATATAGTTTATATAAAGGTTAAATTATACTCATAGGTTTCTGACAATCAGACATAAAATTTTTAGGTGCGGAAGGTTGGTTGCAAACAAAGCCAAACGTCTTTTTTATGCAAACTGCCCGCCTTACCAATTACGGAATACAGGGTTTTAACGATGAATAATTTGTGGGTCATAAACAATTAGCCCCCAATAGCCCTTTTATGCACTTTCATAAAAAGGCAAATAGGTTTCGGTAGGATGTTTTTAGCATTATTACCCTTGTTATCGGGTTTTTAGGCCTATATTTGTGTTTTGTTTAACCGCCCCACCATCAATATCTAAGGCAAAACTTTACCCCCAACCAATTATGGACGTATTAAAAGGCAAAAAACCACATCACGAAAAAACATGGTCAGAACTGCAAGCTGAATCTTCATGGAGAATTTTTAAAATCATGTCGGAATTTGTAACCGGCTTTGAAACCCTAAACACCTTAGGTCCCTGCGTAAGCATTTTTGGTTCGGCGCGCACCCAACCCGATACACCTTATTACCAAACCGCCGTTGATTTAGCCCGCTTACTGGTAGAAGAAGGGTATGGCATTATTACCGGCGGCGGACCCGGTATTATGGAAGCTGCCAACAAAGGCGCACAACTTGCCGGCGGTAAATCAGTAGGACTAAATATAAACCTGCCCTTTGAAACCGGCGCTAACCCATTTATTGACCGAGATAAATCGCTCAACCACAACTACTTTTTTGTGCGCAAGGTTATGTTTGTAAAATATGCACAGGCATTTGTGTTTTTGCCCGGCGGCTACGGCACCTTAGATGAACTGTTTGAGTGCCTTACCTTAGTACAAACCGGCACCATTGAACGCATACCCATTGTGCTGGTAGGCGAAAGTTTCTGGCAAGGGCTTATTGAGTGGGTTAAAACCGTACTCCTTGAACGCGAGCGCACCATTAGCCCCCAAGACTTAGACCTTATACCCATTACCGATGATATTGCCGAAGTAGTGAGCTATATTGCCGATTTTTACAAACACGGTATTTTGAGGCCTAATTTTTAAAACGGCAACATGCTACAGTGGCTCTGTAAAACACTCGTACAAATGTTTAATTTGCAATTTTTTAACCCCTTAAATCATTGACAAATGAACTTAAACGCTGTTTTTTTATTTCTGCTTTGTTTCATTTTATTTCAAGAAAAATACTGCTGTAAAAGCGAGGAAGAGTGTCGTTACGATTTTCTGTTTTATGCGCCAGTCCATGTTGTACCCATTCAGGAAAACTACTCGGTTAATGACACCATTACCGTTTATGCCAATTTTCCGCAATTTCTTTTTGATTCGCTATCTCTGCAAACTTACATGGTTTCTTCATTAGGAGCATCAAGCGGCATAACTATGGTAGCAATTGACACAATAGGAAAACCCGATGCGTTCCCTTATTTTGATATTTTGAGCGATTCTGTTACTGTTAAACCTATTTCATACAGACCCAGTGAGAAGCATATTAGCATTGCAGTTAAAGAGGGCAACTACCAATTTTCATTTAAACTTGTGCCCAAACGTGTCGGCGCTTATTTGTTTGGCATGTATGAGATTAATCCGCATTTAGACAGGTTACAAGATTGTTGTGGAATGCAAGACCTCACCATATTACCAATCATAAACAATGGCTATCACAATAACTACCAATTGCTGTCGTTTAGCCCCGATACATCTTTGAGTTCACTAAAAAAAGGCAT
>DDVC01000121.1:0-216 GCA_002345145.1 Bacteroidetes bacterium UBA2322
TTAAAATTGGGCGCTAAAACATCGTCTTTTATCCAACATACGCTCATGTACTACAAGCAGCATCCCAACCTACACCTAAGCTATGTGTCGCTTGCCGAATGGGAAAACGAATGGGAGGTATGCCGCCGATTGGAGCGATTAGAAAGTATGCTTCGGTCATTGCATGAGGGAGTGCAGGATACTATTATTGCCCTCAAACAAGAAAGTACCCAAAAA
>DDVC01000121.1:487-765 GCA_002345145.1 Bacteroidetes bacterium UBA2322
CTACAATGTGCCTGGCACTAAAAACATCATTGAAAATTTACAACCCATGCTACCCGGACGTAAATCGAGCAAAAAAAATACAGAAAATCAAGATAACCCCGGTTAGGTAAACCCTTTTGCACCGCCCTAAAAACCTTGCCCCTATGCTGTTAGCAGCATCGGGGCAAGGTTTTTTTATGGGGTTACGGTAAACTACTCTCCATAATACATCGGGCAAAAAAGACTATGTAAGCGCTAAACACATCATTTTTACCCATTGCGCTCAATTTTTAAGGCAC
>DDVC01000121.1:920-28342 GCA_002345145.1 Bacteroidetes bacterium UBA2322
CATTGCGCTCAATTTTTAAGGCACAAACTTGTTAAGTTCGCCAAACAAGTGTAGTTTTGTAAGCACGTTGGTAAATTTACCTATATTATTCGGCAAACAATGGGTTATGCAGTTTGTTTTAAAGTAGATACTACCTGTAAAAACGCTTGCCTCAATAGTTGCCCTTCCTTTTTACCCACACCACTCAACTACCATGAACTATGAAACCAATCTTTACCCGCCATTTCCTTACTACCTGTTTTGTTATAGCAAGCATATTAACGCTGCATAATTTACCGGCACAAGTAAGCAATTATCAGTTTTCGCAATCGGTAGGGGTTTACACGCCCATAACAGGCGGCGCTGTTTTGGGCAATTCGGGCAATAACACCCAGCGTTTTACCGACCCTGCCGCGCCATCGGGCAGTACAACCGATACCGGACCCGGTTTTCCCATCGGGTTTAATTTTGCCTATAACGGGGTCAATTTTACCCAAATTGGCGTACATACAAAAGGTTGGGTAAGTTTGGGCACTAATGAGCTTGGGGTAAACATGGCTGCTACCAATATAGCCGCGCCATTGTCGTCATCGGCATTTATAGCGCCCTCTTATTTGCGCAGCCGCATTGCAGCAGTGGGCGCTAACCTGCAAGCGCAAACCGGCTCTGAGTTGCGCATAGAAACCATAGGCGCTGCCCCCAATAGGGTTTGTGTAGTGCAGTGGACAAATTACCGCGTAGGGCTGCAAACCGGGTTAAACCTAAATTTTCAGTTGCGCTTACATGAAACTACCAATACCATACAGGTAATTTTTGGCGCTATGACCTTTAACGCCACCACCAACCAAGCCGATGTGGGTTTGGGCGGCTTTTGGGCAAACGATGTAAGCAACCGCCGCACCATTAGCCCGCACAATTGGAACAATACCTTAGCCGGCATTAACAATACCAGTCGATGCACCTTTAACACCTCCACTACCCCACCCACCGGCGGACGCACTTATACATGGACTCCGGCAGGCTGCCAACTGCCTTACCTGTTTCAGGTTGCCGATTTTACGGCTTCGAGCGGCACAATTGAATGGTACTGCGCCAACTGCACCGGCAGTTTTATTGTAGAGTATGGACCGCCCGATTTTGAACCCGGCGCCGGCGCTACCGCCGGCGCACAAGGCGCTATTGTTTTGGCATCGGGTTCGCCGGCTACCATTACCGGCTTAGAACCCTTTACCTACTATGATGTGTATGTGCGCCAAGATTGTGGCGGCGGTTTGTATAGCCTCAACTCCGGTCCGCTTAGTTTTAGCACACGCCCCCCAAACGATGATGTTTGTAATGCCCTGCCGCTTAATGTGGGGGTAAACGGCGCTTACACCAACCAGTTTGCAAGTGTGCAGCCTGCCGAGCCAGCGCCCCCTGCCTTAAATTGTGATGCGCAAAACGCATGGTGCCCCGATGATGATTTGCAAAACTCGCTTTGGTTTACCTTCTCCCCCACCCAATCGGGTGTTTACAACATACATGCTTTTGGGTACAATGTGCAGGCTGCCCTCTATTTTGCCAATACCTGTAATGAATTGCTCCAAGGCGGCGCTACCTTGTTGGCAGCCAATGACAACGGCAGCCAAACCCAACCCGGCGGCGCACTGCTTACCAACCTTTGCCTTGCGACAGGGCGCACCTATTACCTCCAAACCGATGGCTACCAAGGCGCTGTGGGCAATGTTACCATTGAGGTTAGTTTTTTAGGCGCTGTGCCGCCTGCCACCCTTACCTGCCCGCCCAATACTACCGCAAGCGCCGGTTTTACCGCCTGCGAGGCTTTTGTATCCATACCACTGCCTACGGTTGACGGCATTTGCGGCAACTACACGTTTACCAACAACTATACCCAAACAGCCAATGCCGGCGCCGTTTACCCCGTAGGCGCTACCACCGTTACCTATACACTTGCCGATTTAGACAACCCCACCACCTGCTCCTTTACCGTTACCGTAACCAATCCGCTGCCGGTAAGTGTTACCTGCCAAAACATAACCGTTTCGCTCAACCAATTGGGGTTTACAGGCATAACACCACAATCGGTTTTTGTAGATGCTACCTCCTGCTCCACGCCCATAAATCCCGTATCGGTATTTCCTAATGCCTTTACCTGCGCCCAATTGGGCAGTAATACCGTTACCCTTACCGCCACCGATGCCGCCGGCGCTACTGCCACCTGCCAAAGTACGGTTTTAGTTACCGATAATACACCGCCTACTGCACAGTGCCAACCCAATATAACCTTATCGGTCAATGCGCAGGGAACAGCCACGCTGCTGCCCGATGCGGTAAACAACAACAGTTCCGACAACTGCTCTATAACCCAACTCAGCGTTTTTCCCGATGTGTTTACCTGTGCCAATACCGGTCAAAACACGGTTACGCTCACCATTACCGATGCATCGGGCAATACCGCCGCCTGCCAAACCAACATCAACATAACCGACCAAACGCCGCCCGCAGCACAGTGTTTAAACATTGCCGTACAACTCAATGAGCAAGGACAAGCCTCCATAACGCCGGCTATGGTAAACAACAACAGCGCCGATAACTGCGCTATAACCAACCTTGCTGTTTTGCCCACCCAGTTTACCTGCATTGATATAGGCATTGCCTCTGCCACCCTCACCGCTACCGATGCAGCGGGCAATACCGGCAGTTGTTTGGCACAGGTTACGGTTTCTGATGCCACCCCACCCACTGCCCAGTGCCAACCAAATGTAAGCCTTTTGCTCAACGCATCGGGCGTAGCCGCCGTTTCAACCGAACTCATCAATAACAACAGCTCCGACAACTGTTTCCTTGCACAACTTACCGTTTTTCCTACACAGTTTACCTGCAACAACCTGCAAACCGCCAATACCGTAACGCTTACCGCCACCGACCAAAGCGGCAATACCGCCACCTGTACTACCCAAATTACCCTTGCCGATAATACGCCTCCTATTGCCAACTGCCAAAATGCTGCCATAAACCTAACCCAAAACGGCACAGCCACCCTGCTGCCCAATGCGGTAAACAACAACAGCTCTGATAACTGCGGCATAACCCAGCTATCGGTTTTTCCCGATAGTTTTACCTGCGCCAACTTAGGTCAAAACAACGTAGTACTCACCGTTACCGATGCATTGGGCAATACAGCCACCTGCCAAAGCAGCATTGCCATAACCGATAATCTGCCACCGCAAGCCCTTTGTCAGAACACATCGGTAACCCTTAATTTGAGCGGAAACGCCACCCTAACGCCTGCACCAATCAACAACAACAGTACCGACAATTGTATATTGACCAACCTAAGCGTTTTTCCCGATGCGTTTACTTGCAGCAACATAGGACAAAACACCGTAACACTCACCGCTACCGACCAAAGCGGCAATACCGCCACCTGCCAAGCAACAGTAACGGTTATTTTTAATGCTCCTACCCAAAATCTTTGTCAAGATAGTACGGTTTGGCTTAATGCCGCCGGCACGGCAACCGTATTACCGGTAAACCTGTTTAACCCCACTGCCGATAACTGTGCCGGTTTTACCCCCCAATCTGCCACGCCCCATACTTTTACCTGTGCCAATGTGGGTCAAAACACCGTAACCCTCACCCTTGCCAACAGTTTGGGTAATACTGCCTCTTGCACGGCTGTTGTTACCGTTTTAGATACCTTGCCACCCACCGCCCAGTGCCAAAACATACCGGTTCAGCTCAATGCACAAGGGCAGGCAAGTATTACTGCTGCTATGATTAACAACGGCAGCGCCGATAATTGCAATATAGTGCAGCAAACCATTTTTCCCGATAGTTTTACCTGTGCCAACATAGGCGCAAACACCGTAACCCTTACCCTTACCGACTCATCGGGCAATACCGCTGCCTGTACTGCTTTGGTTACCGTATCAGATAATATACTGCCCGCAGCACAGTGTCAGGGATTTTCGGTAAACATAGACCAAACGGGTGTTATCAATTTATTGCCACAAGACATTAACAGCGGCAGTACCGATAATTGCGCCCTTACCAATTTTGCAGTATCGCCCGATGTGCTTACCTGTGCCAACATTGGGGCAAACACCATTACCCTCACCATTACCGACCAAGGAGGCAATACCGCCACCTGCTCTGCCACCGTAAATGTTATTTTTTCGCCCCAGAATGCTCAACTCTGCCAAAACATAACGGTTAATCTAAATAACCAAGGAACGGCTGCCATTATACCTGCCGATGTGTTTTTGGGCGGGGGTAATGAATGTGGCGGTTTTAGCCCTTTATCTGTTACGCCCCATAGTTTTACCTGCTCCAATGTAGGAGCTAATACCGTAACGCTCACCGTATCAGAAATTGGCGGCGCTACCACCACCTGCTCTGCCACCGTTACCATAGCCGATACCACCCCACCCGATGTGCAGTGCCAAAATACATCGGTATTTTTAGACCAAAACGGCGCTATCACACTGGGCGTAGCACAAATAAACAATGGCACAACCGATAATTGCACGCTGCAAAATCTCACCATTGAGCCTGCTGTACTCACCTGCGAACAATTGGGCAGCGCTACCGTTACCCTTACCGCTACCGACCAAAGCGGCAATACCGCCACCTGCGCCGCTACTGTTTTAGTTACCGATGCCATAGCGCCCACCCTTAGTTGCAATAATGCCACCGTAGCCATAAACATATCGGGCAGTGTGAGCATTACGCCCCAAATGGTTATCAGCTCGGCTGCCGATAATTGTGGCATTGTATTTACCGGAGTTTTGCCCCACACTTTTACCTGTGCCAATGTGGGCAGTAATACGGTAGTAGCCACCGTAGCCGATGCACAAGGCAATACCGCCACGTGCAGCGCAGTGGTAAACGTGTTGTTTAATGCACCGCCGGAGTTGTTATGCCAAGAGGCAACGGTAAATTTGGGCGCAACCGGCACCGCCACCATAGCCCCGGTTGATGTTTTTGCCGGCAGCCCCGATGATTGTAGTTTGTTAATTCCGGTTTCGGTAAGCCCTTCGGTGGTTACATGCGCCCAGTTGAGCGGTACTACTGTAACCCTTACAGTAAGCGATACCGGCGGCAATACTACCACCTGCTCTGCCAATATCATTGTAACCGATGCTACCCCGCCTACTGCCCAATGCCAAAATACTTTGGTAAACCTAAATAGCTCCGGCACAGCTACCCTTACTGCGGGTATGGTAACCAACAACAGCTTTGACAATTGCAGCATCAGCTCACTCAGTGTTTTTCCCGAACAGTTTACCTGTGCCAACCTTGGCAGCAACACCGTAACCCTAACCGCCACCGACCAAAGCGGCAACACTGCCACCTGCCAAGCCACCGTTACCGTTGCCGATAACCTTGCCCCCACCATAACCTGCGCCAATACCACGCTTGAAATTACTACCCAAAACAGTGTATCGGTTTTGCCAACCATGATAACGGGTTCTGCCGCCGATAACTGCGGCATTAATACTACCTCTGTGCTACCCAATACGTTTACCTGCCAAAATGTAGGCAATAACACCGTTACGCTTACGGTTACCGATACATCGGGCAATACAAGTACTTGCAATGCTACGGTATCGGTATTGTTTAATCCGCCGCCGGTATCGGTATGCCAGCCGGCATCGGTTAGTTTGGGCAGCAACGGCACGGCAACCCTCAGCCCTATGAGCGTTTTTGCCGGCGGCTCCGATGTTTGCGGGTTACTCAGTCCGGTTTCGGTTAATCCGGCGCTGTTTACCTGTGCCAACTTGGGCAGCAATACCGTTACGCTAACAGTTGCCAATAACATAGGTTTTACCTACACTTGCCAAGCCACCGTAACCGTAACCGATAACCTGCCACCCACCGCCCAATGCCAAAATGCTTGGGTAAACCTGAATGGCTCCGGCACAGCTACCCTTACATCGGGAATGGTAAACAACAACAGTTTTGACAATTGCAGTATCAGCTCGCTCAGTGTATTTCCCGAACAATTTACCTGCGCCAACCTTGGCAACAATACCATAACCCTAACCGCCACCGACCAAAGCGGCAACAGCGCTACCTGTAATGCTACGCTGTTGGTTGCCGATGCTGTGCCGCCACAGGTGAGTTGTGCCAATATCAGTGTTGATATTACCGCCACCGGCTCTGCCACCATTACGCCCGCATCGGTTACCGCATCGGCTTCCGATAACTGCCAAGTGAGCGGGTTTTCCCTAAGCGCCACTACCTTTAATTGTGCCAACGTGGGCAGCAATACCATTACCCTAACTGCTACCGACCAAAGCGGCAATACAGCTACCTGCCAAGCACAGGTAACAGTGGTGTTTAACCCGCCTGTAATTTCCAGCCTTTGCCAAAATTATGCGACAAACCTCAACCAAAGCGGCACAGCCGCTATACTACCTGTACATGTTTTTGGCGGAGGGGCTGATTTGTGTGGCGGCATTACACCTGTTTCGGTTTTGCCCAATACCTTTACCTGTGCCAATGTGGGCAGTAATACCGTTACCCTTACTACGGTAAACAGTGTGGGCAATAGCTCCACTTGCTCTGCCACCGTAACCATAACCGACCAAATACCACCGCAAATAACCTGCCCGCCAAACATCAATACTACTACACAGCCCAATTTATGCGGCGCTAACCTAACCATTACGCCGCCCACGCCTGCCGATAATTGCAGCATAATTGCCCTTACCAACAGCGTTACCGGCAATGCTAATGCGAGCGGGTTTTACCCCGGCGGCATTACTACGGTTGTTTATACCACCGTTGATGCATCGGGCAATACGGATACTTGTTCCTTCAATATCAACATAACCGATAACCAGCCGCCCGTTTTTACCTGTCCGCCCAATATGGTGAAATCTGCCGCCGATTGTTTTGAACCTTTTAACTGGACAACGCCAACCGCATCGGATAATTGCGGGGTTGTTTCTGTTCTGCCCGATTCGCCTTCGGGTTCTTTGTTTGGCATTGGCGCTACCACCATCACCTATACGGCAACAGATGTATGGGGTAATACTGCCACCTGCTCGTTTACGGCTACCTTAAACGATGTTACCCCGCCCGATTTGGTTTGTCCGCAAAATATAAACCTTTCTACACAAGGGCAAACCTGCCAAGCTACTGCCACATGGGCGGTTCCCTCTCCTACCGACAACTGTTCTGCTGTTTCGCTTACCAATGCCAGCCACATGCCCGGCGCTATTTTTAATACCGGAACGGTAACGGTAAGTTATGCCGCAGCCGATAGCTGGAACAATACCTCATCTTGCACTTTTACCATAACCGTTGCCGATACTACGCCGCCATTTATAGACTGTCCGGGCAATAAAACGCTGCCCACCACGCCGGGTACTTGCCATGCTTTTGTAACGGTTGATGATTTTTTTGCCTCAGATAACTGCGGCGCTTTAACGGTAATAAACAACATAAACGGCACCAATGATGCCGGTGGTATTTATCCGCTTGGCGCTACCACCGTTACCTATTTGGCTACCGATGCCGTAGGTAATACCAATATCTGCACCTTTAACATCACCATTTTTGATGCACAAGCTCCGGCAGTTACCTGTCCGGCAAATGTAGTACAGCCCCTTAGCGGCGCCAATTGTTTTGCCATAGTAACAGTACCCCCCGCCACCGCTACCGATAACTGTTTGGGCGTTGTTGCGCTTTCTAACAGTTTAACCGGCACTGCTAATGCCAGCGGCGCTTATTTAGTAGGCGTTACCACAGTTACCTACACTGCCGCCGATGTAGCGGGCAATACAGTAACCTGCAACTTTACGGTAAGCGTGCTTGAACAAACGCCCCCGGTAATAGCAGCATGTCCGCCCAATATAAGCAAACCCGTAGTAGCAGGCACCTGCTCTGCCACTGCTACCTGGAACACACCGGTAGCAACCGATAACTGCTCGGTTGTTACCTTGAGTGTTTCTGTTCCATCGGGAAGTAGTTTTAACACCGGCGTTAGTACGGTTACTTATACAGCCACTGATGCATCGGGCAATACGGCTACCTGCGCCTTTACCGTTACGGTACTTGACCCCAACCCGCCTGCCATTACCTGTCCGGCAAATATGGTATCGTGCAGTACTTTTCCGTTTTGGCCCTCTGCTACTGCTACCGATGATTGTTTGGTAATAGGTGTGGTAGCCAACAAACCGCAAGGCGCATACATGGCGCCCGGCATCAATACCGTAACCTTTACCGCCACCGATGCAAGTGGCAATACTGCCACCTGCACGTTTAGCATCAACGTAGCGCCGCCGTTGAGCGTTATCCTTAGCTCGTCTAATTTTGGCGGCAATAACGTTACCTGCCACGGCGCATCTACGGGCATCATAAACGGCGTGGCATTTGGCGGGGTTTCGCCATACAGTTTTCAGTGGTCAAACGGTGCAAACGCCAATATCTTAACCGGATTGCCTGCCGGCAGCTATACGGCTACGGTAACCGATGCCCTTGGCTGCACCGGAACCAACAGTATTACCCTAACCCAACCGCCGCCCATAGTGTGCAGCATGACCACCTCGCCCGCCACTTGTGCAGGTATAGCCAACGGCTCGGCAACAGTAAGCGTGTTGGGGCTTGGCATCTATAATTATACATGGAGTGGACCATCGGGTGCGCTTCCTCCTACTGCTACGGCAAACAATTTATTGCCCGGCACGTATCATGTAACCGTTACTAATCCGCTGGGTTGTACTTGTGTAGCATCGGGCACGGTAAATTCGGGCACCGCCACTACCACCCTAACCGGCAATATGACCACTACGCCTGCTGCTCCGCCGGTCATTTTTAATTCGAGCGCCATTACTTTTACCGGCGGCTCGGCACCTTATACGTTTAACTGGGTTACAGCGGGTTATGTGCAATACTCGGCATCTAATACAGGTATAACAGTTATATATTCGGGTAGCGCTTTTTGGAGTGTTACCGTATCCGACAACAACCCCTGTACCATAGGTGAGCTGGTGTTTAGCAATGCGCCCAATGTGAATACACAAATACTGACTATTGTAAGCGCCAATGTTACCAGCGATAGCGGCGGCAGCAATGGCAGCATATCGCTAACCGTAGCAGGAGGAAACCCCTGTGCAGGAACAGCGCAATACCAGTATAGCTGGTCGGGTCCGTCAAACTGGCTGCCGGTAGGCAATACCAATACTCCCAACCTAACGGGTTTACCATCGGGCTGGTATATAGTGCAAGTAAAGGATTGCGGTCCTGACGGTGTGCCCAATACGGGCGATGAGCAAACCGTATTTGCTTACTACTGGGTAACTAAACAAGTGCGCGGAAGAGGTAAACAGCCCGATATAGGTTTGCAAGTATTTCCTAATCCTACACAAGGAGCGTTTACCATTGGCGTACTATTAGCCACACCCGAACAGTTCAACATAGGGCTTTATGATTTTACCGGTCGCTACCTTGCTACCTTACACCAACAAATTGAGCCTAATCAAAATAGCCAAACTACGGTAGATATAGACTTGCCGCCGCATCTGCCCGATGGGTTATATATTGTACAATTAACTACGGCATCGGGCTACAGTATGCAGCAGAAGCTCTTTGTAACACAAAATAAGTAGGTTATTGCCACAGTATTGCAATAAATGGCATTGTTTTTGCGTTTGGTGTTGTACCATCCTTACTGAACCCTAAAACAGAGAAAAGCCATGCATATTGCTGTGCAAGCAAACCAAAACAGCGGCGTTAAAGAGTACATTGTACAAATATCTAAAACGCTGGGGCAACAACTTTCTTTACAAATTTTTAACTTAGACGGTTGTTTGTTGTATGCCCGAAAAGAAGCCATTACCTGTTCGCCGGAGATAAATAAACAGGTTTGTTTATCGGATATAGATTTAGATAAAGGGTTGTACCTATTAGTAGTATCTGACGGCATTCATTACCGATATGGGTCATTTGTGGTGCAGGAGTAGGCGGTTATGGGTGCACAATGCCTTTTAACAAAGGCGATACCCCGTTTACAATAAATTGTATGCCTATGGTAAGCACAATAAAACCCATAATACGCTGCATGGCAGAAATGCCGCCCTGCCCCATGCGCTCAAACAGCATGGGCGAGAACCGGAAAATGATGTAAACAGATAAAGCCAACAGCAAAATAGCTGATACAATATAGGCATATTCCATGGGGTCTTTAATGCCTGCTCCGGTGCTGATGATGAGCGAAATAGAACCCGGACCCGCCAGCATGGGCATTGCCATGGGCGAAAAAGAGATGTCTTCTTTGGTCATGGCTTCTTCTTCTACCTTAGCGCTAATGGCTTTACCCTTTTTAAAATTGCCATCGAGCATATTATAGGCAGAGCGGATAATCATGAGCCCGCCGGCAATTTTCATGCCTTCAATAGTAATGCTAAAAAATTGTAAAATATAATTGCCTACAAGCAAAAAACCCACCAAGATAAACACTACGTAAATACTGGATTTAAGCACCTGTTCATTGCGCACCGATGGGGTGAAATGCTGCGATAGGCTGATATATAAAGGTATAGCGCCTAAGGGGTTTACCACCGAAAAAAGGGCGGTAAAAAAAGCAAGAAAACTCATAGATGGGATAAGTTTATTTGGCGTTACATTTTTGCCATTTCTTGCAGTGGCAAAGATTTAGCTACAGTTTTCAGTTTTTCGGTATCGGGCAAGCCGGCGCCTGAAATGGAAATAAAAAACCGGTCGCCTACGCCTACAACAACAGTAGCATCTTTAGAGCTTTTGTTGTAGGTTTCCAAAGCGCCTACGTCTTCAATTCCCAGATGGAGGGTTTTGAGCCATTGCTCATCGTTTTCAAAAGTCATTTTGGTTTTAAGGGTCATGGTAGCCATGCCATACAGTTCGGGCAAGCCGTTGTAGTCTTGTATCATTACGGTTATGCTGTTGCCTTGGCTATCAACAAAACGCTGCTCGGTAGCTGAGTAAGAAGCGCCCTGAAAATTCATGGTTTGCCCTTTTGGTTCACCATCGGGGGTAAAACCGGCAATGGCTTTGGGCAGGTAGTTTTTTAAATCGGAAAAATGCAGGGGCAGCGTATCGCCGGCAGCACGGCGAGCTTCTTGTTTTTTGGCGCTTTCTTCCATGCCCTTTTCTATATTTTCGCCCATTTCCTGTAATTGTTTACCCAATTCTACCTTTTCTTTGGTTTCTTTGGCTTGGTTACAGGCGCTAAGAACTACAACAAACAATAACAAAAGTAGATAGTTTTTTTTCATAACAAATGATTTAAGAAGTGATAAGCAGAAGGAAATACCCCCCCTTGCACTGAAGCACAAAATTAGGACAAAAATGCCGGTATTTCTCAATAAACAGACAGCGCCGGTAAGATATAGGTTTGGCGTATGCGTAAGGCTTGTGTAATGAAGGTTACATAATACGTTGTTTAATCAACCCCCTGCACAGCGTTTTTGTTTAGTGGATAGTTTTTTATGACAAAACCAACATGTATCAAAACATCATGGAACAACAAGAAAAAGTAAAATGCCTGATTATAGGCTCCGGACCTGCCGGCTATACGGCTGCCATTTATGCCTCGCGTGCTAACCTAAAACCTGTTTTATACACAGGTATAGAAGTGGGCGGACAATTAACGCAAACAACCGATGTAGAAAACTACCCGGGCTACCCCAATGGAATTTTAGGACCGGAAATGATGGAGGATTTTAAAAAGCAAGCCGAGCGCATGGGCACAGATATTCGATTTGGTTATGTAACCTCTGTTGATTTTTCGGGCAAGGATTACCACAAAGTGGTGATAGATGAAAGTACCGAAATTTGGGCAGAAGCGGTTATTATTGCTACCGGCGCATCGGCAAAATGGCTGGGTTTACCCTCTGAGCAACGGTTAAACGGCAGTGGCGTATCGGCATGTGCTGTTTGCGATGGCTTTTTTTACCGAGGTATGGATGTGGCAGTGGTGGGCGCCGGCGATACCGCCTGCGAAGAAGCCCTCTACCTTGCCAACCTATGCCCTAAGGTACATATGCTGGTACGCCGCGATGAAATGCGAGCTTCAAAAATAATGCAGCAACGCGTTTTGGCTAAATCAAACATAGTAGTTCACTGGAACACCGAAACCTTAGAGGTAGTAGGCGAAAATACCGTTACCGGTGTGCGCGTGGTAAATAACCGCACTAAACTTGAATCGGAAATACCGGTGCAGGGCTTTTTTGTTGCCATAGGACACAAACCCAATACCGATATTTTTAAGGGCTGGTTAGATATGGACAGCGAGGGTTACCTGATTACCAAAAGCGGAAGCTCACTTACCAATATAGCCGGCGTGTTTGCCAGTGGCGATGCACAAGACAAAATTTACCGACAAGCAGTAACGGCTGCCGGAAGCGGCTGTATGGCTGCCCTTGACGCCGAGCGATACCTCTCGCATAAAGAATTTGCCCGCGAACATAACTGGGAGGCGGCACACCACTAAAATAACTCCACCACCCTACTCATTATACTGCTACACTATGAAAACAAGTTACCAGATTGGTATTATAGGAGCCGGTTTTGGTGGAATTACGGCGGCTCTGCGGCTGAAAGAAGCGGGTAAAACCGATTTTGTCATTTTTGAACGGTCAGCAGATTTGGGCGGCACTTGGCGCGATAATGTTTACCCGGGTTGCGCCTGCGATGTGCCTTCGCATTTGTATTCGTTTAAGGCTGCTCCTAACCCAAACTGGTCGCATGTTTTTTCGGGGCAGTCCGAAATATGGCAATACATGAAAACGGTTGCCCAACAACACCAATTAGAGCAACACATTGTGTATGACGCCAACATTACCAATGCTGTTTTTTTGCCCGATGAGGGAAAGTGGCAATTGACCGATACATCGGGCAGAACTTTTACCGTTAAAATGGTCATTTCGGCTACCGGTCCGCTCAATCGCCCCAGTATTCCACCCTTTGAAGGGTTGAGTAGTTTTGAAGGTCAGTATTTTCACTCGGCTGAGTGGGATAAAAACTGCCGGTTGGAGGGTAAAAAAGTGGCGGTAGTGGGCACCGGGGCAAGCGCCATTCAAATTGTGCCGCAAATAGCGCCCAAGGTGAGCAAGTTGTTTGTTTTTCAGCGTACTCCTGCTTGGATTATGCCCCGCCGCGACCGCCCTTATACCACTTTTGAAAAACGCTTGCTAAATATGTTACCCCCCCTGCAAACCCTACTCAGGGAACGCATTTACTGGGTTTCGGAACTGATGGGTCAAAATTTTATGGGCAACAAACTCTTTGGCAAGTTGGCAAAATGGCAAGCTATGGCTAAACTGAAAAAGGAGGTTAAAAACCCCCAAACACGCCAAAAACTTACGCCCAACTATACTATTGGTTGCAAAAGGGTGCTTTTATCAGATGATTACCTGCCTACCTTTAACCGATATAACGTGGAGCTTCTTACCGAATCGGTGAGTCATTTTACGGCTAAGGGTTTGGTAACCACATCGGGCAAAACGGTGGAGGCAGACGTGGTTATTTTTTGTACCGGTTTTCATGCCGCCGATACCATCGGGTTTGATATGAGCATTAAGGGCTTAGAAGGTAAAGACCTGATAAAAGAATGGGCTGCTAATGGCATATCGGGCTATAAAGGCATTACCGTATCGGGGTTTCCCAATCTTGCTTTTATTTTGGGTCCTAATACCGGTTTGGGACATACCTCTGTGCTACACATGATGGACTCGCAAATGAACTACATTATGGATTACCTTGCCCTGCTGGAACAACAAACCCCCAATGCTTACCTCAACACAAAACTGCCGGTGCAGCAGGCATATAACCAACAACTGCAAGCCATGTTTGCCGGCACCGTTTGGGCATCGGGCTGCCAAAGCTGGTATTTAGACAGCCATGGGCGAAATACCACCCTTTACCCGCGCCTAACTGTTGATTACCGAAAAGAAACCCGCCACCTTAACCCCGCCGATTTTGACATAGTAGCCCAATAAAGCAACCGGCACACTTGCCATAGTTGGGCGTTAGTGTTTGATTTTGTTTACCCCTAATTACTTTTTACTGCCTTAATGACCCACCCGCCACAGGAAAAAATAACCCTGCATCTTGCCCCACAAGTTACCGCTGCCTTATTGGTATATGGAAGCGGCGTACAAAAAGGCAAACCCGTTTTTTTGTGTTTACCGGCTATGGGCATTGGGTCTAAACACTACGCCGGCTTAGCCTTTGACTTGGCAAGAAAGTTGCAAACCATAGTTTTTGTTACCGACTGGCGCGGGTTGGGCACTTCATCGGTAAGGGTAAAACGCGGGGTTGATTTTGGCTACAAAGAACTAACCGAAGACCTGCAACAAGTACTGCAAACCATTAAAACCCGATTGCCCAATAATCCGGTTTACATTTTAGGGCATAGTTTGGGCGGACAGATAGCATTTTTGTACAGTGGGTGGGGTAAAATACCTATTGCCGGCATTATATTGCTGGCATCGTGTTCTATTTACTACAAAGGTTGGAACGGGTGGGCAGCCTATAAACTGCTGGCATTTACCAAATTTGCCCGATTGCTTACGCACCTGTACGGCTATTTTCCGGGCAAGCGCGTGGGTTTTGCCGGAAACGAAGCTAAAACAGTTATCCAAGATTGGAGCCATGCCGCCGCTTGTGGTAAGTATGAGCTTGCCAACACCAATTTTGATTATGAGGCAGCAACTGCACAGGTGGTAATGCCTATTTTGGCAGTAGCGGTGGCAAATGATACCTATGCGCCGCACAGGGCAATCCAAAACCTGTGTGCCAAGTTTCACCCAAAATCGGCAGTAACACATGCCACTATTGGGGGTAAAAAAAGCCATCACCCTGTAACCCATAACAACTGCATTAAACATACCAACTTGCTCCTGCCGCTAATTGAAACCTGGTTGCAGCAGATTAGCGCCTTGTAGGGCGGTAATGCTTTTGAGGGGAAGATTACATACAAGAAGGTTTATAAGCAACTCCACACTTCCAAAATACCCTGCTTACACGTAACACTCAAACAGGTGCATATTATTGCAACTAATGGTAATGCCACCACATTACCCTACGGCACGGTTTGAGATACAGCAACTGTGCCTGCCATACCGCTGTTCCACCATACGGTAATTTGGGCAGTGCCCTGCCCTGATACAATACTGCCCCCCGAAACCGTCCACACGTAAGTAGCGCCGGTTTGGGCAGGAACACTGTATGTTTGCAAACTGCCGCCACACGCATCGGAAAAACCGGTAATAGCAAGCGGAAACTGCACCTGAACCGTATGCAGCAGTTTGTTGTAACCGGTGGTGTTTTCCCACGTGCCGTTATTGGCAAGGCGTATGGCGTAGTGCGGATTAGTAGCAAGTGCGGGTTGTGGGTCGGGCAGGTGGAGCAGGAGTTCGTAGTTGCCGCAAGGTATGGTTGGCGGCAGGGCAATGTTTGTAAAAACGGTATGCGAAGCCCCTGCAAACCAATAACGCGGGTTGGCGGATAAAACAGGAAAGGTAAACACAGCGCCCGATACGGTATTTCGGAGCAGGATTTGCACGTTTCGGGCATTAACCGGCGCAGCAAAACCGGTGTTTTGGAGGGTAAAGCTAACCGCCATATTTTGCCCCTGTACGGTGGTTACAGGCAGGGTAGCTTGTGTAAGTTGCAACCGGTAGCCAAGTCGGCGCTTAATGGTTTCTAAACAGCCTTCGGTTTGCCATCGGGTAAGCACATCGGGGTAGTAGTAATCGTTGCAGTAAGTCCAGTGAAAACGGTTCATTTCGTGCAGCGTATTACCGCAGTTGGTATAAGTAGGGTTATCGCCGCAGGTTTCGCCGCCCATAACCAAATATCGGCTTTCGGCAGCCCAGTAGGGTTTTTCGGTAAGGGTATCGGCAAAGGTATAATCGTTATAGGCTACCAAAAAACAGTCGTTATGGGCAGCCAGCCGGCTAAGTGTAGAGCCATCATAGGCTTGGGCAAAGGTAATACTGTCGTTGGGTAGGGTAAGGTTGTAATAGGTGGCTTTAAGTTCGGGATATCGGAGCGAAACGGTGCGATAGGCGGGCAAGGCAGCCAATAGGCTATCGGTTACCTGTTTTCGGTTAGCCCAGTTTTGGGGGGTGAGCGGCGCATCTGCCACTGAGCCAAAAAAATCGCTGTAATAGTTTTCGCCCCAGGTGCCCCAAAATCCGTTGTGCAAGGTAAGAATCACATCGGCATGTTGCTGCAAAACAGGTTTTAGCTGGCTTATGTGTTGCAGCACAATAGATAGCGGAGCATCGCAGTAGGGAGGTATGCCGTTGCCATTGGGTAGGGTGGTACAAAAAGAGTCAATATAAGCAAATCGGGGAATAATTTTAAAACCGGCTTGCCTTACCGTGTTAAAATCGGCATGAATGGCGTTTAAAAATGTCGTGCTTATAGGTGCATTGGTAAATTGGTCAAGAATAAAGTACCTGAAAATGAGGGTTTGCTGGGTGGTACTGCGCAATGTATTTAACTCCGAAATGGTAACCGGTGCAATGTTGCTTGCTGCTGTACGGGAGTATCGGTAAAAACCGCGTTCGGGGTTGGCAAAATTGGTATTATCGGGCAAGTAGCTGACGGTGGTGTTTTGGGCGGTTAATATGGTGCAGCAAAACCAAAACAACATGAGCAGCAGGATTTTCAGGTTAGCGAACATGAAGTGGTTAGTGGTTAGTTATTAGTGATTAGTTGATAAATGATATTCATAACTCATAACTCATAACTCATAACTCATAACTCATAACTCATAACTCATAACTCATAACTCATAACTCATAACTCATAACTCATAACTCATAACTCATAATTTTTCACTTTTCACCATTTCACCACTGTTACCGGCTGCTCCTGCCAGTAAATGCGGTACAATCCGGCAGGCAAATGTGCTACCGACAGGGCAACAGGCGTATGCAAAATGCCGGGCATAAGGGTTTGGCTGATGAGTATTTTACCTTGTGCATCGGTGAGCCGAAGGGATTGGGAAGTGGTAAACGGGGCGGTTATTTTTACATAAAAGGTTTGGGAGGCAGGATTGGGGTAAACGGTAAAGTCTTTACCTATGGTAATTTGGGGTTGGGGAGGGGCGGCAACCGATGTAACGGTGCGGCGCCAATGATTTTGACCAGAAAAACAAACCCATCGGGCACCCAAAGTTTGGGCAGCGCTTTGGGTAAGGATAGGACAGTACCAAATTTCGGCAAGTAGGCTATCGGGGGTAAATGAGAGCAAGCCGTAACCGTGTTGGGTTAGTTGGTTAAAAACCTCATGCGGGTTTAGGTTGGCAAAAGCGGTTGAAATGGCATTTACAATGGTAGCCGGTAAGCCGGCTTCGTCAAAATTACCCCTGCTAATGCTGGTAGGCAGCATTTCAACGGCAACCGACCCTTGCCCGGTGGCGGGGTTGTAGCTGAGGGTGTCAAAAGGATAGAGTGGCAAGTCCACCAATCGGGATACATGGGCATCGCCGCTTATAAATACGTTGTTTTGGAGGTTATTGTTAGCCAAGAACTGTAAAACCCTGAGTCGTTCTTGTGGGAAACCGTCCCACGAGTTAAGGTCTGCCACATCGCCATCGCCAAAACCTATGGGTGGTAAACCGGCAATAGACCAAGTACCCACCATTTTTTGGGAACCAATTACTCGCCAAGTGGCAGGGTTATTGAGCAGTTGGTTGGTAAGCCAGTTGTACTGCGTTTGTCCCAGCATACTTGGTATGCCCGGTTCAATTTCGCTTTCGTTTCGGTGGAGTAAAATATCGGTTAGCAGCAGTTGCACTAAATTACCAAACCTAAAAGGGCGGTAAATAAGTTGGTTTTGGAGGGTATCGGGCTGCCTAATGGGCAGGTATTCCCAAAAAGCCTGTCGGCTGCCGGTAGCATCGGCGGGGTCGTTTCTTTCTACATCGTGGTTGTCCCAAATTGCCACCCAAGGGTGTTGTTGTCGGGCAGCGCGCAGGTCGGGGTCGAGCAGGTAGTATGCGTGCCGGTTTCGCCATTGCTGCAAGTTTTGAGGACCTTGGGGGTAAGGTTCGGGCAGGCGCACCTGCTCATCGGGGTCAACAGAATCGTAGATATAGTCGCCCAAATGAATAACACAGTTTAAATCGGTCAATTGGGCAATTTGATTATAGGCATTAAAATAGCCCGAAAAAATACTGCTACACGAGGCAATGGCAAATTTTACCACCGGCACATTGCCGGTGGGCGCTGTTTTGGTTTTACCGGTGGCAGAGGTATTGCCTTCTTCATCGGAAAAACGGTAATAGTAAGTGTTATTGGGCAACAGGGCTGTTACATCGGCTTTTACCGTCCAATCAATTTGGGCAGAGGTAAAAACCGCTCCCGATTGGAGGATGGTGGTAAACAGGCTATCGGCAGCTACCTGCCAGTTAACACTAACAGCGGTAACATCGGGGTTAGAAGGGGTAATATGTGTCCAAATGATAACCCTGTCGGGCAGTGGGTCGCCCGATGCTACGCCTAAGTAAAAGGGTGCATGGAGCGAGTCGGCATACATACGTGGCGGGTAGCTAACAGCCGTTTGCCCCCTAAGCAAAAAAGGGCAAACAAGGCAGGCTACCAAGTAAAATACAGGCAGAGCACAATACATATAGGCAACCCTGTACCAAACAACTGTTGAAGCAAACATGTTAAACAACAATATGGGTGAATAAAAAAATTGCTCCGATGTGTGTAAGGTACGCCTATTTTTAATGCTGCAATGTGCCAAACTACAAAATTTATTGTGTAGTAGTGAGTAATTTGTAAATTCATAACTTACCGCTTACAACGCTCCACTTACTCGCTGCGGTTTTGCCCGATGCTGTACTTGGTTTAACTACGTCAGCGTAAGCCGCTAATTTGTGTTAAAGGGGTGCTGGGGTGCGTGGAGCGTGTCTGTCCGCATGTGCTTGTAAAACAAGGTTTGTGTTGAGTTTAGGTTTCGTTGTATATTTACTTCTTGTCTGTATGTGTTGGATGGTGCGTGGCGTTTGCAGTTTTTGAAGGGAGGGAAATTTTTTAAAAACAATTTTGACCTGCGTTGGCTTTGCAAGCGCTGCCGACAAAGCTTTGGTTTGTGCTTGGGCTTGCAGGGCTTTGGTAATGTGCTTGCAAAATGCGTGGGCTATATGAAGTATCTAAAATCATAGGCTTTGTTTTCAAAGTTTTAACTGTTTACTTCTTCCATTTTTTTCACCTCAAACGCCTGATGCAGCAATGCTTTAAGCAGTTGCTCGGTGGCTTGTTGGTTGGCGATGATGTGTTTTTTATGGTGCCGGTTTTGGCTAATTGCTCCAATTCCTCTCAATCTTTTATTAAACCGTTTTTTCAATATATGAATTAATGAAATAAGGGAGATATGGTGGGTAAATTCCTTTATATGCTCTCAGCAAAGCAAAACTAACGTAAATATCAAAAACAACGTTTTTGTTAACTAAAGCAGCTACACCTGTTGTTCCATTTGTAGCAAGTAGCATATCATTCATTATAGGTAATACTTGCTTTTGCATGTCTATTTGTTGCTTTTCACAGCAATTCTCGGTTTAGCGGCATATTATGGATTTAATGGCAAATCTGAATAACACTGTATTAGATAATCCTTAAACCTACAATTGTTGCGCTTTACCCCACAAAGGTAGCAAAGGTTTACCACACTAATAGCGCCAAAGCCTCTGCGTTGTTTGCGTGAAATATCCTGCCGAAAACTCAGCATTTGAATAGGAACATATTAAACTATCCTTAAAACGAAAATTGCTGACCATTAGTGCAGCCTCCTAAAAAAATTTGCTTACATTTGCATAAACGTACTTATTCCATTCACTGCCTGAAAACCGAGCCTATGTTTTGTTTAAGAAATGCCCTTGCCGCATTGGTTTGCTGTTGCTTTTTGCCGTTAACTGTCCATGCACAGCAAAAACATATTTACATTGCCAATGATGACCATACCGATTATTTCTGGAGCGGAAATGCCGCCACCTATCAACAGGCTTTTTTAGATGTACTTGACTATTATTTAGACCTGAACGATGCCACAGCAGGCAATGCTGCACCCTACCAAAACCGCTACAACTGCGATGCAGCTTTTTGGGTTTACACCTATAAAAAACACAAAACCCCCACACAGTTTCAGCGGTTGGTAAACCAAATACAATCGGGACACATTAGTGTGCCACTTAACATGCTGGTTACCACTTACGGCGGTCAATCGGCCGAGGCAGTGCTTCGCGGCATGTACTGGCAAGGGCGGCTGCAACGCGATTATGACCTGCCTTTTGACATTGCCATTTCTATGGAAAACCAAACACAGCCCCTGGGAGTTAGCTCGCTGTGGGCGGGCGCCGGCGCTCGGTACTCGTGGAAAGGGGTGTGCGGGTGTGCTTCGCCGGTAAACTATTCGGAACTGCAAAACCGCACCCACGAAATTTACCACTACCGCGGTCCCGACAGCACCGGCGTACTGATGAAATGGTACTCGCTGAATTATAACCAAGGTTTGGGCGGCTATGCCGAAGCCTGGAACCCCACCACCGCAGTAACCGATTGTACCAATAAATGCAATACCGCTAACTACCCCTACCTTGTGGCCGGCGGCTTTGGGCGTGGCTGGGATAACCTTACCACGTTTGACAACTCTTTTCCTACAGTAGCACAAAGCAACAGCAATGCCAACAGACAGGTGTATGTATCGAACGAGCGCGATTTTTTTGAACATTTTGAAACCCTGTATGGCAATAACCTGCCCACCGAATGTGTTACCTACGGCAACGACTGGGATACCGATTGTGCCTCGCTGGCTGAAGTAACGGCAAGTATAAAACGCAGTGTGGAAAAATTGCGCAGCGCCGAAACCCTTGCTACTTTAGTTGCCCTGCAAAACCCGGCGTTTTACCCCGCTGCCGACACCTTGCGCGAAAAATGCTGGGTAGCCTTAGGACAATACTGGGAACATAATTTTGGACTTGGAGGCTGTTGTGCCGATACGGAACGCGCCAACTGGCAACGCGCCCTGGCAAACGATGTGGTAACCTATGTGAATCAACTGTATGCCCAGTCTGTGGCAGCTTTGGGCGGTAAAATAAAAAAAACCGGAACCAACCAGCGCTTTTTTGTGATGAACCCCATGAACTGGCAACGTACCGATGCAGCCGAACTTAACTACACCGGTAGCGCAGCCATTAAAGTAATTGACCTCCAAACCGGACAGGAAACCCCTTTTGAACTGCTTACCATTGACGGCGTTCAGAAACTTAGGGTTTTGGCACAAAATATACCGCCGGTAGGATATAAATCTTTTGAAATACAAAACACATCGGGCATTTCATTCCCGAACACGGCTGTTATCAGCGGCAACCAGATGGAAAATGATTTCTACCGCCTTACCGTAACCAATTCGGGCGTTATAACCTCTCTGCAAGATAAACTAAACGCCAACACAGAATACTGCCAGCCACTTAACAGCCGCTATCTGAATGATTTGGGTTCGGGCAACAGCAACACCGGCACACTGAGTGTGGTAAACAACGGCGCTGTTTCAGCTACTTTCCGTTGCGTTTCTTCTAATCCTGTGCAGCATACCACGCTTATTACCATATACAAAAACATTAACCGAATTGACCTGCACAACACCATTAATGATAATTTTGGCGATGCTGTGCGCACCTACGCTTTTTCTTTTAACCTTGCCAACCCCACTACACACCACGAGGAATTAGGCGCAATTTTAAAAGCCAAAGAAACCTCACAGGGTGGACATTATGCCACTACCGCACGCCGGCACGGCTGGCAAACACTGAACCATTTTGCCGATGTAAGCCTGACCGGGCGCGGCATTACCCTCTCTAATGCCGATGCAGGTTTTATGAAATTGGGCAGCAGCGCCACCAACTTTTTAGACCAAAACTCGCCACAGGTAAATGTGTTGGTGGGTGGTCGCATGGCCGGTTCGGGTCCGGGCATTTATAACCAAAACGGCGATACCCAATTTACCACCCGCTTTGCCTTGCAAATACACAACAACGCTTTTAACCGGGTAAACGCCATGAAATATGCCTTAGAACACCAAAACCCCTTTGTTTGCGGCACCATAACCGGCGGAACCGATTACCCCGAAACGGTATTCTCTTTTGTATCGGTTTCTGACCCCAATGTAGCGCTTTGGGCGCTAAAACCATCGGAAGAAGGCGCTGCCAACGGCGGCATTATTGCACGGCTATGGAATTTAGCCACTACACCATCGGTTTGTACTCTCGATTTTACCAGACCCGCCACCGCCGCCACGCGCACCACCCATATTGAAACCGATATTGCACCCGCCACCGTTACCAATGGCAACCCTGTTGCCAATATTGGGCAGCAACAGATGCAAACCTACCGCATACAGCTCTCCTGTAATACTAACCCGGTAATAAGCGGGCAAAACGTGGTTTGTGTGGGCGAAAACCTATACCAGTACAGTATTGCCCCAACACCCTACGCCACCTACAACTGGACACTAAACGGCAACGGCAGCATTACCGCCGGACAGGGAACTGCCACTATTACCGTACAATGGACAGGCGGCGCTACAGGCACGGTAAATGTGGAGGAAATTGTACCCTGAAACCTATTGCCCGGCAGTGGTGGAATTATAGAAATTGGGTACAATCGTTGGCAATAGTAGAGGCAGACAGTTAAACTCAACGGTTGAAATTCTATTGAGCATTTGTGCCAATGTTGGGCAGATGTTTTTCAAATGCTTCACCGGCACCACTACGTACAACGTTGTCCTAATTTCACCCCTACCCGCTTGCAAACATCAGGAAAACCTGCTACCTTTGGCGGGACATATAAGCTTGTTTATAATGACCACGTTAAAGCCAGCAGGCTGCCATTTGGCAAGTTGTAAATACGCGTATTTATGCACAAGTAGGAAAACTTCCTGCAATTGCTAAATTACCGCAACTGCCGCCGGTAGTTGTGTGGTAACAAGCCACCCCACACACAAAAAGTACAAAAACCAATTTTAAGCCAACACACCAACTTAAAATGTAAATTGCAAACCAAAAATAAACATACTTTTATATGAGCGAAGACCATAAACAACTACTCAAACAACAGCTTTGGAACATAGCCAACACCCTGAGAGGCAAGATGAATGCGGACGAGTTCCGAGATTATATTTTGGGTTTCATTTTCTATAAATATCTATCTGAAAGAATGGACATGTATGCCAACAGCATACTGAAAGCCGACAAAATCAAATACCGAGACATTAAAGAAAACTCCAAACAGGGCAATGAATATATTGAAGCCATTCGGGAAGAAGCACTGGAAAAATTGGGCTATTTCCTAAAACCTTCCGAGTTGTTTAGCGAAGTGGCTAAACGTGGCAACAGCGACAAGGAAGAAGATGAGAGCAACTTCATATTGGAAGACCTTCAAAAAATCCTGACCAATATTCAGCAAAGCACCATGGGGACAGAATCGGAAGAAGATTTTGACCATTTGTTTGAGGACATGGATTTGAACAGCACAAAACTGGGTAAAACGCCCGAAGCAAGAAATGCCATTATTGCAAAGGTATTATCACACCTCGACAAGATTGATTTCAAATTGGAGCAGACTGAATTAGATGTGTTGGGTGATGCTTATGAATACCTGATTTCACAGTTTGCCAGTGGTGCAGGAAAAAAAGCAGGTGAGTTTTATACACCGCAAGAAGTAAGTATGGCGCTTGCAAAAATTGTAACCACAGGAAAACAAAAACTAAAATCGGTTTATGACCCTACTTGTGGTTCAGGTTCGTTGTTGCTTCGTGTGGCTAAGGAAGTGAAAGACGTAAACAACTTTTACGGACAGGAACTGAACCGAACAACCTACAACCTTGCCCGAATGAACATGATTTTGCACGGTGTGCATTATCGCAAATTCGACATCAAGCAAGAGGACACCTTAGAGCATCCGCAACACATTGACAAAACCTTTGAAGCTATTGTAGCTAATCCGCCTTTTTCGGCTCAATGGAGCGCCAACCCCTTGTTTACCAGCGACGACCGTTTTAGTCAATACGGAAAATTAGCGCCTGCAAGTAAAGCCGACTTTGCTTTTGTGCAACACATGGTTTACCATTTGGCAGAAAACGGCATTATGGCAATCGTATTGCCGCATGGAGCTTTGTTTCGCAGTGGTGCAGAGCAACACATACGCAGGTATTTAATTGAAGACAAAAACTATTTAGATGCGGTAATTGGTTTACCTGCCAATTTGTTTTACGGAACGTCTATTCCTACCTGTATCATGGTTTTTAAAAAGTGCAGAGAAAACCCCGAAAATGTGTTGTTCATTAATGCAGCAGAACACTTTGAAAGAGGAACGCAAAACACCTTGCGACAAGAGGACATTGACCGCATTATTGACACTTACCGAAACCGAAAGGAAGTTCCGAAATACAGCAGTTTGGCAACGCTTGAATTTATTGCCGAAAACGACTACAACCTGAACATTCCACGCTATGTAAACACTTTTGAGCAGGAAGAACAGATTGACATAGCAGCAGTTGCCAAGCAATTGAAAAGTTTGGAAAAGGAAATGCAACATACAGATGCCGAACTGTTGGCATTTTGTAAAGAATTAAATATCGACACACCGTTTTAACCAAGTTTCCGGCATCAGGAAAATGATACTTGAAAAATTTAATCTTATGCAAGAAAATAAAATCATTATATACAACACTCAGGATGGCAAAGCGGCTGTATCGCTTTATGCCCGTGATGGCTCTGTGTGGATGAACCAAAATCAATTGGCAGAACTTTTTGACACCTCCAAACAAAACATCGGGCAACACATCAAAAGCATACTGGAAGACAATGAGTTAGACGCAAATTCAGTTGTAAAGAATTTCTTTACAACTGCCGCAGACGGCAAAAACTATGAGGTTACATTTTACAGCACCAAACGGTACAACGAACAAGATTTAGAAGAATTAAAAGTCCTTGAAAATAAAATTAAAAGCAATAAAAAATAAACCATGGAAAAAGGGAAAGGAAAAAAACCTAATATCAGGTTTCCGGAGTTTAAGGACGACTGGCAACATTCTAAGCTGAGTGAATTATTAAGCGAAGCGAAAAAGCGGAACGAAGAATTAAAATACGGAAAAGACGAAGTGCTTTCCGTTTCGGGTGAATTGGGCATTGTAAACCAAATAGAACATTTGGGCAGAAGCTATGCAGGTGCATCTGTTCACAATTACCATGTGGTGGAAACTGGTGATATTGTTTACACCAAAAGTCCTTTAAAGGCAAATCCGTTTGGCATTATCAAACTCAATAAAGGCAAAGCGGGCATTGTTTCTACGTTGTATGCCGTTTACAAAGTGAGCAGCAAAACCTGTTACGGACCTTGGTTAGATTATTACTTCTCGTTAGATGCCAATACCAATCGCTATTTGCGACCATTGGTAAGAAAGGGTGCTAAGAACACGTTACAGATTAGCAATGAAGAAGCTATAAGTGCAGAAATTTTCGCCCCAAGCATTCCCGAACAAAAACGCATTGCTGCTTTCTTTACCGTGGTGGACAAGAAAATTGCCGAACTCAAACAAAAAAAAGCCCTGCTGGAGCAATACAAAAAAGGCGTCATGCAAAAACTCTTTTCGCAGGAATTGAGATTTAAAGATGAGAATGGAAAAGAGTTTCCGAAGTGGGAGAAGAAGAAGTTGGGGGAGATGTGTAGAATGCAGGCAGGCAAATTCATTAATGCAACCGAAATTTATAATGAGAGTAATTCCGAGTTGTTTCCCTGCTATGGTGGCAATGGATTAAGAGGTTATACAAGAACATTTAATCAGGACGGAAAATATCCATTAATTGGAAGACAAGGTGCACATTGTGGAAATGTAACTCTTGCTGAAGGCAAATTCCATGCTACTGAACATGCTGTTGTAGTCTATTCAAAGACTGGATTTAATGTAGACTGGATGTTTTATTTATTGCATACTCTCAACTTGAATCAATATTCAACAGGATTAGCACAACCCGGATTATCTGTTCAAAACATTGAAAAAGTAGAAGCATTTGTTCCTATCTCAATTGTAGAACAAACCAAAATCGCCAATTTTCTTTCAGCTATTGACCAAAAGATAAACAAAACCGAGAATCAAATTCAACAAGCCCAAGATTGGAAAAAAGGCTTACTACAAAATATGTTTGTGTAGAGTTAGGAGTTAAAAATTATGAGTTATGAGTGATAGCATTGTTAAGATAAAAAGTTTTCAGTTTGCTATTAAAGTGGTAACCCTTTATAAACTTTTGAGTAGTGAACGAAAGGAGTTTGTGATGAGCAAACAACTCCTGCGTTCGGGCACTTCGGTGGGGGCAAATGTGAGAGAAGCGGTGAACGCCCAAAGTTCGGCAGACTTTATACATAAACTTTCCATAGCACAAAAAGAATGTGATGAAACCTGTTATTGGTTAGAATTACTGAAAGAAACCAACTACATCAATGAAGCAGAATTTAACAGTATGCACAGCGATGCTATAGAAATATTGAAAATTACCAGAAGCATCATCATAACCACCAAACAAAAAAATAACTCATAACTCATAACTCATAACTCATAACTCAAATGAAGTTAACAGATAAATACTTTGATACCTACACCGCCATGCTTGATGTGGATATGGATAAGGCATTGGAACAGGTACAGCAACGGGAATGGACTGCTGAGAGTTTTCGGTTTTATACAGCCGTATCGGTGATGTCGTCTTCACGCATAGAAGGTGAAACATTAGAGATTGACAGCTACCTTAAACACAAACTGCAAAACATAGAATACCTGCCAAACCTTACCGAAAAACCAAACGACCTTTTTGAAGCGTATGAATTTGCACGGGACAACAAGCTATCGCTTGCCAATTTTTTAGAAACCCACCGCATAGCCACCAAACATTTATTGCCTGAAAATCAGCGAGGCGTAGTAAGAACCGGCAATATGCTGATTATGGACCAGCAAACACAGCAGGTGCAGTATGAAGCGGCTTTGGCTTTGGAAGTGAAAAATGAGTTTGACAATTTTTGGGCAGAACTGGACATCTTGATACAACAAACATTAACAACACAACAAATATTCTATTACGCTGCACTCATTCATTTGGTGTTTGTAAAAATTCATCCGTTCAATGATGGCAACGGCAGAACAGGACGCTTATTGGAAAAATGGTTTTTAGCTACCATGCTTGGCGAAAAGGCATGGTATATTGGCAGTGAATATTATTACTACAAAAACCTGCAAGCCTATTATCACAACCTTGCAAGAGTTGGACTTTTTTATGACGAGTTAAATTACGAAAAATCAGTCCCGTTTCTTTTGATGCTACCAAACGCACTCATAACTCCTAACTCCTAACTCATAACTCCTAACTCATAACTCCTAACTCCTAA
>DDVC01000121.1:28564-45840 GCA_002345145.1 Bacteroidetes bacterium UBA2322
TCATAACTCATAACTCATAACTCCTAACTCATAACTCATAACTCATAACTCATAACTCATAACTCATAACTCATAACTCATAACTCATAACTCATAACTGATGTCAAAACAACCCGAACAGATATTAGAAGAACATTTAGTTGCACAGCTTCAAAAGTTGGGTTATGGCTTGGTGTATATCAAAGACGAAAAAGAACTGATTGCCAACCTGAAAACGCAATTAGAAAAACACAACAACATACAATTCAGCCCCAAAGAGTTTGAACGGGTGCTGAATATCTTGAGCAAAGGTTCGGTATTTGAAAAAGCCAAAACCCTACGCCAAAAACAGCACATTGTAAGAGATAATGGCGACAACCTGTATTTTGAATTTGTGAATACAGAACACTGGTGCCAAAACCAATTTCAGGTAACGCATCAGGTAAGCATGGAGGGCAAATACAAAAACCGCTATGATGTTACGCTGCTCATCAACGGTTTACCTTTGGTGCAAATAGAACTGAAACGCAGAGGGCTTGAGCTGAAAGAAGCCTTTAACCAAATTAACCGTTATCAGCGCCATTCATTCGGGGAAAATGCTGCCTTGTATCAATACGTTCAGATTTTCATTATCAGCAACGGGGTAAATACAAAGTATTACGCCAACAACAGGCATCAGTCATTCAAACAAACTTTCTACTGGACAGACAAGGAAAACAAACGCCTGACCAACATTGTAAACGGCTTTACTGCTGAATTTTTAGAGCCGTGCCACATCAGCAAAATGATATGCAAATACATTGTGCTGAACGAAACCAACAAGATTTTAATGGTGCTTCGCCCCTATCAGTTTTATGCTGTAGAAGCATTGATTGACCGGGTAAAAAACACCAACAAAAACGGTTATATCTGGCACACCACCGGTTCGGGTAAAACGCTTACGAGTTTCAAAGCCAGTCAGATTTTAATGAATCTGCCACAGGTGAAAAAAGTGGTTTTTGTGGTGGACAGGAAAGATTTGGATTACCAAACCAACAAAGAGTTCAACAGCTTTAGCAAAGGTTGTATTGACGGCACAGACAACACCAGGCAATTAGTTAAGCAGTTTTCAGACGATACCAAACTGATTGTAACCACCATTCAAAAACTCAATACTGCCATCAGCAAAAAGCAGTATTTGGGTAAAATGGAAAAACTGAAAGACGAAAAAATCGTTTTCATTTTTGACGAGTGCCACCGCAGTCAGTTTGGTGAAACACATAGTCGCATAAAATCATTCTTCAACAATATTCAGCTATTCGGTTTTACCGGCACACCCATTTTTGCCGACAATGCCGTGAAGAATGAACTGGGTAAACGAACCACCAAAGAATTGTTTGCCGACTGCCTGCACAAATATGTAATTACAGACGCCATTAAAGACGAAAATGTATTGAAGTTTTCTGTGGAATATGTGGGCAGATACAAACGCAAGGAAGCCGCCACCGAAATAGATATTGAGGTAGAAGACATTGACAAAAAAGAGTTGATGGAATCGCCTGTGCGATTGGAAAAAATTGCCGATTACATTTTGGCACATCATAACCGTAAAACACACAATCGGGATTTTACCGCTATGTTTTGCGTAAGCAGTGTAGAAACGCTGATAAAGTATTACGACATTTTTCAACGCAAAAAAGAAGAAGGTAAACACCACCTGAAAATTGCCACCATTTTCAGCTATGCCGGCAATGAAGATGATGCAGATGCCAACGGATTGTTTAATGATGAGTTAGGAGTTATGAATTATGAGTTGCCATTGGCTGCAGAACCAATGAAAAAGTATGGCGAAAAAAAACAACTCATAACTAATAATTCATCATTCATAACTCAAAGAGAAAAACTTGATGAATTTATCGGGCATTACAACCAAATGTTTGAAACCAAATTCTCCACCAAAGACAGCGAGAGTTTTTACAACTACTACAACGACATTTCCAAGAAGGTAAAGGAACGCAAGATTGATATTTTGTTGGTGGTAAATATGTTCCTAACAGGTTTTGACAGCCCCACGCTTAACACCTTGTATGTGGACAAAAATTTGCGTTATCACGGTTTAATACAAGCGTATTCACGAACCAACCGAATCTTAAACGAACAGAAATCGCAAGGTAACATCATGGTTTTCCGCAACCTGAAAAACGCTACGGACGAAGCAATTACCTTGTTTAGCAACAAAGAAGCGGTTGAGGTTATCATTATGAAGCCTTATGAAGATTATGTACAGAAATTCAATGAAGCCTTTATTGCCTTGCTTAAAATTACGCCAACCGTAAACAGCGTAAACGACCTGCAAACCGAAAATGACGAACTGGAATTTATCAAGGCATTTCGTGAACTAATAAGGATTAAAAACATTTTAGCTGCCTTTGCCGACTTCAAATGGGAAGATTTGGCAATGCATGAGCAGTTGTTTGAGGATTACAAAAGCAAATACCTTGATTTACACTACAAAATAAAAAACGACCACCAAAAAGAGAAAGTTTCCATTTTGGAAGATGTGGACTTTGAATTGGAACTCATTCGCCGAGACGAAATCAATGTTGCATACATTATTCAGTTGCTCATAAAACTGAAATCAAAAGTTCAGACAGACGTATCGCAAGCCGAAAAGGAAATTTTTAATCTGCTGAATACTGAAGCACAACTGCGAAGCAAGCGGGAATTGATTGAAAAATTTATTCAGGAAAATTTGCCTGTGTTGGAAGATGAAGACGACATTCCAGAAGCATTTGACAAGTTTTGGAACGAAGAACAGCAAAACGCTTTCAACAAATTGGTGCAAGAAGAAAACCTATTACCCGATAAAACCCAAACCCTGATTGAAGATTACTTATATGCCGAAAGAGAACCGTTGAGAGATGAAATTTTGGAATTATTGGAAGGCGAAAAACCATCAGTATTGGAACGCAAAAAAACAGGCGACAGAATTTTGAGTAAGATTATGGGTTTTGTAGAAACATTTATAAATACAATGTCTAATTAGGCATAAATAAACAACAGCCGCACACCTTGCCAAGCCGCAGCCAAACAAAACCGGCGGCAACTGCCTCCAATAAAGGTAAGCACAAGCGTCAGTAAAATCGGGCACAATTTTTTTTAGCCGGGTAGCGGCAATTGGCAGTAAAAGGTAGTGCCTTGTTGTTGTTGGGCGGCGGTTACCCAAATTTTACCACCGTGTGCAAGAGCAATTTTTTTGCAAACAGCCAGCCCCATGCCCGTACCTTGTTCATGCTGATGAAAGCGGTAAAAGATATTAAATACCTGTTCGGCATAAGCAGGCGGAATACCCAAACCGTTATCAGTAACAGAGAGTAATACGTGTTGGGGTTCCAGTTGAATGCTAATGGTTATTACCGGTGTACTGTTGGGGCGGATAAATTTAAGGGCGTTATCAGTAAGCCTATACAACAAAGCAATCACCATTTGTTTATTGGCAAATATATAGCTATTGGGTGGTATAAGTAATTCAATTTGGGCATTTTGCTCTTTAATGCGTGGAGCAAGCATATTGAGCGCCTTGGTTATAGCTGTTTGAACGGGGAAAAAATCCATATCGGGTTGTGTAGGTATATGCACATAATGACTAAGGTCTTCTAATTTCCGGTGCATTTGACTCACATTGCCCAATACGTGCGCAAAAAACTCTTTCAGTTCGGGGTTAAAAGTGTGTCCATGTTTGTACTGAATGAGCGAGGTAAAACTACCGGCAAGGTGCAAGGGCTCTTTCAGGTCATGAGCAATAGCCTGAGCCAGCAGTTGGAGTTCGGCAATTTGTTGCTCGGTAGTTTGTGAGAGTGCAGGTTGGTTAATATCGGGTTTAGCCTGTTGTTTTTGGAGCTGTTGTTTAAGCCATTGGTTCAGCTCACGGGCATACATAAAAGCGGTTTCGGTCATATTTAAAGCATTACAGGCAAATTGGGCTTCCTCTAAAGCTTCGGCATAAATCCAGTCGGTTTGTTTTTCTTTGGCAATTTCGGCAGCCTGTGAAAAATGCACTAAGGCAAGGTGGTAATCGTTCATCATTTTATAGCAGTACCCCAGCGCCAGCAGCACATGCGCCACAGCCGGGGCATCGGTGAGTTTATTTAGGCGAGGTAAAACCTGTTGCAAGATTTTTACTCCGGCGGCGGGGTTGGGGTGTATGTTTTGGCGGTATTGGTCAAATGCCTCCTTAAATTCGCCGGTTAAAAACAACGCAGCATTTGTGGTTATGGAAAGGTGGTCATTCATAAAAACAGGCGGTTAAAACATAAAAACAGGCGTTGTAACAACAACTTTTACAGCCCCAAACAACATGCACAATCGCAAACTTGCTTATTCAATTATTCGTTTTGGGGCTGATAAATGTTGCATTTTTACCCGTCAAACTGCTTTTAAGGTCATTTTTTACAATAAAACTACAAATTAGCTGCTTCAAAAGGTAAAACAAAAGCCGTTTTACCAAAATTGCCTTATATTTAAGCCCATTTAGTTACCGGCTTCATTTATTGGTATGTTAAATCGTTTTTTTGTTTTGGTCATGCTGTTGGGCTTACCGGTTTTGATTGGGTTAATAACGGCTTGTACGGATAATGCCCGGCAGGAGGCGGCTACCGGCAAGGAGGGAACACCTGCCAAAATTAGCCAAAGCCCCCCTAACTCGCCCGCCGAGGCGGTATTAAGTTTTTTGTTGTGGTATCAAGCCAATCGGGAAAAACTGTATGCCATCAATTTGGTACACAATAACCCGCCATCGGGCAATGATACCACCAAAGTGTATCGGGTAAATTTTGAAGGCGCAAAAGCCTTCATGTCCTATTTTGAGCAAAGCGGGTTGGTATCGGAAGAGTATTTACAGTATTTCAGGGACTATTTCAGAAAGGCAGACCACGTTTTCTTAACAGAACCCCAGTATGATGGTCCGCCGGCTTATTTTGATGCCGATTTGGTAATGCTTGCCCAAGACTTTCCTACACAAGAGGCTGAACTGAAAGCCGCATTGGTACAACAAGAACAAATAGACGGCAATAATGCCCAAGTGGTTCTCATTTTTGAAGAATACGGCATGAAACTGTATTACAAACTCACACAGAAAAACGGCAAGTGGTTAGTTTCAGCAATAGAAAACCTGGGCGGAGCGTAAAAAAGCCGTTTTTAATACTCAACCATAACCAATCTTAAACTAATTTTACCCCCGAATTATCAAAAACGCACATGAACAATCTGCTATTAGAAGTAAAAAACCTAAAAACGTACTTTCATGTAGAAGGCGGCATAGTAAAAGCCGTTGATGATATAAGTTTTACCGTAAACCGAGGTGAGATATTGGGCATAGTAGGCGAGTCGGGCTCAGGTAAATCAGTAGCATGTTTAAGCGCCATGCGCCTTATTGCCACCCCGCCGGGCGAGTTTGCCGGCGGCGAAATAGTTTACCATAAACCCGATGGCAACAGCGTAGATTTACTGCAACTGCCCCTGCCCGAAATGCGCAAATACAGGGGCAATGATATAGCCATGATTTTTCAGGAACCCATGACCTCGCTCAACCCCGTTTTTACCTGCGGCGAGCAAGTGGCTGAGGCTATCCTGCTTCACCAAAAACTGCCCCCCACACAAGCCAAAGCGCTTACCTTAGACCTTTTTGCCAAGGTAAAACTGCCCAATCCTGAGCGCATTTACGATGCTTACCCCCACCAGCTTTCGGGCGGACAAAAACAACGCGTAATGATTGCTATGGCTATGAGCTGTAAACCCAGTTTGCTTATAGCCGATGAGCCTACTACAGCGCTTGATGTAACGGTACAAAAAACCATTCTGGAACTTATAAACGACCTCCAAACCGATACCGGCATGTCCACCATTTTTATTACCCACGACTTGGGGGTAATAGCCGAAATTGCCGACCGCGTTATTGTTATGTATAAGGGTAAAATTGTGGAGCAGGGACCCGTGCTGGATATTTTTGCCAACCCACAGCACCCTTATACCAAAGGGTTGCTTGCCTGCCGACCGCCACTGGGTAAACGCCTGCGCAAACTGCCCATTGTGAGCGATTTTATGAGTACAGACGAAAAAGGGCAAGTGGGCGTAATAGATATTTCGGTAAACGAAATGCTCTCGAAGGTGGAAGTAAAGCCCGAAGAAACCAAACAAAGACTCCTTACCCTGCAACAAACGCCGCCCATTTTGCAGGTAAAAAACCTAAAAACATACTTCCCCGCTAAAAAAAGCTTTTTTGGAAGAACACTCAGTTGGGTTCATGCTGTGGACGATGTGAGTTTTGAAGTGCATGAGGGCGAAACCTTGGGTTTGGTGGGCGAATCGGGCTGCGGTAAAACCACCATCGGGCGAACCATTTTAAGGCTTACCCCGGCTACCGAAGGACAGGTTATTTACAGAGGTAAATCTATCTTTGACCTCAGTAAAAGCGATATGAAAGATATGCGCAGAAATATGCAAATTATTTTTCAAGACCCCTATTCTTCGCTCAACCCCCGTATGACCATTGGTGCCAGTATTATTGAGCCGCTCCAAATTCACGGTATTTTAAATACCGATAAGCAACGAATGGAAAAAGCAGCCGAACTGCTCAAAACCGTGAGCATGCTGCCCGAACACCTGAACCGATACCCACATGAGTTTTCGGGCGGACAACGGCAGCGCATTTGTATTGCCCGCGCACTTGCCCTTGAACCCGAATTTATCATTTGCGACGAATCGGTTTCTGCACTTGATGTATCGGTACAGGCACAGGTATTGAACCTGCTCATTGAACTGCGAGAGAAGTATAAATTTACATACATATTTATATCGCACGACCTTAGCGTGGTTAAGTTTATGAGCGACCGAATGGTGGTAATGAACCGAGGTAAAATAGAAGAATTAGGACCTGCCGATGAAATTTACAACCACCCCACACACGAGTACACCAAAAAACTGATAGACGCTATTCCTACCGGCACCTTAGACCGCATACAAAAACGCATGGCTTTAAAAACCGAAAAAACAACAATTTAACCACATTGGCGTTATGTATAGAGTGGTTTAGCAGGTTAAGTATTTATTTGCACAAAAAAAACGTGCCGAAAAAACACCGGTAAACCGAAACCTCTACGCATTTTAACCACAAATAACTAACAACTACATAAAGCAAACTATGCACCTAACTCTGCTTTTGCTTCAGGTGGCAGATACTACCGCCGCTGCAACAACCGGCTCCACAACATCGCTAAGTTTATGGGAACTGTATAAACTGGGTGGCTGGTTGTTTATGATTCCGCTTACCGTTTTGTCGGTACTGGCTGTATATGTATTTATAGAGCGATACATAGCCATTACCACCGCCTCTAAAATTGACAAAACCTTTATGGACCAAATCCAAACCTATATGCTCAGGGGCGATATTCAATTAGCAACCAACCTGTGCCAGCAGCAAAATACACCCATTGCCCGAATGGTAGAAAAAGGCATCAAACGCTTAGGCAAACCCCTGCGCAGCATAGAGGTAGCCATTGAAAACGAAGGCAAATTAGAGCTCATGAAATTGGAAAAAAACCTTGCCATATTAGCTACCGTAGCGGGCGTAGCGCCTATGATAGGATTTTTAGGCACTGTTACCGGTATGATTACCGCCTTTTACCAAATTTCTAACGCAGGCAGCACCGTTGACCCCAGTATGCTTGCAGGTGGTATATACCAAGCGCTCATTACCACTGCCGCAGGGCTTATCATTGGTATTCCGGCTTACATAGGTTACAACTTTTTAGTAAATATGGTAGAAAAAGTGGTGTTCAAAATGGAAGCTACCTCCGTAGGTTTTGTTGATTTTTTACAGGAGCCGGCTAAATAAGTGGGTAGTGGGTACTTTGTATCGGGCAGTCGGTATTCAGTAGTCGGTACTAACCACCAATAACTAACCACTAACAACTAATAACTAACCACTAACTCATGCCTATAAAACCTTCCAATAAAGTAAGCCCCGCTTTCAGTACGGCATCTATGACCGATATTGTGTTTTTGCTCATTATTTTCTTTCTGCTTACTTCTACCTTTGTTAATCCTAATGCGCTTAATTTGGTCTTACCAAGCAGCCAGAGTAAAACAACGGTAAACCAACCGTTGTCGATATCTATTTCTGCCGATTTGAAGTATTATATAGGTAAACAACAAGTGCGCCCCGAAAACCTGCGCCCCTTGCTTACCGAACAACTCAAAAACCAACCCGACCCTACCATAGTGCTAAATGCCGAAAAAAGTGTGCCTATTGAAAAAGTGGTTGCCGTAATGGATATTGCCAACGACCTGAAAGTGAAAATGGTATTAGCTACCGCGCCAATTAAAGAATAAAAACCTAAAAAAAACAAACCCTATGAACTCCTACTATCACGATGACGAACCCTTTATTTCTACCGAAGGTGCCATAGGTACAGCGGTAGTACATATCCTGCTATTTTTGCTGCTGTTCTATTTTGGTTTAAAAGCGGTTATCCCTCCTCCGGAAGAACAGGGCATACTCATCAATTTTGGTACAGCCGATGCCGGATTTGGCGATGTGCAACCCGTATCCGAAGATGCAGCCAGCAACTACTCCGAAGCCACCGCCGTAGAAGCCTCTGCCGCCGAGCAACCCAAAACACAACAGCCTAACCCCATATTGGAAAACGAAGCTAAAACGTCTGCCAATGACCAAGCGCCTATGTTACCCATAGAAGACCGCAAAAAAAGCAAAGAAAAAGAAGAAGTTACCGATAAAAAAAATCAAGAAACCCCCAAAAACGACAACAAACCTAAAAGCGATAAGGCTCAGGAAAATAAACCTCAAAATACCAACCCGCCCAAACCCAGTGTTGACCCACGCGCTTTGTTTCCGGGCACTACGGGCAATAATGCTACCACCCAGGGCAACCAAAACAACAGCAGCGATGACATGGGTAAAATAATGGGTAAAGTGGATATTAGCGACAATACCGGCGATGAAAGCCCCGGTATGGGCGATGCCGGCGTGGGTGTGAGCCTAACCGGACGCAAACTGATGGGCATAAAACCCATTCAGGATTCCTCGCAAGAGGTAGGTAAAGTGGTTATCAAAATTCGGGTTGATAGAACCGGCAAGGTAATAGATGCCCAGTTCCAATCGGGAGGTTCTACCACTACCAGCTCTACCCTTAAAAATAAAGCCTTAGAAGCTGCTAAGTCTGCCGAATTTAACCAAACCCTAAGTGGTCCCGAAATTCAAACCGGCACTATTACTTTTACTTTTAAGGTGCGGTAGAAAAAAGGTAAAGCTAAATAAGATTCTATGCTATGCTAATTAACCTGTTTGGCAACATGAAAACTTCAACTGAGTTAATGGTGGAAAATTATGAACTTGCATCAGATATTGAAGAAATTGATGAAAGTAGCTTCGGAGCTATACCCTTTAACCCTAAAGCAATTGATATTACACCCAAACAACTAACTTTAGATAATATCATTAAGCGAATTAAATTTGAGGAAATTAACTTTTCTGCCGAATTTCAACGACATGCCGATTTATGGGATGAGGAGAAACAAAGCCGCTTAATTGAATCTATACTATTAAGGCTCCCCCTGCCTTCTTTTTATTTTGATGCCACAGAAGATGATAAATGGCAAGTAGTTGATGGATTGCAACGGCTATCGGCTATACGAAATTTTGTGGTAAAACAATCATTAAAACTTAACGGGTTAGAATACTTACAAAACCTAAATGGACTTCTATTTAATGAGCTGCCTCGCCAATATCAACGCCGAATAGAGGAAACCAATATAAGCGTGTATATTATTAATCCTTCTACACCCATAGAGGTAAAGTTTAACCTATTTAAACGTATCAATACTGGTGGACTTGTCTTAAAACCACAAGAAATACGGTATGCCCTTAACCAAGGAACACCTGCTGAATTTTTGAGTGAGCTGGCAGATTTAGACATCTTTAAACTGGCAACACAAAATCGTATTTCACCTAAAAGAATGGAGGATAGAGATTTTGTAAATCGGTTTTTAGCTTTTTATCTTACAGATTATTCAAGTTATCAACCCGATTTAGATTCTTTTTTAACTAAATCTTTACAGCAACTCAACAAACTAAACCGGAACGAATTACAACAAATTAAGCAAAGTTTTATACAAGCGCTGGAGTTATCAAACTTTATTTTTGCCGAAACTGCTTTTAGAAAAATAGACAAATCAACTGACCGAAAATTACCTATAAATAAAGCATTATTTGAAGTTTGGACAGTATTATTTGCAAAAATTACAATGTACGATATGGCAGTTTTGAAAAAGAACAAAGATGCCTTATTCGCGCAATTTGCCCAATTATTTAATAACGAGTATTTTGTAAAATCTATTAGCCAAGCAACCGGAGATGTTGCCTCAGTTAGAACTCGCTTTAGTACTGTTCAAACCTTGCTTCAAGAATTTATTAACGCATGATTACGCAACTAAGCATAGCTAATTTTAAACCTTTCTTGCACTTGGATATTAACCTTTCCAACCTAAATATATTGACAGGTTTAAATGGAATGGGCAAATCTTCGCTTATTCAAGCGCTTCTTTTGTTAAGACAGTCTTTTTCTGACGGTGTTTTAACCCAAGGACTTCGCATAAATGGCGATTTAGTGGAGCTGGGTACTGCAAACGATATCTTTAATAAATTAACTTTGGCTGATAGTAGCTTAGATGTTGAAATAAATAATAACTTATGCTGGAAGTTTCGGCGTAGCACGGGTAATTTTTTACCAATTCTCCCAAACACAAATACAAATATTCAAGACTTTGCCTTATTTAACACAAACTTTCAATACATAGGAACAGAACGCCTTGCGCCCAAAGAATATCATGAAAAAGATGATTATACAGTTACAATAGCCAAACAAATTTCCAAGGTAAAGGGTCAATGCGAATACGCCATTCACTTTTTATCACATTTTGCCGCTATAGAAGTGATTGAGCCACTACGCCATCCACAAGCAGTTGATAACAGATTGATTAGTCAAACCAACGCATGGATGAGCGAAATAAGCCCGGGGGTTAGGATAGATTTAGAAGAACAGATTAACTCGGTTAAGTTAAACTTTAAGTTTGATAATGGCGCTGATTATACCGACCCCATAAAGCCGCAAAATACAGGCTTCGGCATATCTTATGCACTTCCTTTGGTAGTAGCCACGCTATCTGCTGTTCCTAATGGTTTGCTGCTTTTTGAAAATCCCGAGGCACATATCCATCCGGCAGGACAGGCAAGTTTGGCTAAATTATTTGCTATTGCTGCACAAGCCGGAGTACAATTGTTTATTGAAACCCATAGCGACCATATTATCAATGGCACATTAGTGAGCATGAAAAAATTCCTGAACGGCAACACCGGCATTAACCCACTCAACGCCCGGATATTCTATTTTTCAAGAAACCCTGAAAATGCCTATCAGGTAGATTGTATGCCTGTTCAACTCACCCAATCGGGGAAAATAGCAAACCCGCCGTCCGGTTTTTTTGACCAGTTTAGCAAAGATTTCAAATACTTATTATCTCCGGTAAATGGCTGAGTTTCATGTTTTTTTGCTCTTTCCGGCTACTACCTCCTTTACCGATGAGGAGGATTACAGCGCGTTTGTAAGCACCCAACTGCAACTTATAGAGCGTGCTTACTACCAAAGTAATGCCATTTTATATTACCATGAAGATAACTTTAAGCACTTTGTCGATGATTTGAGCGTGTCATCGGGTGCCGGTGAGTTTTATTTAGTAGGCGACCCAAATTTGCTCTTCTCCATATTAACAAGGATAGAAATAACACCCGAACCTGACAATGAGTTGGTGTCTGCAATTTGGAATGTCGATGCGGTTATGGCTCTCAATCCTGCAAATAATGAGCATCTTACCACAACTCCCGCCCAATTTACCAACACCATCAACGCCATTCTCCACCTCTCAGACTCTACCAACGCAAAATGTTTATTGCTACCCATTAATGCTTGTGTACCTCATCTTACCCGAAATAATAGGCAGATTTCTTCCTTTTGGGTTATTAAAGACCGCCCACGTACACATAACCCTCCTTGTTTTATAGAAATTCCTTTTGCTTCTGATTTGGATAACCTACATACGTGGTTCCGAAATAACCAACCACAACGCCGGTTGAACGCAACAGACCCAAGGCATAATGAACAAAGTACGAACTATATATCCGGAAAATCTCCCCTATTACATGATATTTGGCGAAATGACGATTTGCGCGCTTACGTACAACAGTTATTAAACACCGCTTTAAGTGGAGGGCAAGGCAGTGACCTTGTAAACTATGACACCCAACACAACGCATTTATTTGGTTTGAGTACGAAAACGCACAAAACCAATTTCACGCCTATCATTTGGTATTGCCGGATAATCATCAAAAGGATTTGTCTCAAAGAGGAGAAGGAAAAATAGAGGATACCCTCAAAAGATTGCTGATACTAATTAGCACACATTAATCCACCCTTAATTGAGGGCATCGGGCTGGCTCTAATTTAAAGCACTTCCAACACACATATAAAAGAACTTACAATATACTATCACTTCACTATTAACCGGTAAGTTATTCCATGCCCATTATAGCCGTTTACATTACCCATGCCAATACCGAGCAAGCACAAAAATTGGTGCAGGCGTTGCTCCAAAAACGCCTCATAGCCTGTGCCAACATTTTTCCTATACAAAGCGCTTATTTTTGGCAAGGTGAACAAGTGAACGACTCCGAAGTGGTAAGTTTGGTTAAAACCCGAACAGAGTATTGGCAACCGCTAATGGAGGCGGTAAAACAACTGCACCCCTACCAAACGCCCTGCATATTAAGGTTTGACGTAAACGCTAATCCCGATTACGAACAATGGATTTATACCGAAACAGCCCAAGCAGCCATCACCTCCTAAACCAATCGGGATAAATAAAGCCGGTTACAGCGTCCAGTAAGTAAGGGCGGTAATCCGGTTCAGGAAACAACCTTTTACATCAATTAAAATACCCTTTGCCGAGCTTAGGTTTACAAAATCCTGCTCGGTCATGTTTTCATACTGCGTATGTTTAACCGCCATAATAATGCAGTCGTAATCATTATCTATTTGCGGGGTTAAATGCAGTTGGTACTCCTCGTACAATTCCTCTGAGTTGGCAAAAGGATCTGTAAGGTGCACCTGCATAGAAAAAGATTGCAATTCATGCACCAACTCAGCCACCTTAGAGTTTCGTATATCGCTCACATTTTCCTTAAAGGTAACACCCATTACCAGTACCTTGGCAAAACCTATGTTTTTGCCCGCCTTAATGAGCAATTGCACTGCCCGCTTGGCAATATGCGAACTCATAAAATCATTTACCCTCCTACCGCTGAGTATTACTTCGGGTTTATAACCCAGCTCGGTCGATTTGTAGGTAAGATAGTAGGGGTCAACACCTATACAATGTCCGCCCACCAATCCGGGGTAAAAGGGCAAAAAATTCCACTTAGTTCGGGCGGCAGCCAGCACGTCATAGGTGTTAATACCCATGCGGTTAAAAATGATAGACAACTCATTCATCAGAGCTATATTCAAATCGCGTTGGGTGTTTTCTATCACCTTGGCAGCCTCAGCTACTTTAATAGATGCCGCCCTGTGAACACCTGCAGTAATGGCAGTTTCATACACTTTGGCTATCACTTCCAGCGATTCGGCATCATTGCCCGATACTACTTTAACCACTTTGGTAAGGCTGTGCTCTTTGTCGCCGGGGTTAATGCGTTCAGGCGAATAGCCGCTTTTAAAATCAACACCGTGTTTTAAGCCCGAAAACCGCTCTACAATCGGGATACAATCTTCTTCGGTACAGCCCGGGTAAACGGTTGATTCATATACCACATAATCTCCTTTTTTTATCACCTTTCCCACTGTTTCCGATGCACTGATAAGTGGTTTCAAATTGGGCACTTTATGCTGGTCAACCGGTGTAGGTACGGCAATAATATAAAAATGGGCGCTCTTTAAGTCTTGGGGGTTGGCAGTAAAAACGATGTCTTTATTTTCAAACTCAGCGGGTTCAATTTCGCGACTCGGGTCAATGTGCTGCTGCATTTGAAGTACTCGTGCATGGTTAATATCAAACCCAATTACCGAAAAATATCGGGCAAATTCGAGCGCTATCGGTAAACCCACATAACCAAGTCCTATTACGGCTATTTTGCGCTCTTTGGCAAGCAGCGCTCGGTACATATCCTTTTGTTGCTCTGGCATCTTCAACTTTGCTTTGTAAAAAAGAACCGCAAAGGTAGCAATAAATACCCAATTTATACCCTAATTAAAGGGTTAAGCTTAGGTTTCCCCGCGCTTGTATAAAGGGTTGTTGCCACCGATAAATTGCTCCATAAAACAAAAACGGAAACCGGCTTTTTATACCGATTTCCGTTTTTTAGTTGGGTTAGACTAAACATCGGGTTTACTGACTAAAACCCAGCTGTTTTCGCTTATCGCACTATCATCACCGGCATTTTTTCTACTTTTCCGCTACTGTATTGCAGTAAAGCAAAATAAGTTCCGGAAGGCAAGTAAGTAGCATCAAAGGGCAATTGGTATGTAGTAGCCGGTTCTGTGTAATCCATAAATAATACAGCCACTTCCTTGCCATCGGAGCTGTAAACAGCCAACTTCACCATTTCAGCGCTGTTTGCCGTAAACCATACTGTAACCATACCGCCCGATGGATTGGGATAAACCATTAAGCCCGATGTCTGTGTTTCTTCACCCACTTTGCCAGGGCAGGTTATTACCGAAACAACCGTATTAGCCGTACCCTTGCACCCATTCACATCGGTAACTGTTACGGTATAAGTGCCGCCCATTGATAGGGTAGCAGAATTGCGAACGGGATTTTGAACCGATGAGCTGAATAGGTTCGGACCCTGCCAAGCATAAGTTGAGCCACCCGATGCAAATAAAGTAATTGCAGTACCGGTACAAACAGGACTATTACTACTTGCCGTTGCTATGGGCAGTGCATTTACCGTTACTGTTCGGCTGGCCGATGCCGTACAACCATTACTTGCTGTTACTGTTACGGTATAAACACCCGACATAGCCACAGTAGCATTTGTACGGCTAATAGAAGTTGTAGAAGCAGTAAATCCGCCCGGTCCACTCCAGCTATAGCTTGTTCCTCCCGATGCAGTAAGCCCTATATTAGCGCCGGCACAAAGGCTGCTTGAGCCGGTTATATTAGCAGTAGGCGAAGCCTTTACCGTAACATACCTGCTTGCTGTTTGGGTACAGCCCGCAGCATTGGTAACCGTAACAGCATATGTACCGGTCATACCGGTTGTAGCTAATGAGCGCACCATAGTAGCATCGGTAGAGGTAAATCCTCCCGGACCACTCCAATTGTAAGTAACACCGCCCGATGCAGTAAGGCTTATATCGCTGCCACTGCAAACGCTGTTTTCCCCGGTAATGGTAACAGTTGGTCTGGCATTTACCATTACATTGAAACTTGCTGTTGCCACACAACCGGCGCTACTGGTAATAGTTACGGTGTAAGTACCACTCATGGTTACTGATGAATTAGGTCGGTTTATGGTTGCAGTTGTTGCGCTAAAACCCGGTCCTGTCCATGCATAAGAACTACCCCCGCTTGCTGTTAGCGTAATGGTACTACCTACACAAACCTCACTGGTTCCGGTAATGCCTGCAATAGGCAGCGGATTAATGGTAATGGTTCTACTTGCAGTTGCCGAACAACCACCGGAGCTGGTTACCGTTACAGTGTAGGTGCCTGCATTGGCAGCGCCGGCATTAGGTATAGACAATCCTGCGCCCGATGAACTAAATCCGCCCGGTCCGCTCCAGTTATAAGTAGCTCCACCCGTTGCCGTTAAGGCTATAGTAGCGCCCTCACAATAACCGGTACTGCCGCTGATGCTTGCCGTAATGGGTGAGCCAATGGTAATGGTGTGGCTTGCAGTTGCCGTACAACCGTTGATAGCTGTAACGGTTACTGTATAAACACCTGACATCGCCAATGTGGCTCCACCTCTGGTTAAGGTAGCTCCTGATGCGGTAAATCCGCCCGGTCCGTTCCATGCGTAAGTGCCGCCTCCCGTAGCGGTTAGTGTAATGGTGCTGCCAGAACAAAAGCCCGTAGCGCCACTGATACCGGCTGTTGCAGTGTTTACCGTAACCGTAACTGCCGATAAAGACGTACAACCGTTTATATCAGTTACCACTACCACATAAGTACCGGTCATGCCCAATGTGGCATTGGTTCGGGTTATTGTAGCTCCTGTTGCCGTATAGCCACCCGGACCTGTCCATGCATAGGTACCGCCTCCCGTAGCTGTTAGGCTGATGGTTCCGCCCAAACAGGCGTTGGTACTGCCAATGATGTTCACTACCGGAGCAGTATTTACCGTTACCATCATACTTGCCGAAGCTGTGCAGCTGTTAGCATTGGTAACTGTAACAGTATAGGTGCCTGCCATTGCTGCCGTAGCGTTACCTCTATTTACTACATTGCTGGTATTGGTATAACCACCCGGTCCTGACCATGAATAACTTATGCCACCTGTGGCTGTAAGCACGATATTTTCGCCGGAGCAAATCGCATTGTCGCCCATAATACTTGCCGGTGGAAGCGGGTGAACAGCAACACTTATCGTTACATTGGCAATACAACCATCGGCAGCGGTAATGGTAACTGTATAAATGCCCGACATAGCAGGTGTAGCATTGGGTCGAAGCAGATTTGCTCCCGATGAGGTATAGCCTCCCGGTCCGCTCCATTGGTATGTAATACCACCTGATGCTGTAATGTTTATACTTTCTCCTTCACACAAACCGCTTACCGTACCCGATACACTGCCGAAGTTCGTACCCAAAGTCGGATCACCGGTAATGTTAATAGATGCCGATGCCGTACAACCCAACGCATCGGTTACCGTTACGGTATAAACACCAACAGTTGTAATGGTTCGGTTTGGATTAGCACTGCTGTCTTCCCATTCATAACTTACGCCGCCTGTTGCAGTAAGGCTGATAGTCTGAGTAGCACAACTCAGCGTTGTAGTAAGACTGTTGTTGGTAATACCGGCTGTGGGTGGTGTAATGCCTCCGGTAATTACAACCGATGCGCTATCCGTGCAGCCGTTGGCACCCGTTACCGTTACACTGTACGTGCCCGATGCGCTAACCGTTCTGTTGGCATCGATACTGCTGTTTTCCCATTCATAACTTACACCGCCCGTTGCCGTTAA
>DDVC01000160.1 GCA_002345145.1 Bacteroidetes bacterium UBA2322
GTGTGCTTTTTTGCTGAAAACAGGGGGTGAATATCTCAATTTATACATCAAACCGGGGCTGCACCCACTTTTCACTTTTCACTATTTCGCCAGGGGTTTTCGGTAAGCGAAAAAGTAAACATACCCCTTCCATAAGTGGCGGCTATGAGTTGCTGTTTGGCAGTATGCAGGCACAAATCATTTACAGGCACCAAGGGCAAATTGCTGCCCACCATAAACCACTTATTACCTCCATTTAAAGACACAAATACCCCCACATCGGTAGCGGCAAACAAGGTGGCTGTATCGGCAGGGTAAACCAATACTGCATTTACGGGCGCTTCGGGCAAATTAGCGGTGATGTTTTTCCAGGTTTTACCTGCATTGGCAGAGTAATATAGGTATGGCTGCAAACTATTTTGCCTATAACCCGAAAAAGCCACATAGACCGATTTTTCTCGTATCGGGTTTACGGCTATGCGGCTCACCCACTGTGCAGGCAGTCCTCTAGTTATATCGTTCCAGGTTTTACCCCCATCGGGTGTATGCCATAGGTTGCCATCATCGGTGCCGGCATATAGGTAGTTAGTATTGGCAGGCGCTACTGCTAAGGTGGTTAGGGTACCATAAACCACGTTTGCCTGTACAGCGGTTTTGGTAAGATTAGGGCTTATAGGTGTCCACTGTGCAGCATGGTCAGTTGATTTATATACGCGGTTAGTACCATAATACAATATATGGCTCTGTTTGGGGTCTATTAAAAAAGGTGCGTTCCAGTTAGTGCGGTCATTATTGCTGATACCGTAAGTAGCGCCGTAAAACTGTTGCCCGTCATCAGAGGTTCGGAGTAAATTGCCATACTGGTAAGCAGCGTAAAACCGATTAGGATTAGCAGGGTCTGTTTGAATACCAAATCCATCGCCCTCTATCAACACCTCCCAGTCATAGGGTAGCCCGCTTTTAGTGAGCAAAATGCCGTTATCTTGCGAACCGCCATAAAGCCTGTTGGGTTTTTGAAGGCTAACGTGGCAGGTGTAAAACTGCACAGTAGGCGGCGAGGGTAATGCCTGCCATGTATTACCGCCATTGTGGGTAATACACAAGCCGCCATCATTGCCCAGCAGCATTAAATTGGGGTTGAGCGGGTGCAAAAACAAAGCCTGCTGGTCAATATGCACAACCGGCGAGGTGATATTTTGCCATGTTTGCCCGCCATCGTCCGATTTAAAGAGTTCCAGCCCCAGCACATACACCGTATTATGTTGGGTTGGGTGTACGTATATTCTGCCAAACCACCAGCCGTAGTTTTCATACAAATTGCGCAGGGCGCGGTCGTTTACCCTTTGCCAGGTGGTGCCGCCGTTAATGGATTTATATACGCCGTTAAAAACACCCTCTTGGTTGGCATAAACAGCATACACTATACTCGGTTTAGAGGCAGAAACAGCTATACCTATTCGCCCAATATCAGACGTAGGCAAGCCGGTTGTTAATTTTTGCCATGTTTTTCCGCCGTTGGTACTGCGGTAAATGCCGCCGGTAGCGCCGCCGTATTTTCGGCGGTGGGGCTGTCTTATGCGCTCCCACATGGCAGCATACACCACATCGGAATTAGTGGGGTGCAAAACCACATCGGCACAGCCGGTAGAATCGGAAACAAACAAGGTTTTTTCCCAAGTTTTACCGCCGTTTATTGATTTATACAAACCTCGCTCTGCATTGTTCTTAAACAAACTGCCCATAGCGGCGGCATACAATATTTGTTCGTTTTGCTGATTTACGGCAATTCGGGCAATACTGCCGGTTTTTTGCAACCCAAGGCATTGCCAGGTTTTGCCCCAATCGGGACTTTTGTATATGCCGGTGCCGTCATAAGTAATAGAGCCTCCGCCTGCATTTGCCTCGCCGGTGCCTGCATACAACGTGGCGGCATTTTTAGGGTCAATGGCAATACTGCCTACCGCAAGGCTGAGCTGATCGTCAAAGAGTGGAATCCAGTTTTTTCCGCCATTGCCCGATTTAAATACACCGCCCGATGCCGAGGCTGCATACAGGGTATTGGTATCGGTAGGGTGCATGAGTACATCGGTAATGCGCCCGCCTATATTGCCGGGTCCTACAAACTGCCATGTTCCCATGCCGGGTGTATTTGGCTGCACACACTCCCGCATTATTTGTGCCTGCCACAAAGCCTGCAATCGGGTTTCAGCCTGTGCAGACTGACGCATAATGGTTTGTGGTGGTGGTTCTGATTTGGCTTTTTCCCTCCGGTTTGGGGTGGAGCCAATTGGGTCTTTCAAAGAAGGGAGGAGTTTAAGGTGTCTGTTTTTTTCAGGGTTTTCGGGCGTATTTTGTATAGTTGTAACGCCTGTTTTTTCCTGAAAAACAGCAGGCGGCGCAGTACAAATGGGCTCTAAGTTTTGGGCAGGAGCTTGATTTGTTTTTTCACCACAACTTGTCCAAAACAAACAAATACATACACCTAATAACACAGGTTTGCCTAAGGCGGCAAACCGCTGCAAATGCTCAGGAAATTTAAGGTGGTACATCTGCTAAAAAACGTGTAAAAATGCTGTTTGGTATGATAATGCAGCCGCTTCTTACCTTTTGTTGGATTATGGTTTGGTAAAATTGCGAGTATCTCTTACCAAAAACGCCAATTATACCGATGAAAACACCGCGTTACACCCAATAACAAAGCGGTTGCCGGTATAAAAACCCGATGGTAATATACAGCCAAGCTTTGGGCAGAAGAAGAATTATCGGTAGTTTGATTTTATACAAATTATTCATTAGTACCGAATATCCACTACCGATTAAAAAATTCATAAACTTCGGGAAAATAAAAAATCCTTTGCATCTTCGCGTCTTTGCAAGAGTTATCTATGTTTTTATGCACAATAATTGGCAATGAACAGAATAGATAGGGTATTTGCCCTTGCGGAGCTATAAACGGGAATATGCCTTTTTGCTGTTTTTGATATACTGTTTAATGTTTAGCAAAAATATCATGCAAAGGTAAACCAACAGGGGTGAGCCATAAGTGAGAAAAGATAAATACACAAAAAACAACCTGATATACCGAATAGGGATACCCATTTTTTCGCCAATATAGGTGCAAACGCCAAAGGCTTGTAATTCAAATAAACTACGACATTTGAGTAAAAACCGATTCATAACAGTATGTGATTTTTTAACTGCACAAAAGTAAACATCTTTTTACAAATGTAGCTCCTCTTTTGTTCACAATGCATCTATTTACGGGTGTAACCTCGGTTTGAGGTAAAATGGCACACAAAGGTGTTATTGTAGGTATGGGCGCAAAACCGGCAGCAATTGGCACACGGATAACACAGATGCGGCTGATTTGCACAGATTTTTGAAAATAAAGGATTAAATAGTGAAAAGTTATGAGTGTATTAGTAACCACTACCAACTTACTATCTACCAAAAACTACCCACTACTGTATCCCCACAAACCACCCTTTTACCCGCGTTTATCCGTTTAATCCGCGTTATTTTTGTGCTTTTTTTGCTCAAAACAGGGGTAAATAGCGCAATTTCCACATCAAATTGGGGCTGCACCCCCTATTTACAGTATTAAGGTGGTAAGATTTGTGTTTATGCACATAATTTACGTTCTTTGCACCCTCGCTGTTTTTACACCCTATGAGCATTATTGTACCCCCTATGCCTGTTCGCCCTAATATATATGTTGCCGATTCGCCGGGCAAAGGAAGAGGTGTATTTGCTGCCCACCCGCTCAAAAAAGGCGAGGTAATTGAAATTTGCCCCGTAGTAGTGCTACCTCAGGAAGAGCGCGAACTACTGCTAAAAAGCAAACTGTACGATTACTATTTTGAGTGGGGCGAAGAGCAAACGCTTATTGCCATTGCGCTGGGTTATGGTTCTCTATATAACCATAATTACCAACCCAATGCCTACTATGAGGCAGACTATGAACGCAATACCCTTACCTTCATTTGCCACAACAATATAGATGCCGATGAAGAAATAACGGTAAACTATAACTGTGATGCCGATGATGATACGCCGGTTTGGTTTGATAAGTAATTAACCCGCCTCTGCTGCTTATTAAACCCTGCTTTTTAATTCTTTACCCAATCTTAATACAGTTTGGGCAAGATAGTGAAGCGGCTTTCCTACATTTGCGGTCTAAATAGTTTGCCATGATGCAGTTTGTTTGTAAAGTTTTTGTTTTGCTGCTATTTTTTGTGCATTTAACTGCCCAAAACAATGCGCTGTTGGTATCGGGTCCTATGCTGGGTTATGTTGAGCATCGCGAAGCCTTGATTTGGCTGCAAGTGAGCCCTACCGTTAGCCAGGTGGCGGTGCAGTACTGGAAAGCAACCCAACCCCAAACAGTGCAAACGCAACTATATAACGGCGTTTTGCAACAACCTTTTAACCCCATTAAAGTAGTACTGAGCGGGTTAGATATGAACACCCAATACCAATACCGCATTTTGCTCAATGGCAGCGAACTTACTTTTAGCTACCCCCTTGCTTTTTCTACCAAAAAACTGTGGGAATGGCGAGAAGACCCTCCTGAGTTTTCGTTTATTTTTGGCTCATGCGCTTATATAAATGATGAACCTTACGACAGACCGGGTAAACCTTATGGGCAACCCATTGATATACTACAAACCATGACCCGCCACCCTGCCGATTTTATGCTTTGGGTGGGTGATAATGTTTACCTGCGCGAAGCCGACTGGAGTTCTGCCTCCGGCATTCAATACCGATACCAACATGTGCGCCAACTGCCCGAACTGCAGCCCTTTTTAGCCGCTAAACCGCATTATGCTGTTTGGGACGACCACGATTTTGGACCAAACGACTCTAATTTTTCGTATGAACTCAAGCATGTTACCCTGCAAACGTTTATGGATTTTTGGGGTAACAAATCTTATGGTGAACCCCATAACAAGGGTATTTACGGAAAATTTACCTGGGGCGATGCCGAGTTTTTTATGCTCGACAACCGATACCACCGCTGGCAGGAAAAGCTGCCCTACGACATGCCCCAAAAACGCTTCTTAGGGCAACAACAAATGGAATGGCTGCTAAACGGGTTATCCTCTTCTACCGCTACGTTTAAAATTATTGTTTCGGGCAGCCAAATGCTTAACCCAATGAACGATTTTGAGTGTTTTACCCACTACCAAGCAGAGTATAACACCCTGATAGGACATATTAGCAACCAAAAAATTAACGGCGTTTTATTTTTGAGCGGCGACCGCCATTTTAGCGAAATTATTAAAGTTACTACCGATAACGCCTATCCGTTGTATGATATTACCAGTTCGCCCATAACATCAAGGGCTTACACTAATGTGGCTAACGAAAAAGAGGGTAAGAATGCTTACCGCGTATCGGGCACACTTGCAGCCGAACAAAATTTTGTAAAAGTGGCATTTGCGGGCAAAAGAAATAACCGAAAATTGGTAATTACCTGCCATAACACAGCCGATGAGCAGTTGTGGAAATACGAAATACCCGAACTGGAACTTCAAAACGGTAAATAAGCCGGCAAACGGTTGAAACAGATAGGTAGTGTTTCGGATTTGTGCCCCCCCTTGCGAGCAGTGTTTTTAAAAAATTGGTAGAAAGCAACTATTTTGCCCTAATCCAACTTATCTCTGAATGCCGTAGCCGGCTGAACAACGCTGCCGCTTGTTTCCGATTGGGAGCTTGTTTTTTTGCCTTGTGGTTTCAACTGCCGCAACCGCTGAGCCGCGCTGATAAAAAACCCGATAGCCATAATAAAACAGCCCAACCATAACACGTTGATATAAGGGAAAATAATGGCTTTCATAATGATGAAATCAACGGGCTTATTGCGTTCAATAACACTAAGTTTTATTTTGCCTTTATCGGGAAAAATTTTGTCAAACTTAATGGTCATGTTCATGGCTTCTACTTCGGCATCTACGCCAAACTCGGCGTTATTGCGTATGTAGTAAATAGGTTCGGCGGTGTAACGTTTGCTGTTTACGTCAATAATTTCGAGCTGTGCAGAGGCGGCAATATCATCGCGCATGGGCACATACGAGGGCGAAGCGGGATTGGGGTTAATGGTTTTGAGTATAATAAAACTACCGCCTGTAATGGCAGTATCGCCGGGCGCAAGTTCTATTTCTTTAAGTTGTTCCGACTCATTATCCTTAGATTTATCTGCTACCGAACTAACGTGCGTAAATACGTCTTTGGTAAGGTAATGTCGGGTATCGGGATTAGCTATCAGCCCCATATTGGGGTTAATTTGAGCATTGGGGTAAAGCGTAAACACTTCGGTAGGTTTATCTTCTTCGTTCACCTTTTTCTCGTAACGTACTTTGTAAAGGGTATTGGGTGGCACCAATGAATCGCCTATGTAAGTTACCCAATAAGGACCCATTTGTATGGGGCGGTCTTTGTAGAGCAGTATATTTTCGCGTTTGTTTTGGTCATTAAATGCTTCGCCATAGTCAATGCCGGCAGTATTGAGCGAAATAACCTCTTGTTTTCCTGCCGAAATCAAAGCGCCAAGCAACAATAAGCCAAAACCGATATGCGTTATCGAACCACCTGCTACCCGCACCCTGCCCGATAACACAGCCAGCAGGTAGTGCGTATTAGCTGCTACGGTGTAGAGTGTAGCAAACAGCATAATTCCGTAGGCAAAATGGGTAATTTGAAGGGCAAAACCTATGGCAAGGGTTAGCCCCAATGCTACTAAGGTGGGTATGGTAAGTTTTTGCACGGTGCCGCTTTTGCCCGTTTTTTTATAGCGCAAAAACTGTATAATGGCGGTAAGGGTAGCAACAACGGTAGCAAACCAAACCATATAGCGGTTGTAGTGTGCTACGGGTTCGGTAATGGTTACTTTGGTGCCAAAAATTTTGTTTACCACAGGCCACGAAGTATCTAAGGTGATAAGAGCCGCAGCCAGCAGTAATACCAGCGAGCCTACAAACATCCAAAACTCGCGCGAGTCGGTAGCTTCTTCTTTTGGGGGAGCAGGCATGGATTTCCAACCGTAAGCCAATAACCCTGCCGATAAAAAGAGAAACGCCAGCATAAACGCCAGCAGTTGTCCCGACATACCTAAATCGGTAAAGGAGTGAACAGAGGTATCGCCTAAAATGCCGCTTCGGGTAAGGAAAGTTGAATACAATACCAACATAAAAGTAAGAGCCAGCAAAAAGTTGGTGGCTTTTAGTGCATGACCGGTATGTCGGTAAGCCAGCAGGGTATGTATGCCGCCTACTAAGGTAAGCCATGGCACAAAAGAGGCATTTTCTACGGGGTCCCAAGCCCAAAAACCGCCAAAACTAAGCGCTTCATAAGCCCAAGCGCCGCCCATTAAGATACCAATACCTAAAACGCCGCCGGTAACCAATGACCATATCAGGGTGGGCTGTGTCCAATTATCAAAATTGCGCTTCCATAATCCCGCCAGTACGTAGGCAAAGGGCACAACCGTTAGGGCAAAACCTAAAAACAGGGTGGGTGGGTGTATTACCATCCAGTAGTTTTGTAAAAGTGGGTTAAGCCCTCGTCCGTCGGTTAAAAAATCGAGGTAATTGGCGCGCATGAATATGGGCATTTCGGGCGAATCATCGCGCATAAGTATAAACGGGCTGCTGCCTACCTTATATCCTAACACGTAAATACCAATGAGCATAGCTGCCAAAAAAATCTGCAACAGGCTTACAGTGGTCATTACCCTGTTTTCCCATAACCGGGCTGTACGTATGAGTACCAAGCCCAGCGCTGCTGTCCAAAACTGCCATAACAAAAAACTGCCCTCTTGCCCTTCCCAAAAACACGAAATCATGTAATGTACGGGCAAACTTACTGAAGAGTGCTGCCACACATATTTATACTCAAACCGATGGTTAAGAATTAAATAAAAAAGCGTCAACACAATGGCAATAACCGAAAATGCGTGAACGCCAAAACCTATGCGCCCCAGTTTTTGCCATGAGCGACTAAGGGACTCGTTTAACCCCTCTTCTTTTGCCGCCATAAAAAAACTGATTGCCGCAAATAAAGCAGCCACCATGCTTAGTATAGTGGCAAAATGACCCAAGTTGCCGGCAAATAACCATTCGCCTATGTATTTAATTTCCAGTATATCTTCCATAAAGTGTTTTTGGCGTGGGTAAACACCTGATTGTAGCGGCGGGGCAGTTGTGCTATTTTGCCCCCGCAAAGAGTTTGAAAAATTGGTGCAGAGATGCGTTTTTAGGAGGAATGTTTACTTTTAACCGTATTTTTTGCAAATAGCAGCTACTTCTTACGGCAAGTACGGGGTAAACAGGTTTAATCCAATCTTTTGCCCCTAATTATTTAATTAACCGTAGCCGCTGTTTCGGGTGCGTAGTAACCCTTTTCGTCTAATTTATCCTCGATATATTTTGAAGGACACTTGAGCAAAATTTTTGTTGCATGAAACTCATTGCCTTTCATTTTTCCGGTCAGTACTATTTTTTCGGAGCGTTCAAAATCGGTAGGTTTTGTGCCGTAGTACACCACTTTGCGCTCTTCATTGGTTTCGTCTTTCATAAAAAAGGTAAACCGGTTGGCATCTTCTTCGGGGTTGTAGTATTGTTCCTTATCGGCAGAAAGTACACCTACCACCTGAAACTCCTTGCCTTCGTTTTGCTGTGCAGTGGCAAAAGTTTCGTAGGTGCTGTAATTAGAAGACGTGCCTATAATATAGGCTATCAGTGAACCTATGACTAAAAGGGCGGCTATATGACTTTTTTTCATGGCAAAAAACTGTTTGGTAAAATTGCAGAGCGCATCATGATGTTTATAGGAAGTGCATGAAAACGCACAATAAAAACGCTAAGGTACGGCGTATTGTTCTGTTTTAAAAACAAATGAAACAGAGAAATGGGGTTTTAACAACTCGGTAGCCGGTGTATTTTTGTATTGTAATCCGCAGCGGTATCGGGAAAACAAAACCCTTTGCGTTTTTGAATCTTTTTATGAGTGTTATCTTGTCACTACTTACTAACACACTATCTTTAAAATACGTTGGTGCAAGGTGTAAACTTTACCCCATTTTGTAAACAATTTACGGTATAATTGCTTTTTTTCTGTGGCATTACGGCATTAGTTTGTAATTTTGCAACCAGATTGGGGGCTGAAAGCCATTTTTCAATGCCCCCAATCACCATAAAATTTTAAAAGGGTCATCTAAATTCAATGCGTGCATTTAAATCCCCCTCATTACTAAACTACCCTACAATGAGAAAAAGACACCTTTTACTTGTATTATTTGTTGTTTCTCTATGGTACAGTTGGCAGGCAAGCGCTCAGCCGTTTGCTATTGGTACAAACAGCAGTACCTTTTTTGATGCCGCCCGCAACCGAAATGTACCCGCACTGATAAGATATCCTGCCAATACTGCCGGGGCAGATGTGCCTGTTGCTTCGGGGCAGTTTCCTACGGTTATTGTGGCGCATGGGTTTCAGGTAGCTCCCGGTTCATACTCTCATATTTGGAACACGCTGGTGCCATTGGGGTACATAGTTGTATTGCCCAATACCGAAACCGGGCTCTCGCCCAATCACAACGATTTTGGGGGCGATATTTCTTTTTTAACCAACGCCATGCTTGCCGAAAATGGCAATGCCGCCTCTTTGTTTTTTAACCGCGTTGCTCCCCGGTCTGCTATCATGGGGCATTCTATGGGCGGTGGCGCAGCACATTTGGCAGCCGCGTTGAGCAATCCCAACATAACAACCTTAGTAAGCCTTGCCGCCGCCGAAACCAACCCATCGGCCATTAGCGCTTCGTCATCTATTACCATACCATCTTTAGTAATTGCAGGTACAGAAGATTGTGTAACACCGGTAAGCAGCAATCAAATACCCATGTACGGCAATATACAGTCCTCTTGTAAAATATACTATGAAATTACCGGAGGTTCGCACTGCCATTTTACCGATGGCAACGCCACCTTGTGTTATTTTGGCGAGGGCACATCGTGCTTGTTTGGCTGGGGACCTTTTATCGCGCGCGAGTTGCAGCATCAAAAAATGTTTGATATAATGATTCCGTGGCTCAATTACTGGCTCAAGCAAAATTGCAATGCCATAACCACGGTACAAAACCTGCTTACATCGGGTAGCGGTTTTACCTCACAAAGCGTACAAAGCGGCTGTAACGCCAACCTGCTGCAAGCTAATGCCGGCGAAGACCAAACCATTTGTGCCGGCGCTACTGCCACCCTTACCGCATCGGGCGGCACAACGTATGCATGGAATACCGGTCAAAACGGGCAAACCATTCAGGTCAGCCCGCTCACTACTACGTTATATAAGGTTACTGTTTCTAACGCCCTTGGTTGCAGCGCCAGCGATCAGGTGTTGGTAAACGTAAACCCGGCGCCCACCGCCGGCGCAGGCAATAACCAAACCATTTGTGCCGGCGCTACTGCCACCCTTACCGCATCGGGTGGTGTAAGCTATAACTGGAGTACCGGTCAAAATGCGGCTACCATTACCGTTGTCCCCACGCAAACTACCACCTACACCGTAACGGTAACGGGTAGTAATGGCTGCACAGCCGGCAGTTCTGTTACTGTAACGGTAAGCAATAACTGCGGCATAGTGGTATCGGTAAAAGCCATGCTGCAAGGGGCATTTAACCCTGCAACCGGCAATATGAACACTACACTCCGCAGCATAGGCGCATTGCCCTTAGTACAACCATATACTTCCCTGCCGTGGCTTTATGCCGGCGCTGAAAGTGTGGCTAATCCACAAAATTTACCTGCCAATATGGTAGATTGGATACTGCTGGAAGCCCGAAACCCCATTACCGGCGCTATTGTAGAACGGCGAGCCGGGTTATTATTGTTTAACGGCAATATAGTAGATGCCGATGGACAAACACCCAGCGGGGTAAAGTTTTTTAATCTTACTGCTAACGCAGAATATACTATCATAGTACGCCACCGAAACCATTTAGCGCTCATGAGCAGGCAACCGATAACAGTGCCCAATACACTTGCTCCGCTCGATTTTACCGTATCGGGCAATGAGTTTGGCAATGGCGACCAAATGGTAAACTTAGGCGGCGCTGTTTTTGGCATGTTTGCCGCCGATGGTAACGCCGATGGGGTTATCAATATCCAAGACTTTACCCGATATTTTACAGATAGCAGCGCAGCAGGCAACTATCTCCGAGGCGATTTTGACCTCGACGGCGATGTTGACGGAAACGATTTTCTGCTCCTTTTACGCCCTAATGCGCGGGTAATAGGCATAAACGAAGTAAGACAGTAATTTTTTTTGGCAAACGGAATCTTTTTGGTGCATAAATTGTTGTTTAGTTTGTAAAAGTGCGTACCTTTGCTACCGCATTTTACATGCAAAGGGCTCTTAGCTCAGTCGGTTAGAGCAGCGGACTCATAATCCGTAGGTCCGGGGTTCGAGCCCCTGAGGGCCCACTCAAATTTCAAACCTTGGTTATTCCGTTTAGAATAATCAAGGTTTTTTTTTACTATTCCGGCAGATTATCTCTACCTATCTTTACATGATTTGGTTTTCTGCCTGATTTTTGCAAAACACAAAAAAAGAAGGCAAATCCTTTATTTTTCGGTTTTGAATAAATATCTTTAACCGTTTTTTCTGCATCAGTTTAACATTTTACACTATTATCTGTTTAGCTTACACGTTGTTTTATACTTACAACCACTTTACTAACCCAGCAAACCATAAAACACCCTAAACTATGCCTTCAGTTTTGTATAACCCTACTACAACCGACCTAAACCACTACCCCGATACTAACCAACTGCCCAACTTGCTGTATAGCTGCCGATGGAAAAATGCCACATCAGCAAAAGGTGTTGCCGCCTTTATACAGTTCTTAACAAAAGCCAAAATTGAACAACTTTATGCCGAGTATAAGCCGGCTGTATCGCTTTTTGGCAGGTTGCTATCGGGTTTCAGCAAAGTATATGCTACCGAATTGCAGAAACTGCAACTCCAAACCATTGCTAAATATATGGCAGAAGTGGTAAATGTGCAAAAAGAAAAACTAACCGATTTATCACTGTTATCGCATAATTTGGCTACCCTTGCACCGGCTGCCCACAAACTGCTGGTAGGTAAAATTATTGCCGATGTGGATTTGCCCGCACAAGTACAAATTCCGCTGAGTAGGGGGTTCTTGCCTTTTGTTAAGCAAATTAAACGCCTTGCCACCGATACAAACAATGCCCAATACCACAAAATAGCTGCCGAAATTACCGCTGCCGTTTTTCAACTACCCGTAACAGAGGTGCTGGAACGCTACAACATTATTGAGCTAAACAGAGTGCTTTGGGAACTGCTTCAGCTTGACCCCGAAGGTTTAAAAAACTGGATTCATACCGTAGAATCGGCAGTATGGTTAGAAAAAATAAAAAAAGAAGCCAATAAAGACGCTATTTTTAGGCTGCTTTGGATTTTTTACCATACCGATTTTTACCTCTCCCGAGCATTGGGCAATTATGTTTATAAGCGCCGCTACGAAAAAAGCCGCATACGCCCCCAAGCCGAAGACGTACCATTGTTGGGTTTTTTCCTTAATGTATTTCGGTTTCCGGTAAAAACGCTTATTCCCCACACTTCTGATATTGCCCACCATATTTCCCGAAATGCTTACACCCTCAGCCATATAGCGTTTGCTGTGCATTTTATTGAAGCGGGTAATCCTAAGTTGCTCAATTCTTTCCGGAATTACCTTTCGCAACTTTCTTATGTAGAAAACCCGCAGTTTGCATGGAATAATTTGGTAGAAAGCTACCCCATAGAAACCTCTAAGCCACTGCTGCTCAAAATACTGGGGCTGTTTAAGCTGCCCTATGAGCCCCTTTCTACCTTTAAACTCATTGAGCGAAACCTTACCAATGGCGATGCTTACAGTGCAACTACCCCTTATGAAAAGGCTGTTTCGCTCTGTTACAACCCCGATGAGCCTGCCCCGCTATTTAAAAATGAAGAGGCAGTGCATACCTTTATGCGCTTATTTTACGAGTCGAAAGGTTGGCAACTGCCACAGGCTAACGAGGAGTAGCTACCATAAGCCTCCTCCTGTTTTGTTGTTAAATTGCTGTTTGGTATAACATACAGGTAGCCAAGCTCCGCCACTGCCAATGCTGTGGGCATGACACATGGGTAAATGTGTAATGTCTTTGCAATATGCAAGATAGTCATCTGCACTTGGTAAAAGGATAGTGCAACCATAGTTTATATTGTAAAATAGTAGCAATCAAAAGATGAAAAATGGGGCGCTGAAAGTAACTAACTTCTTATAACGAATTTGGGGTAGTATTTTTTCAAGAATAACCATAAAAAACAAACCCGAGCCAACTGTTTTACCAAAACCTTCGTTTAGGGGTGTAATCATACATTGGGATAATTTACCCGTTTTTCATTCCCAAATCCTTCACCAAACTAAACACATAGGTTATGAAAAAAATGTTACTCCTTGTTTTGCTCGTTTTTTCTGCATCGGGTTATGCACAATCAGAAATTTGGCCGCCTTATGATTGCTTAGAAGTTATGTGGCAATACAGCGATACTACCGATTTTGAAACACCCTTTGCCAACGTGCATATAGATACCGCTGCTGCCGGCAATATATGGCAAATAGGTACGCCCAACAAAACTGTGTTTACTGGTGCATGGTTGGGCAGTAATGCCATAGTTACCGATACGGTAAATACCTACCCCACCAACAACTACTCCTATTTTGATATATACATAGGAGAGTTTAACTTGGGACCTGAATTTAGGTGGAGTTTATTTGTGGATATGCGCCATCGCTTTCATACCGATACATTGGCAGATGGCGGATTCATCAGCGTTTCGTATGACAACGGCGCTACTTTTACCAACATAATTAACGACTATAGTAATTCTTTTGCCTGTATGCTTCCTGCATGGCAAAATTACAACCTTTACAATCAAACACAAACACTCTATAATGCCGAGCCCGGGTTTTCGGGCAATTCAAACGGCTGGGTTTACACCGGTTTTGCTTGGCATTATTGTCCGGTGGCACAGCAAAATCGTTCAGGTGGTATGAGTGATACAACTATACTGCGTTTTAGTTTTGTGAGCGATAGTATAGACAACCAAAAAGACGGTTGGATAATAGACCAATTGAGGGCATATGTCTGCTTTTTGGGGTCTAATGTGCCCGATATTGGTTTGGGCGAGCCTTTGTTTCAGTTAGCGCCCAATCCGGCGCAAAGGCAAACGCAGGTGCAAGTTAGCCGCCCCTGCCATGTAATAGACTATACCCTAAGCAACCTAAACGGGCAAATGCTAAGGCAAGAAACCGCCTACCAAACCGATGCCTTTACCCTTGACCTGCAAGATTTACCGCCCGGCGTTTACCTGCTTAGGCTTATTGCCGATGGTAAATACACGCAAACCCAAAAACTGATACTTAGATAACGCCTATGGTGGCGGCTACCATGCCACTGCTATTTTGCCGGTAGTTTGTCTGTTTTGGAGGAGCGTATGGGCTTTTGCTAAATCAGCAACAGGAAAAACACCCCCCGAAACAGGTTGTAAAAACCCTGCTTGCACTCCGTTTACCACTTCTTGCATGGCAAGTTGCAGCAACTGGGGTTTATGGTCGGCAATGCGCAGCATGTTTACCCCAATTAAACCGGCAGACCGCATCATAAAGGCGGCAGGGTGGTAAAACCCAAACTGCCATGCCTTTATAATAGTACCCAACAAACCTGCTCCCGACATATTGGCAGCGCCAAAACAAACCATGCGCCCGCCGGCATTGAGCAGCGCTATGCCTTTTTTTACATAACTGCCGCCTATGGAGTCAAAAACAGCATCTATTTTGCCGTTGGGCGCTTGTTTTTTAATGATTTGGGTAAAATCTTGCGTTTGGTAGTTAATAGGAAAATCCACTCCTTGCTTGCGGAGCAGTTGCAATTTGGCATCGGAGCCGGCAGTGCCGTAAATGGTGCAGCCCTTATGTTTTGCCAATTGGGTAAGCGCTATTCCCACCCCTCCTGCTGCGGCATGGATAAGCACATGGTCAGACGGGTGCAGGTTGGTGGCAATACAAGCGGCAAAATAAGCAGTGCAGTACTGGGTAGCCAAGGCAGTAGCCTCTGCCAAACCCCAGTTATCGGGAATAGGAACAGCCGCTATGGCAGGCGCTGTAACTTGGGTGGCATATCCGCCAAATCGGGTAAAAGCCACCACCCGTTGCCCTATTTGCAGGTTTTTTACCTGTGAGCCGGTTTCTGCCACATAACCCACCACCTCATAACCAATAACAGCCGGCAACGGCGGGCAATCTCTATATTTGCCCAATCTTGCCATAACATCGGCAAAATTGAGCCCAAAAGCCTGCACCTGTATGCGCACTTCATCGGGTTTACACACCGGGTTGGGCAAGTTTCTTATTTCAAAAGCGGTTTGGGCGTTGCCGTTTTTTATGAGTACTGCTGCATGCATAAGAGAGGGGGTAATTAGTGAAGCTATTTTTCTTTGGCAGAGATAGTGTTTGGAGATTTTATCGGATAATTGCGGTACAACCACCTTGCAATTGCAAATTTATTCCTACTTTTGGCATTTTTAAGCATCATCGGGTAATTTTGTTTAGCTTTAGCCGTAAAACAGGTTCTTTATGCCCATTCGTTATGTAGTATCTATTTGTTGTTTTTTGTTTGTATTTGTTGGCGGTGGCAGTATGCAGGCACAAAACGTTATTGTAAAAACCAATTTACTGGGTTTTTTAAGTGGTAACTACGGCGCTGCGGCAGAAATAGCTGCGGGTAAAAAAGTGGGGATACTGATAGGAGGAAACTATGTAAGCGCCAAACAAGGCGATGATACAGGGTTTAGCGTATCTACCCAAGAAACCGGTTACAACATAACGCCCGAAGTGCGTTTTTACCTCTCCAACCGTATAGACGGCGGTAACCTGCAAGGCTTGTTTTTGGGCGCTAACCTGCTTTACGAAAAGCTAAACCTGCGCATTACCAATCCTATGCCCGATACTACATCGGTAACAGGGCAGGCAACCAATTTTGGTTATGGGGCGGTTATAGGTCACCAGTGGATATTTAACCGCCGTTTTGCAGTGGAACTATTTTTTAACCCCTATTTTAACTCGCCTTCTATTACCGGCGATCTTACCCTGCAAACCCCGCAACCCTACGAAGAAAAACGGGGCATTCAGTGGCGAAGAATTGGTGTATCGGTAGGTATTGCTTTTTAGTAGTAGCATGGGGGAGGAGCAGGTGTAAACTGATTTGGCAAAAGTAAATAGGTTTATTAGGTTAGCATGGTCTAATTTTTAGCGAGCAATTAAGTAGCTTTGTGCCATAAATGAAAAAAAATGCACTCATTAAACATATCGGAGAGTTTGGTTAAAAACCCCTTGCAATGGAAACCTGTTCCCCATTCAATTATTAAAGATATTGAGCTGCGCAAGCGCTTACATGAAAAGGGGTATGCTGTAGTGCCGTTAGTAGATAGCGATACTATAGCTTCATTGCTGGCATTGTTTCATCAGCATCATCAGTTTAGTGGTAAAGCCGGCGGCATGTTTTATAGTGTGTATTCAGAAGATACGGGTTACCGCAAATTGGTACATGCAGCAATTGGAGCTATTTTGCAGCCCGTTTTAAATAATATATTAGATAACCATAAAATGGTTTTAAACTCTTTTATAGTAAAAGCTCCGGGACCCAAAAGCGAGTTCTATTTGCATCAAGACAGTACGGGTACTGATGAGTTTTTATACTCTACACTCAGTATATGGCTACCTTTGCACGATATAGACGAAACAAATGGGGCAATGTGTGTAATACCCAAAAGTCATAAATTGTTTTCTCCTTACAGGGGCATTTCGTTTAAAGCGCCATTTGAAAACGCTGTTCAAACTGCAAGACGTTTTTTACAACCTGTGTATCTCAAAGCAGGCGAAGCTATATTGTTTGATAACCGTATTTTGCACAATTCTATGCAAAATAAAAGTAGTAAAGCAAGGGTAGTGGTTATGTCGGCATCTTTACCAATGAATGCACCCTTAATGGTATGTTATAAGAATGCCTTACAGCCCAATGCCAAAATTGAGTTAATACAACAAAATGAGGATTACCTGTTTGAGAATACTAACTTTTTGAAAAACTGCCACCTGCGTCCCAATTATGGCGCTACCATTGGGTGGGTAGAGGATAATTACCCGATGTTGTCTGACGAGGAGTTATTGGCTTTGTTTGAGCGAAATGGTATTATACCTACTGATTTTTTTGACAGTAACACGCAGCCCTATTGTAATATGATAGGCGAACCTGTAAGTAATACAGATAGCATCATGCAAGCAGCAGAGCAGTTGCCCGATTTTTCTATTGGGCAGCAGGATAATGGTAAAACCACACTCATACGGAAAGTGGTTAATTGGCTTACCCGAAAAAATTGAACAGATGAAAAGTTGTAAAGCAGTATGGGTCTTTTTTTTGCTTGGGTTAATGATTGCCTGCAATATAGAGCAGCCCGAAAACCAAACCATTTATTTACCTCCTCCACCTTCTGCAGAGCCGGAAATGGTTATTCATGATGGCGCTTTTTATATGGCAGGTAAGCATAAGGAAAAAGATATGCGCATGAAAGTAGTGGTGGAAAAAGGCAATGTAGAGGCAACCTATTATTATGTTGGCTTGCCCGAAGAATATACCATTAAGGGTAATATCAGCCATTTGCCCGATACCCCCCCGTTGCAGGTTTTAAGGGCAAACAGGGTAGTAGCAAAGGTAACATGGGTAACTAAACCAAATGGCGAAGCTACTTTGTTTATGACCCCTGCCGATAGCAATGAAGTAGATACTATTTACATTGCTCGTACAAACAACACAAATAGCTATTAACCCAATAAGTAGGTGTATTTTTACGCCGCAAAAGCAAGTGTAATGAACGGACTTTTTATTAATCCCGATTTGCAAAAGGAAATAGAAGAAAAAGGTTTTTTACCTCTTCCCTTTTTTACGGCAAATGAACTGGCAAAAGCAAATAAACTATACCAAGAACTGCACCCCGACGGCACACCGCCCCAAATGCGAAATGGCATACACATGACCTATTGGTGTTCAGATAGGGAATATAAGGTGTACATAAAAGAACAACTTTTGCAAATTGTAACTCCGGCAGCAAATCGTCTTTTTACCCATTTCAGGTGTGTAAACCCTGTGTTTATAGTTAAAATAGGCGATGTTAATACCACTTTTCCAATTCATCAAGATTGGAGTATTGTAGATGAAACCCAATATCAGGCTTATAATGTTTGGATACCTTTACATGATGTAAATGAACACAACGGAGGATTGTGGATGGTAAAAGGTAGCCATAAATTAGCCAACTATGTGCGGGGTGCCGGGGTTTTATTTCCCGATTTAAGCTCCATAGAGGAATATATTAAGCCAATTATTACACCTGTGCCTTTAAAAGCAGGAGATGCAGTATTTTTTTATCATAGAACTATACACGGCTCGCCCCCTAACTTAACCGCATCACCGCGTATAGCAGTTTCTTTTTCAGTTTTACCCAAAGAAGTGTCCTTGCAAATTTACTTTCAGAAAAATGAGGAGAGCGAATTAGAAGCGTATGAGGTAGAGGATAATTTTATATATAATTATGAAAATGTAAGAGATGATACGCCAAATATACCACCAATTGGAAACAGGGTAAAAGTTTTAAAGGGGCTTTCGGCGCAGGTAATTACACTTGAAGTGTTTATGAAAGCATACTATGGTCAAAATTGGGAAAGTAGAGAGAGCGGCGGAAAAGCGGGTAAGAATATTATTGCATTGATAAAAAAATGGCTAAACCTTAACTTGCTCGGTAATCCACAATAATCTGGGACGAATAGGTACGTTTAAGCTACTCCATGGTTTATTTACTTCCCATTGGCTTAAGTGAATGCGAAACATACCTAATACAGGTGTTTCATAATACTTTTGGTGATTTTCTGCAACAACAACGTTGTAAGAAAAAAGCCCGTGGTTAAAAAAATTTGCCGGAAATAAACACGTAACTTTGTAAAGACCTGCTTCCATTTTAGCATCGGGTGCATATTTATCTTCATGAATAGCTTCCGAATCGCTTAAAATGCGGTTGCCGCTAACTTCATAGATATTTATCATAAAACTTAATGCATTGTGTTGTATTTTTTTCTCGCAATATAAAGAGAGGGTAAATGAATTATTTGTAAAAATTAGGTCAAATGCTCCAACCGGGTTTACCTTAAAATTGCTTAATACAAACCCATCATACTCAAGGCGATCCGGAAAATTGTTATTGGCAACTATTTGACTAATATAGGTATCAATTACCTCAGTTGGTGTGCCTTGTGCCGTTATTACACCATGGCTAAGCAGCAAGCATCGGTTGCAAATAGTTTTTACCTCTTGCAAATTGTGGCTCACAAAAATGAGCGAAATGGAATTGCTGCTCAGTAGTTCGCCTATTTTTTTGTAGCATTTTTGGGTAAACGCCCAGTCGCCCACACTCAATACCTCGTCTATCAGCAAGATATTGGCACACAAAGAAACAGCTATGGAAAAAGCAAGCCGTAGGTACATGCCGCTGGAGTAGGTTTTAACCGGCTGTAAGATGGCTGGTTCCAATTCGCTAAATTCAATAATCTCATGGTATTTTAGCGCAATTTCTTTTTTGGTTAAGCCAAGCAGCGCTCCACTTAAATATATATTGTCCTTTCCCGATAAATCGGGGTGAAACCCTGCGCCTATTTCAATAATGGAAAACGGTTTTTCATAAAAAACAGCTTGTCCGGAGGTAGGGCTTATAATTTGGCTGAGAATTTTGAGCAAGGTTGTTTTACCCGAGCCGTTTTTACCAATTACCCCTAATGCATCTCCTTTATGTAGCGTAAAGCTTACATTTTTGATGGCATACTGATTGGGAGCATAAGATTTGCTTAAATTATTGACCTCTAAAATGGTTAAACTGTTTTCGCTCATTGGATACTTTAATTTATATTGAATGTTTATTGCTCGCAAGCCTATTGGTTAAGGCTATTTTAGAACCATATACAAATAAAAAGCCAATAATTCCTAAAAGTATAATAAATTTGAATGTTGGAGATAGGGCAAGTGTGTTAAACATATTTTTTTGGTAAAGGCTAATAAAGCGCTCTTTTGTTAAATGGGGCATAGAGTTAGCAATAGTTTTTATTTTATTTAACCTCTGTGGCGCTTCCTCCGGGTTATAGTTAAAAAAGAAATCAACGTTAGATTGGTAAATATCTATATTGTTTTTGTTGCCAACACAGTAAATCATGGGTGTATTGTTTGGGATTACTCCAAAAGCAATGGCAATTCTTATGTTGTTAGATTGGTTGATAGGAGAGGAATGTACTAATCGATGGTCATAAATAAGCGCCTCACCTGCTTTTATATAAAGCGGTGTCATGTATTGTTCGGCTAAATCATAAAGACCGTCCATTATAGAGGGGATATTGTAGCCTCTGTATGTTTTAGCAAAATGAGTGTGACTTTTTTCCAGAATGTACATTCCTCCATTGTATGGTGATGTATCTACAAGCGGTACCCACACATTAAAAGATCGGGCTTTGGTTTCATCTACCAATGTCCAGTCTTGATGTGGCAATAGTATTCCTTTTTGTCCGGGTGTTTTAACAATATAACTGCCGCCGAGCGCAGTGCAGTTAATGAAATTGTTATTTATGTGTGGGGTAAATGTGTTAGCTATTATAGAGCTTATTTCCTTTCTTATATGTAGGTTTGCATTGTGTGAAGTAGCATATAAGCCTTCGGGAGTATGTGCGTGGTATTTTTTATAAGTATATGTGAGGTGTTCAATTTCTGATTGATTTAAGAAGGGAATAATGATGTAACCATTATTTATAAGCTGTTGATTATCAGCTAAATTTTTTAAATAATGCTCTTCTATGGTGCGCATAAAGCAAATGGCAATTGAGGTGTTTTTAGTGAATATGTGTTTATTTTTTGTATAATGAGATTATTTTCTTCCACCATGATTTTTGGGTAGGGGCACATGCAGGGGGGACATTACTTGAATAGCCGGCCGCCTCTTTAGTGGCAATAATACTACTTTTTAACTGCTCATTGGTAAGAGTAGGCGTATTATACGATTTATACCCAATGCTTTTTCCTGTTTTAGGTCTATCAAAAATATCTTGGTGGAAGTTATCAAATTGGAGTAAAAAATCGGGTTCTTGTTCAAAAACCTCAATTTGAGCTTGGGGTGCATTGGGGTCTTTAAAGTAAAACAAGAGTTGTGCATTTTTACTTATGACACCGGCGGTAATAGCAATACGTATTTTATCGGTTAGGTTTGGCGGCGAGTAGTGAATTAAGCTATGGTTTATTATAATAGCTGTACCTGCGGGCACGTTTATAGGTACTAGTTCTTTAAGTACTAGGTCTTCTTTACCTGTAAAAAAGAAAGGGAGTGTAGGAGCGCGTAGGGTTTCAGCTATAAGATGGCTACCGGGCAATACAAACAAAGTGCCATTTTGTTCGTTTGTATCAATAAGTGGCACCCAAACATTTATAGCATAGTATTTTTGTTCATCTACTATTGTCCAGTCTTGATGCATCATTAACTTACTACAATTGCCGGGAGTTTTATACAAAAAAGCTCCACCAATGGGGGCATATTCCATAAAGTATCTTTCAAAATGGATACTAAATAGCTCGGTTATTTTCGTGCTTATATTTTTTTTGTATTCGTAATTTGATGAGTATGAGCTGGAAGCAAATACATTGTGTGGTATATCTGCATGTATTTGGTGGAAAAAGTTGGTTAATATTGATGTTTCATCGTTATTTAAAAATGGAACTACCACAAAACCCTGTTTATCAAAAAGAGCTTGCAAGTTAGGATTTTTAAAGATTGGTTCGGGCATAGCTAAAAATTTTCTTTAGTAGATGCGCTATCGGTTTTGTAGTAGTGTATGTTTTACGTAACTGATCGGCAGTAAGCAGTGGAAACTGGTAGGGAACTTTACCTATGCTTTTACCCATTTTGGGCTTTTCCATTATATCATTCCCGAATTGTTCAAAGTTGGTAAAAAAATCGTCCGGTTGTTCAAAAAGTTCAACAAAATTGCCAAAATTGTATTTATCCCAATAAGCAGTAATAAAACGAGCATCTTTATGGGTGAGGTAGATATTGGTAACAACTCTATCTGTGTTAGTGATATTTGGGGGAGAAAAATGGATAATACTGGGGTCAAAGGCTATGGCTTGTCCTGCCTTTAAATATATTGGGTGTGCGTACTTTTTTATTAGACTTTGAACCTCCCCGTCTTGGTAAATACTTGGAATAGTTGCGCCCCTTAAAGTGGGTATTAAACGGTTGCTTTTGGGTAGAACGAACAACGTGCCGTTATGTTTGGTTAAATTGCAAAGAGGACACCAAACATTAATGCCACACCATTTTGATTCATCTACTAAAGTCATGTCCTGATGAATCCCCATTTCACTTTCATTGCCCGGTTTTTTTACTATAAAACTGCCGCATACTGTTTTGGTATTTACGAAAGTATCACCTATAATATGTTCGGCTGTTTTTCTTATTTCAGTATCAACAGTATTGCGATAATTTGTGTCTTTTGAAAAGGTACTGGGAAAAAAGCCTATTTCATTGCTGGGAGATAATTTATAGTATAATTCATATAAGGTATTAATTTGGGCAGGATTGTAAAAAGGTATTATGACAAATCCATTTTTCTCAAAATCAGATTGGTGCGATGTATTTCGAAAGAAAAGGGGGTGGTGGGTTGGAAAACGTTGATTCATTTAAATGAATTTTATGTAATGCATGTATTGGTCATCTGGTTACATTGTATCCACTATTGCGGATTCTCTTTTGCAAAAGTAATACAAACCCGATACAAACAACAACACAATGAACATAAAGGAGAAAAGGTAATAAACAGAAGGAGGAGGATCGTTGAATAATGCCCAGCGGAAACCGGCTAAAATGCCCGATAGTGGGTTGCCATATAGTAACCACTTAAATCCATCGGGCAAGATAGACACGGGGTAAAATACGGGGGTTAACCACATTCCCATATTCAAAACAAGCGGTATGATATGTAATAAATCTCGCTTATAGGCGCTTATAACACAAAGCCACAAACCAATGCCCAATCCTGCCGCTATGGTTAGCAAAACAAAAACGGGCAGCAGCAAAATGGGCAAACCCACCGGTATTTTAAAATAAACAATAGTTAGCCCCAACATAAACAAAGCCGCCGTAAATTCCCAAAAAACCAATAACCCTTTGGAAAGCGGTATAATAAGCTTAGGGAAGTAGATTTTTTTTACCAACTCAGCCGATTTGAGCAGGGCAGCGCTGCTTTCTTGTACAAGTGCAGTAAAAAGTTGCCAGCAGATAATGCCGCTAAAGGCAAACAGTACATAGGGTATATTGCCGGTAGTGATGTTTAAAATATGCCCAAAGAAAAGTGTATAAATAACAAGTTGTATTAATGGCTGGGCAAATACCCACATAAGACCCAGCAGGGTTTGGGCATATTTTACTTTTACATCGCGGTAGGTAAGGGCGGTTATCAATGCCTTGTAAGCGTAGGTATCGAGCAGATACCGGGTAAAAGGTTTGGGCTTGGAGTTGATGATTAGAACAGGGGAAGAGGGCATTTCTTGTGTGGCGGTTTCGGGGGTACAATTAGTCTTAAAGGTATAACACCTGCAAAAGTAATGCTAAAATAGGATACATGACATGATATTTGTAGCTCATTTAGATATTGTGGGCGCACTAAATATAAATAAATTTCTGCAAAATTTCTGTAAAATTTCTGTAAAATTTTCTGAAATTTCAAGAAAATGATTGTCTGAATAAAAAAATTATTGTCCGATTATGGGCAAAATAAATTAGATTAATAATTAAGTAGAAAAAAATAAAATCTGATTAGCCTTTATGAATAAGGGTTTTAGTTTTTGTTGTTTATTTGTTTAATTGGTTTTGTTTGTTTTTCAGAAAATCTAAAAATGGTTAATTAAATGCAATAGTAAACATATTTTGAAAAAATGGCGATTCAAGGTGGTGAAAATTTTACTATTTTTGTGCTGAAAATTTCTAACAAATTTCTGTAAAATTCTCTAAACGAAAAACTATGAAGAAGTTAGTCTTACTTTTTGCTTTAGTGGCTTTTGCCGCTACCGGCGCTTTTGCGCAAACTGTTAACCCCGCCGATGTATGCCCGGGCAATAATGCTCCGGCAGTAACAAGCGGCGCTTTTACCATTAACGTAGTAGGTACCGCCACTGGCGCGCCCTTGGCATTTGCTTCATCGGGCACCAACGACGAAGGCGTTTGCGGTTTGGTAACCGTAGAGTACCATGGTGGTGTAGAGGTTAGTTGTAATGGCGCTTCTAACGGTTCTATTACCGTAAACATTACCGGTGGTAACTTCCCCTATCGTTACACCCTTTACAGTTCAAGCACCAGCGCTACCGGCGGTTTTACCCAACATGCACAGGCAGTAGTTAATACTACCAGCAATACCTTTACCGGCTTGCCCGGCGATACATGGTATTATGTAACCGTTGAGCAAACCAACGGTACTGCCGGCAATTATGGCTGTTTAATTGCCACAAACATGCCTGCTCAGGCTTGTAATGCTCAAGCTATCTACTTAGACCAACCCGAAAAAGTTACTGCTACTTATTGCCAAGTTCCCGACTACTGCCAAGATAATACTGCCAGTGTAACGCTTAACATTCAGGGTGGTGTGCAGTTCTATACCGTAACTTGGAATGCCGGTACTTCTTCTACCACCTCCTTACTTGCACAACCCGGCGCTGCTGCCTACTCCACTACTCCCTTTGGTGGCGCTGCTTCCGGCATAACCGGTCAGGCAAGCCCTGCCAGCACAGTGGGTGCTGCCGGACAAGCTCCTACCGCCGGTATAACCGCATCAGACAACGGCGCAAGCGGTCAAGACCACGATGCTTATGATAATGCACAGACCGTAACCATTACCGGCTTAACGGGTAACTATCCTTACACCTTCACCATTACCGATGCCAACGGTTGTGTGGTAGAAAACCCCTAATACGAAACGGATAACTTTTTCTTGAAACAAGATAATGAGCGGCAGATACCCAAATGTCTGCCGCTCATTAAAAATGGAAGAGCATTGCAAATGAAGTTTGCCATAGTTAATTGGATTAGTATTTTAATAGGATTTTTGGCATTTTTTCAATTTGCCAATACCTTAAACTATGGCTATGTGTGGGATGATGTAATAGTGGTAGAAAAAAATGAAAAAATTAAAAATGGGCTAAATAATATATCGGTATTGTGGCAGAGAAATAAATCTAACGAGTTGAGCGATCAATATGGCTTTAGGCCTATACCGCTAATGAGTTATGCTCTGGAAGTAGCATTATGGGGCTTGCGTCCACAAAGGAGCCACCTCATCAATGTGCTTTTATATGCAACTTTATGTATCATCATGTACCACGCCTTAAATTGGGTTGTAGATAATCGTTTTTTATCCTTGTTAAGCACAGTCTTTTTTATGGTGCATCCTCTGCACTCAGAAGTAGTAGCTAATATAAAGAGTAGAGATGAAATTCTTGCATTACTATTTGCTATGTTGGCTGTAACGGTTATGCTCAAATACGTTAATGTCAGTTACATAACGGCACTATTTGCAACATCGGCATTTTTTTTCTTAGGCTTGTTATCTAAGGAGAGCAATGTAATTTTTGCAATAATAATACCGGTTGCCTTAATATGGTTTTCTAAGCTACCCATTTCAAAGATATTGATAACAGCTTTAACGCTTTCTTTGATTGCAGCGTCAATTATACCCGGTACAATGCTGTTTAAAGCATTATTGGTTCCGGCGGTACTGCTGTTTTGTAGTTTGTTGTATGGACTTTATCAACTGATGAACAGCCCCAATACTCCTTTTTCAAAATACTTACCTCTTTCCTTGGGGTTGTTGTTTGGGGTGTTGATAGGTGGTTATGCTTGGTATGCAACCAATTATTTGCCCTTTTTGACCTCAGAGCAAATAGCCGCAGCGCCTATAAACATCATTGCCGACGATGCAGAAGGTTTATATTTGGAAGATAAAGTATTAGGTAACGCGTTATTTGGATTACCATCGGGCTCATATATTCAAATATCTGCCAATTCATTCTTAATTCTTGGTGAGTATCTAAAAGGGTTTCTTTTCCCTTTTTCGCAGTGTTATTACTATGGTTTTAACCATATCCCACTTGCTTACTGGAATAATTGGGAAGTATTGTTTGCTGCTTTTTTGCACATTGTTCTTTTTGCCGGTGCAATTTACCTCATTCCCCGATTTAAGGAACTTAGCTTTGCCCTTATTTTTTATTTAGTAGCAATAGCGCCCTACACCCAGCTTGCCAAAGTTTTAGACGATTTTATGGCAGACCGGTTTATGTTTGTGCCATCGCTGGCTTTGTGCTTGGCAGTTGCGCTTATTCTTTGGCGATATGGTAAACTTGTTCATTTTTTTGAGTTGGTTAAAACAAAGCACGGCGCTAAAAATAGCGCTGGTATTACTGCCTACATATCCATAGTGTTCTTGCTGTTTGTTCTGCCTTCATTTTCCTATCAAACATACAGCCGTAATAAAGTATGGCAGGATAACTTTACCTTGGTTAGCTCCGATTTGCCTAAATTACAAAACAGTTCAAGAGCCCATTACTATTACGCCAATGAGTGTTTTAATAAATACCTCACAGAAAAAAATGCTCAACAAAGACTAATCTGGCAAAACAAGGTAATTGAACATTATAGTATAAGCAAATCTATACATAAAAGTGCTTATTTTGCTTATGTAGGGTTGGTTAAAGCCTACATGACTTTTTACCAGTCAGATAAAGCCATAGCAGTATTAAACGAAATGCTGAGGCTTTACCCTCATTTAGCGCTCACGCATTACTATATGGGGCATTACCATTTTAGGCTTCAAGACTATGAAGCCGCCATACCTCATTTAGAAAAGGCACACCAAATGCGACCCAAACTCAGGGAAACCATTTCTGATTTGGCTTGGTCATATCACAACGTTGGGAGAACCGATGAGGCAATACAAGCGCTCAAAAATACCATCTTATTAATTCCCGATTTTATGAGCAGCTACGGAAATCTCAGCGCCATTTACTACGAAATAGGCGATTTTGACAATGCCACACGCACACTTGAACAGGCGCTAACCATTGACCCATTTGGAGAACCCATTTACGATATGCTTATCTACCAACATCAACAACAAGGCAACACAGAAACCGCTCAAAAATATCTTAAAGAAGCACAACAAAAAGGACTCTTAAAGAATAGGTAAACCAATTTAAATTCATCATCCAACCACAGCCTTTGAGATATTGACCAACGAGGTGGCGAAAGGCTGGAACAATAAAAAGTAAGGAAGCTGTGTATATGAAGCAGAATTACAACTTAAAAATGTTAGGTAACACGGTTTTGCCATGCACTGTGCGTTTAAACCGTTTGTTTGGTATTGGTAAATATGTAACAGCTCTTATTGTGTTCATATTTGCACTCATGCCTTTTTCAATGCAAAAAGCATGGGGGCAGTGTGCTAATGATAATGCTTATCAAGCAGACGCGCCTGATTTTTGTGTACTCGGTATTACATCTTCTACTGCAGGTCAGGCAAGAGCTGGTTCATATATTCGCTGGCCCGTAACCTCCGGTTTTACTTATCAGTTTTCGCATTGTGCAGGAGGTTTTGATTCTCAAATTACGTTGTATAACGATGCAGGCGGTGGATCATTGGCTTACAATGATGATAATGGACCTGCTTGTACAGGCACTCGGGCATCAGTAAATTGGACAGCTTCATTTACCGGTCTTGTAAGGGTAGTTACTGACCAATTTAATTGTGTCGCATCAGGTGCATTAACGCCGCTTGCTGTTACTATTACAGCAGGTTTTAAAGCCGGTACCAACACTTCAATTCCAATTGAAGTGGGTACACTTTCGGGCTGTGCTAATTATTCCAATACGCAAAACAACGGAAATTGTTTTTTCAACAGTTATGCCGGTCAATCCAGTCCCGATATATTTTACCGATTTACCCTTAACAACACCGCTACGGTTAATCTTTCACATTGTGGCTCTGGTTTTGATACATACATGCACTTGCTTAATAGTGGCGGGGGTAGTATTACGCTTAATGATGACAACGGACCTTTATGTAGTGGAGCAGCAGCTTCTATCCAAACAACACTTGCAGCAGGTACTTATTTTGTAGTTTCAGAAGGATTTAGCTCAAATACAGGAAATATAAATACACAAATAGCCATACAACCTCCTACGGGTGGAAGTATATCGGGTGCCACAACGGTGTGTGCAGGGCAATCATACACCTACTCTGTTAGTGGTGTTAGTCACCATGTTCATGATTACCAATGGTCGGTACCGGCAGGAGCTACTATTACCGCCGGACAAGGCACTGCTACCATTACCGTTACATGGGGAAGTACCAGCGGGAACGTATCTGTTACTCCCAGAACTTATGGAGGCACATGTAATGGCAGTGCTATTACTTATGCTGTTACCGCCCAAAGTCCGTCGGGAAATCCCGCTAATTTTGGTTCTAATACATGGAATATTTATTCTTACTCGGGTTCAAACTTTAATGCATACTTCGGATTTGCATCTAATAGCACCAGTACCGAATTTAACCTTGGAGCATTTGGTATGGGGTTAACATCAAACCCAAGTACTCTAAGCGGATATGCAGGCTGTAGTCTCCAAAACGATAATTGGAGCATCAGTGCCAAAAGACAAGGATTTCCTTGCGGGGTGTACAATGTTATTGGACGAGGGCACGACGATGCTGTACAAGTGTTTATTGATTTTGATGGCAACGGCACCTTCGATTTTACTTCAACCAATTTTACTTGTTGCAACCAACCCGGTTTTGTAAATCAAACCTTATGGACCGGCACACTCACCAGTGCATCGCGTGTGCAGGTCGATCTTAGTGAGGGCGGGGGCGATGCTTTTGTAGATATAGATTTTACCCTCATTACTCCTACCCTCAATGCAGGCTCTGTAGGCTCAAATGCAACTATATGTTCGGGTGGTGATTTAGGCGCTTTTTCTAATATTACTTCAGCTTCTGGCGGAACAACCGGATTTACCGGTGGCGGAAGCATAACCTACCAATGGCAAAGTTCACCTAATAACAGTACATGGACAAATATATCGGGTGCTACCGGCGCTACTTATGACCCGCCTGCCCTTACAGCTACTACGTATTACCGTCGTGTAGCAAGCGATGCCTGTAGCTCGGTAAACTCAAACGTCATCACTATTACCGTAGTCCCCGACCCCGCCATCTCCGTTTCGGGCGCTACCACTATCTGCAACGACGGTTTTTCTTCGGCTAACCTTACGGCTACCATTACCAATGGCACCGGCTGCCAACCGCAATGGCAAATCAGTACCGATAACGCAACCTTTACCGATATTCCCGGAGCAACAAGTACTTCCTATAATACAGGCGCTTTAACCGCCACCCGATACTACCGTGCCCGAACCATTAACTGTGGTACGGGGTGTGATATTGCTACCTCATCAAGTCTTACGGTTACAGTAACCCAGCCGCCGGGCAACCCCACTGTTTATGGCACAAATACGTGGAACATTTATGCCTATAATGGCTTCAGTTTTGGCAGTTATTTAGGTTTTGCCACCAACTCCACCACTGCCGAGTTCAATATTGGAACTTTTGGTATGGGTGCTGCCTCCACTCCTTCTGCTTTATCGGGTTATTCCGGTTGTGCTACCCAAAGTACCGATAACTGGAGTTTTTCTGCCAAAAGGCAAGGATTTCCTTGTGGTGTTTACAACCTCAACCTAATAGGGTATGATGACAATTACTCTCTTAGCATAGATTGGGACGGCAACGGTACAGTTGATTTTAATACATCGGGTACTTGCTGCAACAATGGATTGGGTACTAAATGGACTGGCACACTTACCTCATCCTCAAGAGTTGAAATTACCTTGCAGGAAGGTGGCGGTGATGCTTTCATAGATATTGATTTTGCAAACGTTACGCCTGCAGTAACCGGCGGCACTATTGCTGGTATTGCCAATGGTGTAACCATTTGTACCGGAGGCGACCCGGGCGCTTTTACCAGCTCCGCGGCAGCAAGCGGCGGTACAGTAGGTACTACCAATGGGGGTAGTTTCTCTTACCAATGGGAGTTGAGCCTAAATGGTGGCGGCTACAGCAATGTAAGCGGCGCTACCGGTTTAACTTATGACCCGCCCGCCCTAACTACCGGCACCTACATTTATCGCCGCCGCGCTACCGACCAATGCGGCAATACGAATACCTCTAATACCATTCAAGTAAACGTAATAGCCGACCCCATAGTAACCATAACCGGCGCTGCCAACGTGTGTGTGGGTGGCTCTGTTACCCTTACTGCCAACATAACCGGCGGCTCCGGCACGCCAATTTACACATGGCGAAGAGATGGTTCAATTGTAGGAGGCAACTCCAGTACTTATACAACCGATAACTTATTGGGTGTTAGCAATTACAGCTACACCGTAGAAATTACCCAAGACGCAGGTTGTAGCGCCACCGCCACCGCCGTTAACGCCAATGTAGTAGCCGACCCCACCGTTACCATAACCGGCGCTGCCAATGTATGTGTAGGCGGCAGTGTTACCCTCACTGCTAATGTAAGCGGCGGGTTGGGTACGGTAAGTACTTACCAGTGGCGCAGAAATGGCGTAAACGTAGGCACAAACAGCGCTACCTATACCACCGATAATACCTTAGCAGCCAACACCTATAGCTATGATGTTATCGTAACCCAAACCGGCAGTGGCTGTAGCAATACCGCCACCGCCGTTAATGCCAATGTAGTAGCCGATCCCACCATTACCATAACCGGCGCTGCCAATGTATGTGTAGGTGGCAGTGTTACCCTCACTGCTAATGTAAGCGGTGGTGTGGGTACAATAAGCACTTACCAATGGCGCAGAAATGGCGTAAACATAGGCACAAACTCTGCTACCTATACCACCGATAATACCTTAGCAGCCAGTACATATAGCTACGACGTTATAGTAACCCAAACCGGCAGTGGTTGCAGCGCTACCTCGGCAGCCGTTAATGCCGATGTAGTAGCCGACCCCACCGTTACCATATCCGGCGCTGCCAATGTATGTTCTGGCAGTACTGTTACACTTACTGCCAACGTGAGCGGCGGATTAGGCACTGTAAGCGCTTACCAATGGCGTAGAAATGGAACAAATGTAGGTACTAACAGCGCCACATACACTACTGATAATACTTTGTCTGTGGGCAGCTACAGTTACGATGTTATTGTTACACAAACCGGGAGTGGGTGCAGTAATACCGCTACTTCCGTAAATGCCAATGTGCTTGCCCTCCCCCAAGGCTCCCTCACCGCCAACGGACCGTTTTGCGCTACCGATGCCGGAGCAGGCACACTCACCTTTACCGCCTCACCCGGAGAAGGCATCGGTCCTTTCTCCCTCAATATGCCCCCGCACGGAACCGTATCGGGTGTAGTGAGTGGTGTACCGTTTACCCCGCCCGGTTCGCCTTTTACTGCTACTACCACCTTTACTATTAGCGCCATTCAAGATGCCAACGGGTGTGTGCGCAATACCGGCATTACCCAACCCTCTGCCACCATAACCGTTAATCCAGCCGCTACGGTTAATACCGGGTTAGGGCTTTCCGGTTGCCAGTCGGCTACGCCGGCTGCTATTACGCTCTCCGGCGCAAGCGTAGGGGGCGGCGCTACCACCGGCGCATGGAGTATTACCTCAGGCGGCGGTACACTCAGCAGTACTGCCCAGCAAAATAATGCAGGAATTGCTGCCACTACATACACACCCGTAGCCAACTACACCGGTTTGGTAGTACTTACACTCACTACCAACGACCCCGATGGCGCTGGTCCCTGTACTGCTGTAAGCGCTACCCGAAACATTACCATCAACCCGCAGCCTACTATTACCCTTGGTTCGGTGGCTTCGGTATGCGTGGGCAGTTCCACTTTTTCGTTACCCTACACCGCCACCACTAACGGACCTAACCAATACAGCATCAGCGCCGGTTCGCCTGCCTTATCGGGCTTTACGCCTGTGGTCAATGCTTCCTTGCCGGTTTCGCCCATCATTGTGCCCATTCCTACCGGAGCCGCGCCGGGTACGTATCAATTTGTTGCCTCAGTGCGAAACTCCACTACCGGTTGCAGCTCGCCTAATTATACCTTTAACGTAACCATTGAGGCTGACCCAATCATTACCACCCAGCCCACAACACCCGTTTGGGTTTGTATAAATGGCGTAGCTACCCTTACCGTAGCAGCATCGGGCGGAACCGGTTCCTTTACCTATCAGTGGTATTGGAATGACGTGGACGATAACACCGGAGGCTATCTATTAGACAATTATTACAATGCAAATACTGCCACGGCTACGGTAATGTCCGAAGACAGTTTTGGAACACTCTATTATTATTGTGTCATTACCCAATCGGGTAGCGGTTGCAATACAGTGGTGAGCAATACCTCAGCCGTAACCGTTGGCGACCCGATTTACATCATTACCAACCCTACTACTACACAAACTGTTTGTATAGGTGGTTCGTCGCCCTTATCGGTTAGCGCCGGCGGCGGGGTGCCTTCTCTCACTTATCAGTGGTACAGCAACACTACCAACAGCAATAGTGGCGGCACACTCATTAGCGGCGCTATTGCTGATACCTACTCGCCCCCCAATGCTTCTGCCGGCACTTTATACTACTATTGTGTAGTGAGCGCATCAGGCATTGGCTGTGACCCGGCAACGAGCGATGTGGCAACCGTAACGGTGGTGGCAGACCCCTCTATCAACATCAGCGCCGGCAGCGCCACCGTTTGTGTGGGAGGTATTACCTCTTTAAGCGCTACACCTGCAAACGGCACGGGAACTTGCACTATTCAATGGCAATTCAGCACAGTTTCCAATACCGGACCTTGGACAAACTTTGGCACAGGCGCTAATCCGCAAACTACGCCCGCCATAACCGGAACTACCTATTTTAGGGCAGTTTATTCTTGCACCGGTTTGGGTTGCGATGCTGCCAACTCCAATGTGCTTACTATCAACACTTTTAGTACTACCATTACCAGCGGCGCAGTGGGTGGGGCTGCTTCTTTAACCCAGTGCGTAGGCGGAAATCCGGTTGCTTTCACTGTTGGAGCACCTTCCGGCGGCAATAGCGCTTACACTTACCAATGGGAGCAATCTGATGGCTGCACCGGTACTTGGGTGAATGCAGTTGCC